>NZ_JAIUIF010000011.1:0-183789 GCF_020165475.1 Mesorhizobium sp. BR1-1-15 | reverse complement strand
GCCTCATAGGCCCGCCGCGCCCAGACCGCTATCTCGTCGGGGTCGTCGAAGGCACTATCGGGAATGCTCCAATAGGGCATCGCCACCAGCTTGCCGTGCCGGGACCCGGTGTAGGTCCACTGCGTGCAGCCGGCGGCCTCGAAATCGGGCGCGCTTTGCTCGTCCGCTTTCAGCATCAATTCGCCGCGCAGCACGATGGCGACGATGACGCCGTCGGCATAGATGCCCTTGCCGCCGAACAGTTTCCGGATGCTGACCGGGCCCAGGCTCTGGAAGAGTTCTTCTATGCGTTCATTGTCCATGCGCGGATCATGTCACCGCGATTCGGCCTTGTCATCGGCGCAACCAAAACCATGCTGACAGATTGAAAGGGGATCGATCGGAGTTCCCGCCATGCCTGTCCTGCTCAAGGGGTCCTGCCGCTGCAATGCCGTTCGTTTCGAGGTGGAAAGCCACACGCCCGTGCCGTTCATGCTGTGCTACTGCTCGATCTGCCGCAAGCAGCAGGGCGGCGGCGGTTTTGCCATCAATCTCGGCGCCAACTACGAGACGATGACCATCCGCGGCAAGAGGAGCCTCGGCGTCTATCGGGCCGAGATCGAGGACGACGAACATCCGCATTGCGAGATCTCGACCGGAGAGCGCAATTTCTGCCGCAAATGCGGATCGGCGCTGTGGCTCTACGACCCGACCTGGCCGGAACTCGTCCATCCCTTCGCCTCGGCGATCGACAGCGACCTGCCGAAACCGCCGAGCAAGGTGCATCTGATGCTGAAATACAAGGCCAACTGGGTCGAGCCCGATGTCGGGCCGAGCGACAAGGTGTTCGACGTCTATCCCGAGGAATCGATCGCCGACTGGCATAAGCGGACCGGGACGTGGGTGGAGTGAGTGTCTTCGCTGCGTTCTAAGGGAGGTGAGGAGTGGTCTGCGCAGCAGGCGGGAAGCCAATTGCGCGGCTTTTCGAATGACGAACGCCGGCAGCGGGGCTATCGCTGCCCCTCATCCGGCCCTGGGGGACACCTTCTCCCCGTAAACGGGACGAAGGAAGGTCAGGCGGAGGCGCGTGCTTCTGCCAGCGCCTTGAGGTCGGCCGGCTTCAGTTCGACGGATTCGCCGCAGCCGCAGGCCGAGCTCTGGTTCGGGTTGCGGAAGGTGAAGCCGGTGCGCAGCGTCGTCTGCTCGAAATCCATCTCGGTGCCGAACAGGAAAAGTGCTGCTTCCGGCGCGACATAGACATGGGCGCCGTCGCGCTCGATGTGGTCGTCCTTGGTATTGGGTTCGGTCACCAGGTCAACCGTGTATTCCATGCCGGCGCAACCGCCCTTCTTGATGCCGAGGCGAATGCCATGCGCATTCTCACGCGTGGCAACGATCTCGCGCACCCGGTCGGCGGCCTTTTCGGTCATCGTGATGACGGCAAAGCGTCCCATCTTTTTCCTTCTCCATTCCATGCAGGTTCAAGGCCTGCCGAATGATTCCTCACCTAAAATGGTGAAGTTTTACCACTGGCGCAAGTGTGCCGGACTCGACGTCAGTACCAGCCCACCGCCACCTGCGCCTCTTCCGACATGCGATCGGGCGACCAGGGCGGGTCGAATGTCATGTTGACCTCGACGCCCGACACGCCTTCGACGGCGCCGACGGCGTTCTCAACCCAGCCCGGCATCTCGCCGGCCACCGGGCAGCCGGGCGCGGTCAGCGTCATGTCGATCTTGACTGAGCGGTCGTCCTCGATGTCGATCTTGTAGACGAGGCCAAGCTCGTAAATATCGGCCGGGATTTCCGGGTCGTAGACCGTCTTCAGCGCCGAAACGATGTCGTCGGTCAGCCGCGCCAGTTCGTCGGCGGGAATGGCGGACGCGGAAACCACCGCATTGGCGGCCGCGTCGGGAACAGCATCGGTGGCTGTGCTGGCATCTTCCATTATCGTCACCCGAAAAACTTGCGCGCTTTTTCCAACGCATCAGCCAAAGCATCGACTTCGGCTCGCGTATTATACATGCCGAACGACGCCCTGCATGTGGAGGTTACGCCGAAGCGTTTCAACAGGGGCTGGGCGCAATGGGTGCCCGCGCGCACAGCCACGCCTTGCCGGTCGATCACCATCGACACGTCATGGGCATGAATGCCTTGCAGCTCGAACGAGATGATGGCGCCCTTGCCGGGCGCGTCGCCGAAGATGCGCAGCGAGTTGATGGCGCGCAGCCGCTCGTGCGCATAGTCCTTCAAATCGGCCTCGTGCGCGGCGATGCGCTCGCGGCCGATCTTTTCCATGTAATCGAGCGCGGCGCCGAGCCCGATCGCCTGGACGATCGGCGGCGTACCGGCCTCGAAGCGGTGCGGCGGGTCGTTGTAGGTGACGATGTCTTCGGTCACCTCCTCGATCATCTCGCCGCCGCCCATGAACGGACGCATGCGCTGCAAGATGTCCTTCTTGCCATAGAGCACACCGATGCCGGAGGGACCGTAGACCTTGTGGCCGGTGAAGACGAAGAAATCGCAGTCGAGGTCCTGCACGTCGATGGGCATATGGACAGCGCTCTGGCTGCCGTCGACGAGCACGGGAATGCCGCGCGAATGCGCGATGCGCACGATCTCCTTGATCGGCGTCACCGTGCCCAGCGCGTTCGACATCTGCGTGATAGCGACCAGCTTTGTGCGGTCGGTCAGTCGCTTCTCGAATTCCTCGATGTGGAAGACGCCGAGATCGTCGACCGGCACCCAGACCAGTTTGGCGCCCTGCCGCTCGCGGATGAAATGCCATGGCACGATGTTGGAGTGGTGCTCCATGATCGACAGCACGATCTCGTCGCCCTCGCCGATATTGGGCATGCCATAGCCATAGGCGACCGTGTTGATCGCCGATGTCGTGTTCGAGGTGAAGACGATATTGTCGGTGCTCGGCGCATTGAGGAAGCGGCGAACCGTCTCCCGCGCCTTCTCATAGGCGTCGGTCGCTGCATTGGACAGGAAGTGCAGGCCGCGATGGACGTTGGCGTATTCCTGGGCATAGGCGTGCTGGACCGCGTCGAGCACCGCCTGCGGCTTCTGCGCCGAGGCGCCATTGTCGAGATAGACGAGAGGTTTGCCGTAGACTTCGCGTGACAGAATCGGGAAATCGCGGCGGATCGCCTCGACGTCGTAGGTTTCGACTTTCTGGTCCATCATAAGCTCTCTTGAGGCACCGCCTCATTCCGTGCAACGCCTCTCATCCGTCTCGGCGCTTCGCGCCGATCCACCTTCTCCCACAAGGGGAGAAGGTCAGGCGCTCTTCCTTCTCCCCTTGTGGGAGAAGGTGGCCGCGAAGCGGCCGGATCAGGGGTGTTCGCCGGAGCGAGCCCTATCCACTCATCCATGCGCCGCAAACCAGCCGTCGAGCCTGGTCTCCAGGGCCTCGACGATCACCTCGTCGTCCAGTTCCTCGATCACCTCGGCGATGAAGGCCTTCACCAGCAGACCACGGGCGCTCTTCTCGTCGATGCCGCGCGCCATCAGGTAAAACAGATGGTTGTGGTCGATCTCGGTGACGGTGGCGCCATGACCGCAGACCACGTCGTCGGCGAAGATTTCGAGTTCCGGCTTGGTCGAGAACTCGCCGTCGTCCGACAGAAGCAGCGTGTTGCAAGCCATTTTGGCGTTGGTCTTCTGCGCGTATTGATGGACGTTGATGCGGCCCTGGAAGACGCCACGGGCCTTGCCGGTCACGACATTGCGGATCACTTCCGTCGACGTGGTGTGCGGCACCGCATGATCGAGCACCATGGTGGTGTCCGTGTGGGCGTCGCCGGCCAGCAGGTTGATGCCGCGCAATTGGAAGTCAGCGCCCTCGCCCGTCGTCTTCACCACGACCTCCTGGCGCACGAGCTTGCCGCCGGCGTTCATCACGAACAGCGTCAGCTTCGCATTCTTGCCGATATGAGCCTTGAACTGCGCCAGATGCGTTGCCGTGTCCGGCTGCTCCTGGATGATCAGCCACGTCACCTCGGCGCCTTCGCCGAGCACGAGCTGGCTGACCGAGCTGACAAGGGCCGCGCCCTCGCCGGCCTGGCGTTCGACGATCACAGCCTTGGCGTCGGCGCCGGCGCGCACGGCCAGGCGTACATGCGTCTGGCCGCCGGCCTGCAGGTTTTGCAATTCGATCGGCTTTTCCACTTGGGTGCCATCGGCGATGTCGACGAAATAACCGTCGGCGACGAAAGCCGTGTTCAACGCCCCGATGGCATCGTCGCTGCCGTAGGGATCGAGCCCAGGCGCGATGCTGCCGTCGGTCAGTTTCTCCGACAGGCACTGGACGCTGACGCCTTCGATTGCGGGCGTTTTGGCGCTCGACACGCCGTTGAGAAGCGGCAACACGGTGGAACCTTCAACAACTGGCGCGATGGCTTTGGCCACGGCCGTCGGGTCGAAGTCCGGCACCGCATTCAGCAGCCGCCGCAGGTCGGTGTAGTGCCAGGATTCGATGCGCCGTGTCGGCAGTCCGTGCTTTACCGCCTCGATGGCGTCGTCGCGCTTCAACATCACCGCGCCGTCGCCTGGCAGCAGCGACAACCGTTCGCCGAAAGCGTCGATCAACGCTGTTTCGGCCGGTGTCCGCTGGGGTTGTGTGTGCATGTTCATCAGTCTTGCCTTGCCTTCTGGCATCTCACGCGGCTTCACCGATCACGCCGGCATAGCCATTGGCCTCGAGGTCGAGCGCCAGCGACTTGTCGCCGGACTTGATGACCTGGCCCTTGTAGAGCACGTGCACGGTGTCGGGCACGATGTGTTCGAGCAGCCGCTGATAGTGCGTGATGACGACAATGGCGCGCTCGGGCGAGCGCAACGCGTTGACGCCATCGGAAACGATCTTGAGCGCATCGATGTCGAGCCCGGAATCGGTCTCGTCAAGCACGCAGAGCTTTGGCTCCAAAAGCTTCATCTGCAGGATCTCGGCGCGCTTCTTCTCACCGCCGGAGAAGCCGACATTGAGCGGCCGCTTCAGCATGTTCATGTCCATGTTGAGCGAGCCGGCGGCTTCCTTCACCCGCTTCAGGAATTCGGGGATCTTCAGCGGCTCCTCGCCGCGCGCCTTGCGCTGCTCGTTCATGGCAACCTTCAGGAACTCCATAGTCGCCACGCCCGGTATCTCCATCGGATACTGGAAGGCCAGGAAAATCCCCGACGTCGCGCGCTCGGCCGGATCCATTTCGAGGATCGATTGGCCGTTGTAGAGGATATCGCCCTCGGTGACCTCGTAATCCTCGCGGCCGGCGAGGATGTAGGACAGCGTCGACTTGCCCGAGCCATTCGGCCCCATGATCGCGGCGACCTCGCCGGCTTTTACCGAAAGATTCAGGCCGCGGATGATTTCGGTGCCGTCATCGACGATGCGGGCATGCAGGTTCTTGATCTCAAGCATTCTTTTGTTTCCTGAATATCTGTCCGGTCAGCCGACCGAGCCCTCGAGCGAGATCCCGATCAGCTTCTGTGCCTCGACGGCAAATTCCATCGGCAGCTGCTGGATGACGTCCTTGACAAAGCCGTTGACGATCAGCGCGATCGCTTCCTCCTCCGGAATGCCGCGCTGCATGACATAGAATTTCTGGTCCTCGGAAATCTTCGATGTCGTCGCTTCGTGCTCGAACTGCGCGGTCGCGTTCTTGGCTTCCATGTAAGGCACCGTGTGGGCGCCGCACTGGTCGCCTATCAGCAGCGAGTCGCAATTGGTGAAGTTGCGCGCATTGGTCGCCTTGCGATGCGCCGAAACCTGGCCGCGATAAGTGTTCTGCGAAAAACCGGCGGCGATGCCCTTGGAGATGATGCGGCTCGACGTGTTCTTGCCGAGATGGATCATCTTGGTGCCGCTGTCGACCTGTTGGTAGCCGTTCGACACGGCGATCGAATAGAACTCGCCGCTGGAATCGTCGCCGCGCAGGATGCAGCTCGGGTATTTCCACGTGATCGCCGAGCCGGTCTCGACCTGCGTCCACGAGATCTTCGAGCGGTGGCCACGGCAATCGCCGCGTTTGGTAACGAAGTTATAGATGCCGCCCTTGCCCTCGGCGTCGCCGGGGTACCAGTTCTGCACCGTCGAATATTTGATCTCGGCATCGTCTAGCGCCACCAGTTCGACGACCGCCGCATGGAGCTGGTTCTCGTCGCGCTGCGGCGCCGTGCAGCCTTCGAGATAGGAGACGTAGGCCCCCTCCTCGGCGATGATCAGCGTGCGCTCGAACTGGCCGGTGTTCTTCTCGTTCATGCGGAAATAGGTCGACAATTCCATCGGGCAGCGAACGCCCTTGGGCACGAAGACAAACGAGCCGTCGGTGAAGACGGCCGAATTCAGCGTCGCATAAAAATTATCCGACGTCGGCACGACCGAGCCGAGATATTTCTTCACCAGTTCCGGATGCTCGCGGATGGCTTCCGAGATCGAGCAGAAGATGACGCCCGCCTGCGCCAGTTCCTTCTTGAACGTGGTGACGACGGATACCGAATCGAACACGGCGTCGACGGCGACGCGGCCGGACTTGTAGACATTGTCGCTGGCTTCCTCGAGCTCGGACGCATCGGTCTTCTGCACGCCGGCCAGGATCTCCTGCTCCTTCAGCGGAATGCCGAGTTTCTCGTAGACCTTCAAGATCTCCGGATCGACGTCGCTGAGCGAGCTCGGTCCGGGCGTGCTCTTCGGCGCCGCGTAGTAATAGATGTCCTGGAAATCGATCTTGGGATAGTTGACGCGCGCCCAGGTCGGCTCTTCCAGCGTCAGCCAGCGCCGATAGGCTTCCAGACGCCATTCCAGCATCCAGGACGGTTCGTCCTTCTTCGCCGAAATGAAACGGATGATGTCTTCGCTCAGGCCCTTGGGGGCCTTGTCGACAGCGATTTCGGTCTGGAACCCGTATTTGTATTGGTCGACGTCGATCTTTCGGACCCGATCGATCGTGTCCTGCACAGCAGGCATATGCGTTCTCCATCCACGCCGGGGTCAAGGCCCGACAGTTTTCAAACTATGGCACCGCCGGATGAGCACCCAAGGAGCACCCGCGGCGGCGTAAGTTTCATATAGTGCGCCTCGGCCGGAAATTCACCCGGCCAGCATCAAACGCACGGCTCTACCAGGCCGAAAGGCCCAAATTCGTCCAACCGCTACGCGGCCTTCTCCTTGCCCACCCGACGTGCGGCGATTTCTGCCAACGCCAGGCGGAACGCCTCGATGTCCTGCGCGCCGGTCGCCGCGCCGATCGACAAGCGCAACGCACCCGGACTGTCACCTTGACCCATGGCCTTCAGCACATGGCTCGGACCGACTTTACCCGACGAGCAGGCGGAACCCGCCGACAGCGCCACACCGGCCAGGTCGAAGGCGATCTGTACCGTTTCGGCCTTGGCGCCGGGAATAGCGAAGAATGTCGTGTTGGCAAGCCTCGGTGCGCCGGTTCCGAAGATTTCCACGTCCGGTATCAACATTTTAACGATGGCCTCGATCTCGTCGCGGCGCCGACGCAGGGCGTCGATGGCCTCCAATCCGATGAGAGCCTCCCGCGCCGCCGCGCCAAATCCCGCAATGCCGGGCAGGTTCTCGGTACCGCCGCGATGGCCCTTTTCCTGGCCACCGCCGTTGATGAGCGGCTTCGGCATCATCAGATCGGCAGCGGCGACGATGGCGCCGACGCCCTTGGGGCCGCCGATCTTGTGCGACGACAGTATCAGATAGTCGGCGTAACCCGCCGAAATGTCGATCGAAATGCGCCCTGCCGCCTGAACCGCGTCTACGACGAGGACACCGCCGACCGACTTTACGATTTCGGCGATACGATCGACCGGCTGGATGACGCCAGTCTCATTATTGGCGGCGTGGATTGCCACCAGCGGCAGGCCGGCGGCCTTATCGTGCGCGGCAAGCGCGTTTGCCATTGCTTCGAGGTCGACAATTCCATTGGCGTCGACGCCGATCCGCGTCACCTGCGAGGCCGGGAAGGACCCGCCGTTCAACAGGCAGGGGTGGTCGGCTTCGCAGACATAGAGATGGCTCATGCGGATGGTCCCGCGCCCCATCCGCCAATCGGGCGTCAGCAGCGTCGAGGCGGCTTCCGTGGCGCCTGACGTGAACACGACATGCCCAGCCTTGGCCTTCACCAATTCCGCCACATCACGCCTTGCAGTTTCGATCAGGCGACGCGCCGCACGCCCTTCGGCATGGACCGATGATGGGTTGGCGGCCACATCGAGCGCCGCGACCATAGCCTCGCGTGCCGCTGCAAGCAGGGGCGCACTGGCATTGTAGTCGAGATAGGCGCGCATTCCGGCCATTTTCTTCCAGTTGGTCCCGTCAGAAGCCATTCCACCGAGATATCGCGTTATTTCCTTGAAATTCCAAGGCAAGCCGTCCTATTTACGCGGCTTGCGGCGCGGGCAGCCGGACGATTGCGTTCCGGCCACCCAGTTTTGAACAATTCTAAACTAGCTTCTATGAAGACGCTCGCCCTGCGTCAAGGCCAGAGGAAGGTTCTCCGGGCGCCGCGCATTCTTATTACCCAAGTTGGAGTATTTCATGCCTGAGGTCATTTTCACCGGTCCGGCCGGCCGTCTGGAGGGTCGATACCAGCCCTCGAAGGAAAAGAGCGCGCCGATTGCCATTGTCTTGCATCCGCACCCGCAATTCGGCGGGACGATGAACAACAAAATCGTCTACGACCTCTTCTACATGTTCCAGAAGCGCGACTTCACCACGCTGCGCTTCAATTTCCGCGGCATCGGGCGCAGCCAGGGCGAATTCGATCACGGTACCGGCGAATTGTCGGATGCGGCCGCCGCACTCGACTGGGTGCAGTCGCTGCATCCGGATTCCAAGAGTTGCTGGGTTGCCGGCTATTCGTTCGGCTCGTGGATCGGCATGCAGCTTTTGATGCGCCGGCCCGAGATCGAAGGCTTCATCTCGGTCGCGCCGCAACCCAACACCTACGACTTTTCCTTCCTGGCTCCCTGCCCCTCCTCGGGCCTGATCATCCATGGCGACGCCGACAAGGTGGCGCCGCCGAAGGACGTGCAAGGCCTGGTCGACAAACTGCACACGCAAAAGGGCATCACCATCACGCAGAAGACATTGCCCGGCGCCAATCATTTCTTCGCCAACGATGCCGAACTGCTGATCGAGGAATGCGCGGATTATCTCGATCGCCGGCTGGCCGGCGAATTGTCGGATCCGCGCCCGAAGCGGCTGCGCTAAAGGACGGATGATCGCGATGTACCAGCCTCCTCATTTCCAGGAAACACGGCCGGAGGTGCTGCACGGGCTGATCCGGGCACATCCGCTCGGCCTCTTGGTTTCCAGCGGACCCGAAGGGCCGATCGCCGACGCCATTCCGTTCCTGATCGACGCCGATGTCGGGCCAAACGGCAGGCTGCGCGCACATCTGGCCAAAGCCAATCCGCAATGGCGGCTTATCGCCGACAATCCGGCCTCGACGGTGCTGATCGTCTTCCAGGGCACCGACGCCTATGTGACGCCGTCCTGGTACGAGACCAAGCGCGAGACCGGCAAGGTGGTGCCGACCTGGAACTATGCCATCGTGCAGGTGCGCGGCATCGCGAAGGTGATCGACGATCAGGACTGGCTGGCGCGGCAGATCGCCGACCTGACGGCTTCGCAGGAAGGCACGCGTGAGGCGCCATGGGCGGTAACGGATGCACCTGCCCCGTTCATCCAGTCGCAGATCAAGGGCATCATCGGGCTGGAGATCGAGATCGGCGAAATCCATGGCAAATGGAAGGTCAGCCAGAACCGTCCCGTCGCGGACCGCGCAGGCGTTGCGCACGGGCTTGAAAGCGAGACGGCCAATTCGTCCGACATGGTGAACCTGGTAAGGTCCTATGGCGGACTGAACGGCGACTAAATCCCAGGCTCGATGGATCAGACGGCCGTTCGGCTTGTTCGACCGATCAGCCGAAACGTCTGCTTGCGCACCGGCAATCCCGATCGTGTCGGGCTGAAGATGAAGCCGAGCCGGGCAAAGGCCAGTCCGCAAACCAGCGCGAAGGCAAAGCCAAGACCAAAGCCGGCGACGGTATCACTCGGATAATGCGCGCCGACGAAGACCCGCGTCGAGGCGATGCAGGCCGTGATCGGCAAGGCGATGTACCAGCGCCGCGGGAACAAAAGCAGCAGGATGCCGAACACGGCCCCCATGGTCGTGGCGTGACCGGACGGGAAACCGGCAAAGCGCGCATCGAAGGCGAAGGGACGCAGCGAGAGCACGCCGAGATCCTGAAAATAGAGCGGACGCGCCCGGCCGACCGCATATTTCAGGACATTGACCAGCAGGCCGGACAGACCGACGGCGCTCAGCGTAAGGAACGCCAGGCAGGTCCAGTTGTAGACGAGCATCAATGACCGCCGCGACAGGCTTCGCCAGTCCGTCAGATTGGCCCCTATGAGCAAGAGTGCCGGAGGGATGAGATACCAGCCGCCCAGGCCGAACTGCGTCAGGAACTCGGCAAGCCGGCCGAAGCCCGCCGACCACCGGCCGTGCAGCAGTCCCGCCGGGGTGTCGAGGCCGACGAATGCCGCTGCCGTCAGCAAAATCCAGGTTGAGATCCAGAGCGGCCATAGGATTCTGGGATACGAAGCGGAACGAGCGGCGAAGCGCCCTCTGACGATCCGCAGCGTGTCGCGGAAATTTCCAACGGACCGACGCACCACCGCAGCGGGCGCAATGGAAACGGAAGGGCGCGGTTTCACCAGCATTGAAAACTCGACCCCGTTGTCGAACTCATTGGGCGATACGGTAGAGGCCGAGCGACATTTTGTCTCCCGATGAAAAGTTGAGCCCGTCGATCGTCGTAAGACGGCTCGCCACCATGCCTTGCCCGGCCAGCAATCCATTGAGTTTCTGCTCATCCTGGACCGGCGCCAGTCCCAGCGCGCAGGCGGGGTCGGCAAGCAGATGCTTTGCCACGCCATCGATGTCGGTCAGCACCGTTTTCGTACCCACCAGGAACACAAGGCTCGGCTCGTGATACCGCGCCGATGCCAGCACCGAGGTGTCGCAAGGCTTGTTGGCGCGCACAGCCTCGTTGATCGCCGGGCTCAGCCATATCGGCTTCAAGGACGGGGCGATGACACCAAACAGCAACCCATAGGCGATGCCCGCGCAGGCCGCGACGGCGCCGATACGGGCAAGCGGCACTTGCAGCTGTCGCGAGAAGGCCAGGTAGCCGGCGCCGAGCGCTGATGCGGCCGCCGGAATGCTCCACCAGGAGAAAGTATGGGTGAGATAGATCGGGGCGCCCACGCAGACCGCGGCCAGGCCAAAGCTGACCACGACCAGGCCGAAGGCCGTCGACCACCACAACCATTGCTGCCAACGCCGGAGCGGCGCATTGGCTTCCTGCGGCTGCAATGTCAAAAGCCACCCGATCAGCAGCGCCATGCCGGGATAGGCCGGCAGCACGTAGTGCGGCAGCTTGGTCGGAATCAGTTCGAATACCAGCCAGAAGGGGATGTACCAGGCGAGGCAGAAGCGCAGCCTGACATCGTCGCGCAGCCGGTTGAGGGCTTGCAGGCCGGCGCCGACGGCGATCAGGCCGAACGGCCACATGAACAGCGAATAGGTCAACATGTAGAAGCCGGGCGGCAGGCCGTGCGATTCCTCGCCCTGGGCGACCTTGCCGAGCATGTCCTTGCCGACGGCTTGCTGGAGGAAGGCGCCGTGGCTTTTCCAGGTGATCAGGGCGAGCCAGGGCAACACGATCAGCACGACGAGCAGCAAGCCGCGTCCCGCCTTGAGCTTCGACAGCCAGCGCCCGTCGCGTTCGAATGCAAACAAGACAGCGATGGTGAGCGCCGACAGCAGTGGGGCGATCGGCCCCTTGATGAGGATGGCTGCCCCTTGCGCCAGCCAGAATATCCACCACAGATGGCCGGCGACGGGCTCGTTACGGCGCGATGCCAGGTAAATCTGCGCCAGTGCGCCCTGCGCCGCCACGCAGCAGGCCAGCAGCATCGCATCGGTCTTGGCGTCGCGGCCCTCGAAGGCGGTGGCGAAGATCGCCGCCATCACCAGGCCGGCGGCGATGCCGGCGCTCGCTCCGAAAAGCCGGGTGCCAGTCCAGGCGATGCCGAGAACGGCCAGGGCGATGCCCAGCATCGACACCAGGCGGTAGACCCATATTGGTGCGGCGGCGCCCTTGCCGCTCAGAGCCACGGCCGCGGATTGCAGCCAATAGATGCCGATCGGCTTCTGGTAGCGCGAAGCGTCCTGAAAGCGGATGTCGACATAATCGCCGCTCTCGACCATCTGCTTGGTGGCCTGGACGAAGCGCGGCTCGTCACGGTCCAGCGGCGGCATGGACGCAAGTCCCGACACCGTCATCACCAGGCTGAACAGGAAAAGAAGGATGTAGTTCCTGTTCAGCGCCATATTCCAGCCTCTCCGACCATTCTTCCCTGATGCGCAAAGCCGCTCAATCGACCTTCGTCATCGCCGCCTTGCGTTCATTGGCGATCAGCCAGAGATTTCTGATGTAGATGAACAAGCCCATGCCCTGGCCGGCGATGAACACCGGGTCCTGCCGCTTGATCGCATAAATCAGCAACAGACCTCCGCCGAACAGCGAGAAGAACCAGAAGGCGATCGGCACGACGCTTCGCTTGGCCTTTTCCGATGCGAGCCACTGCACGACGAAGCGCATAGTGAAAAAGAACTGGGCGACGAAGCCGAGCAGGATCCACGCGTTGAACTGTTCGATGAAGACCCGGTGGATCCAGGTCACCAGTTCCTGAAGCACGTTAACCATGCGTGATTTCCTCTACTTTTGGCATCCGGCGACGCCTGCGGCGCAGCCACCAGACGCCGCAGAGATCGAGCACGCCCTGCAGGCCACGGTCGAAAATTCCGTAGTTCGACTTGCCGTGGCGGCGGGAGCGGTCGACGACGTCGCAATGCACGACATGGTATCCTTCCTGGATGACCAGCGCCGGAACGAAACGATGGGTGCCGTCGAAGAACGGCAGCTTGCGCAGGATCTCGGTGTGGACCGCCTTCAGGCCGCAGCCTGTGTCGCGCGTCTCGTCATGCAGGATGGCGTTTCTCAGCCAGTTGGCGAACCGCGATGCCAGTTGCTTGACCTTGCTGTCGCGGCGCTTCAGGCGTTGCCCTTGCGCGGCGCCGTAGTCGGGCCCGGCCCGCCGCAAGGCGTCGACCAGCATGGGAATGTACTGAGGATCGTTCTGGCCATCGCCGTCGATCGTGGCGACGATGCTTCCGCGCGCCGCCCAGGCGCCGGAGCGTACCGAGAGGCTCTGGCCGGCGGATTTCTCGTGCCGCAATTCCCTGACTGGAAACGGGCGAAGTGCTGCCTGCCTGGCGAGAACGGCTGTGGTTTCGTCGGTCGAGCCGTCGTTGACGATGATCAGTTCGAAGTCGCGCCCGGTCATCGCCGCCTCGATCTCATCGATCAGCAGCGGCAGGTTTGCCGCCTCGTTCCTGCAAGGAATGACAATGGATATCAATGCGTCCGGCATGTCGCGTGGGGCTCTGTCGTCGGATATGGCATTGGGTGGATGCCGTGCGGTGCCGCTTGAGGTCGTGGGCTGCAAGGACCTTTTGGCGCGCGCCTCATTACGCCAGCACAAACAATGAAGCAAGCATCCGCGCCGAGAGGCGGCTTGCGGCGTTTCAACAACAAGTGATTGCCAAGCCCCTGGTCGAAGCGCGATCGGGCGCAAAACCGGAATCCACTTTTGCTGATCGCGCTTGGGTGCTAAACGCGCGCTTTCACATACGCCCGCGCCGGACGGGCGGACGCTTTCGGGAAAGAAAAGATGCCTGCCTTCAAATCCGATTTCCTGCGCACGATGAGCGAGCGCGGCTTCATCCACCAGACCTCGGATGATGCCGGGCTGGACGATCTCTTCGCCAAGGAGACGGTGACGGCCTATATCGGCTTCGACGCGACCGCCAAGAGCCTGCACGCCGGCTCGCTGATCCAGATCATGATGTTGCACTGGCTGCAGCAGACCGGCCATCGGCCGATCGCCCTGATGGGCGGCGGCACCTCGATGATCGGCGACCCTTCCTTCAAGGACGAGGCGCGCAAGCTTCTGACACCGCGCGACATCGATGACAATCTCGCCGGCATCCGCCGCAATTTCATGCCGTATCTCAAATTCGGCAGCGGCCCGAATGACGCGATCATGGTCAACAACGCCGACTGGCTGATGGAGATCAACTACGTCAATTTCCTGCGCGACGTCGGCCGTCACTTTTCGGTCAACCGCATGCTGGCGTTCGATTCCGTCAAGCTGCGGCTCGACCGCGAGCAGTCGTTGTCCTTCCTCGAATTCAACTACATGCTCCTGCAGGCCTACGACTTCGTCGAGCTCTACAAGCGCCTCGGCTGCCGTCTGCAGATGGGCGGCTCCGACCAGTGGGGCAACATCATCAACGGCATCGATCTCGGTCGCCGCATGGAGGACGCGCAGCTTTATGCGCTGACGACGCCGCTGCTCACCACCTCGTCGGGCGCCAAGATGGGCAAGTCCGCCACGGGCGCGGTCTGGCTCGATGCCGAGATGCTCTCGCCTTACGAATTCTGGCAGTATTGGCGCAACACCGAGGACGCCGATGTCGGCCGTTTCCTGAAGCTCTACACGACGCTGCCGTTGGACGAGGTGGCGCGCCTGGAGAAGCTCGGTGGGTCCGAGATCAACGAGGCGAAAAAGATCCTCGCCACGGAGATCACCGCGTTGCTCCATGGTCGCGGCGCCGCCGAACAGGCCAGCGAAACCGCACGCAAGACCTTCGAGGAAGGTGCCCTCGCCGAGACGCTGCCGAGCGTCGAGGTTGAAAACGCCAAGCTCGAAGCCGGCGTCGGCATCCTGGCGCTGCTGGTGACCGCCGGGCTGGCGGCGTCCAACGGCGAAGCGCGGCGGCATGTGCAAGGCGGTGCGGTGCGGCTCAACGACCAGCCGGTCAGCGATGACCGCCGCACGGTGACGCTTCAGGATTTGAGTCCGGAAAACGTCGTAAAGCTTTCACTCGGCAGGAAAAAACACATTCTGGTGCGGCCGGTTTGAGGCCCCTTCACCGGTACTCGAAGATCGACCTGAATATCCCCGGCGCGATCACCGAGAGCGGGTTGATGTCGAGCAGCGGCTTGTTGGCGTTGCCCTTGAGCCGGTAGGTCACGCCGATCAGGCCGCGGTCGCGGCCATTGCCCAAAAGCGCGCCGACGATGGGCAGTTCGCCGAAGATGCGGTTGAGGCCGTAGACCGGCATGAAGGTGCCGGTCATGTCCATGTTGTTGTTCTGGTCATAGAGCGTGCCCTGGAACGTCGTGCCGATGCGGGGACCGCGCAGCACGCCATTGGCCAGCCTGAGATAGCCGCTGCCCTTCTCTATCTCGGCGTAGCCGCGTTCGAACTGTACCCGCGAGGTATCGAGCTTGCCCTTGACCGCCTGATTGAGGCTGCGGCTATCGCCTGCCGGGGTGGTCGAGACGATGGACGCGAGCTTCGGTTCGTTGACGACGAAGAAGTTCGTCGTGTCCACCTTGCCCTTCATCGGCCCGTCGCCCGCTCCCGACAAGGCCAGGGCAATCGCCCCACCTTCCATGTGCTCGTAGATGTTGAGGAATCTCAGTATCGCACCGGCGTCCGCCGACTGTACGTTGAGCGAGCGTCGGCCGGCGCTGCTCGTGTTGCTGATGGCTATGGCGGCTCCCGAACTTGCAGTGGCGCTGACCTTCAGCCCGTTCACCTTCGAACCGGCCGCGCTGTAGTCGAGCTTGAGGTTGGACAGTTGCTCGTCGTGGAAACCGGTCAGCCGATCGACGTCGGCGCTGACGGAAATCGCGTCGGCGCCCGTCGTCTTGGTCGCGGTGTCGACGTCGGAGGTGAACTGCTTGATCAGCGAGCGGGCATCCAGGGCGTTGCCGCTGATGTTGACTGCATAGCCCCTGCCCGATCGCTTGACGGATACCGCCACGTCGTCGCCCCGGTTCAGCGCGACTTTGCTGAACTTTGCCGACGACAGGGCCCCGTTGACCAGCACGATGTTGCCGTCGACGGAAAATGTCTTGCCGCCGAGGTCGAAGTCGGACAGCGTCGTGGTATCGCCGGACGTGGTCATGACGAATGTAGCACTTGCGGGAATCCCTGCCCCCTTGCTCCATCCGGCCCAGGGGATGTCGAGCCTGGCATTGGTCAGGTCGGCCGAGACGTTCTGGTTGCCGTCGCCGCTTTTGTCGATCGCGACTTTCACGGTTCCGCCCAGCAACGGGGCCAGCCCCGGCATGGCGGCGGCGCGGATCTTGTCGTCGAGCACCAGGGCCACCTTGCGGCTGCGTGCCGGTCCGCCATTCTCCAGCGGCTCGATCAGGTCGAGTTCGGCCGGAATGCCGTTCAGGGATGCCTTGGCGGAAATCACAGCCTTTTCAGGGTCGACCGTGACGGAACCGTCGGCATCCGTGACGCTCTGGCCTTCGAACGGCTTGGCCAGTGAAAGCCCGCTGTAGTCGAGCGATACCAGCCAATCGAGCTTCGAGCTGTCGACGCCGGATTGCAGCGGAATATCGGCCCTGACATGGCCGGTGACGCTGCCGGACAGGTCTTCGGGCAGGAAGCCGACATGGCGCATGGCATTGATCGGCTCGTAGGAGGCAAGTTCAGCGACCGCGGACGCTTCGCCGGCAACGTCGATGTCGAGCGCGCCGACGACCGGCGGGCGGTTGGCCGCCTTGACCGTCAGCGTGCCGTTGCTGGCCGCCACCGTGCGGCCGCTGGGCATGAAGACAGTACCGGAAGACAGGGAGATATCGACGTCATTGCCGTGGAAGGCGACGACGCCGACGGCATCGCGTATCGGCGGGATGCGGCCAGCCGTGTCGAAACGCGATCCTTCGATCTGGAAGCGGCCGAACACCTCGTCGGCGGAAAGCGGCACGCCATTGCCGAGGCGATCAGGCACCACCTGGAATTGAAGATTGGCATCGACGACGCGGCCGCCGAACAGATTGTCCAATACCCAGAGCCGCGCGTTGCGCGCCGAAAACCATGGCCAAAGCTGCTTGACGTGCGAGACCGGCATGTCGTGCACGTTGAGCGCCAGATTGATGCCGGGAGCCTTGCCGTCAACGAACTCCACGGCCGCGGTTCCAAGGACCTCGCTGGAAGCGGCCGACCGGACTGCGATCTGATCGGCTACCAATTTATGGCTTTTTGTCTGGTAGACGCCGGCGATGCGGGCAAGGAAGGTGAGCGCTGGCTCCGGCGATTCCGAAGGCGCCAGCGTCGAGCCGTCACTGGTCAGATCGTATCGGTAGGCCGGCTCCTCTCCGGCGGCGCCGGTCGCGGGCCTGGGCCCGATCGAGCCGGCGAAATCGAAGGTCGAGCGGCCGGTCTTCAGCAACAGCCTGTCCACCTGGATCTTGTTGCTGCCGCGGACGAGCGTGGCGCCGAGATCGACATCGGCCGACAGCAGGCCACGCGTGCCGAGATCAAGCACCGATCCCCTGGACGACAGGGCAGCCGTCAGCCGCGACGCGGTGTCGTCGGCCCCCTGCGACCCTTTGAGCGTCATGCTGAGCGCCCCCAACTTGCCGCCGGACGCCATTGCGCCGCTTTCGCCGCCGTCTTCGGCGATGCCGACGGTGGCATCCAGCGACATCACGCGCCGGGTCTCGGCATCGCGGCTGGCGGATGCGGCGACGGTCACCGCCTTGCCGTCGACATTTGCCTGCGAGGAGAACTCCATGCCGCCTGTCCCCGACTGCAGGACGACCGCGTCGGCGACGGTGATCAACCTGACCGCCTCGGTGTCGGGCAAGACGAATGCCACATTGTGAAGATCGATACGGTGCAGCGATTCCTCGCGCACCGCATCGAGAGCGTGATTGATATTGGCAAAGAGCGCATCGGACAATTTTTCGGGATCGATCAGCCCGTCCCGATTGCGCAGCTCGGCCGTCCAGTCGCCGCCCGACGGCATCGCCGCGGTAACGATGCGCGCATCGGAAATCCTGGCGCTGGTCAGCCGCACCTCGCCTCGAAGCAGCGGCAGCAGGCGGATGCCGAAACGCACCCTGCCCGCATCGGCCATGGGTTTACCGTCGCTGGCCTTCAGGCTGACGTCGCTCACCTGGAGCGCGACGAAGCTCGAACTGTCGAGGGTGATGCGGGCCGGCCCGACCGCAACATCGACATCGACACCCGCTAGCTTCTCGATGGCGGCCTCCGCCTCGACGCGCAGCCGGTCGGCCCCTATTCCGGAGACACCGATGAGATAGACAGCCACCCCCGCCAGCAGCACCAGCGCAACGGCGCCGGCAAACAGCCGCGATAGGATACGAAAGCCGCGGCCGATCGCCGCCTGGCCGAGCGGCGGAACGCGGCAAGCCGATGGCAAGGCGCCCAGGTCGGTGATTTCATCCCGCCTGAACCTGATCTTCTCGTGCTGCGGTTGCTCCTGATCCACGCAATTTTCCGTTCTACGAACTCGCTCGTGGACGAATCCCCGCTCGACACTATATCGGTGTGGCTTCGCGCGTAACCTCAAACAAGGGCATGGATATGGCTGACCTCAATGTGGGCGATCCCGCGCCGCAATTCGAGTTGCCGCGGGACGGCGGTGGTTCGCTCAGCCTGGCCGGCTTTGCCGGCAGACCTGTCGTCCTCTACTTCTACCCACAGGACGACACCACCGGCTGCACCGCCGAAGCGATCAGCTTTTCGCAGCTGAAGCCGGAGTTCGAGAAGGCCGGCGCCGTCGTCATCGGCCTGTCGCCCGACAGCGCCAGGAAGCACGACAAGTTCAAGTCGAAATACGATCTTACCATCGACCTTGCCTCCGACGAGGAGCGCAAGGTGATCGAGGCCTACCACCTTTGGGTCGAAAAATCGATGTATGGCCGCAAATACATGGGTGTCGAGCGCGCGACGTTCCTGATCGGCCGCGACGGGCGCATCGCCAGGATCTGGCGCAAGGTGCGCGTCAAGGGCCATGCCGAGGAGGTGCTGGAAGCTGTGCGGGCGATTTGAGGGGCGCCTCCGCGCCCTTGTTTTCAGAAAGCGACGCGAAGCAACCCCATGCTCGCTTTGCGGGCAATTCTTGCCGGCGTCTTGCTTCGGCAAAGCTTTGTTAACCTTAATAATGTGTAGTCGGGCTGTCGTGGTGTCGTAAACGAAAGCTTGGTCCCGTGAACGCAACCGGTCAGTCCGCGATCTTTGGCAGGCGCAAGGAACCGCATACAGTCATCATCGCCCGCGGCAGCGAGATCAGGCACTTCACGATCCGGCCCTGGCTGGTTGTATTTCTCGGTTCGGCGCTGGCGGCGATCGCCATCGGTTACCTGCTGGCCACCTCCTATCTCGTGCTGCGCGACGACCTGATCGGCGCCACGACCGCGCGCCAGGCGCGCATGCAGCAGGCTTACGAAGACCGCATCTCGGCGCTTCGCGCCCAGGTCGACCGCATCACCAGCCGGCAGTTGCTTGACCAGCAATTGATGGAAACCAAGGTGAGCGAGCTTTTGGAGCGCCAGACGCAGCTCAGCCAGCGCCACGGCCGCCTCGGCCCGCTGCTCGATCGCGCCGAAAATGAAGTCGGCGCAGCGACGGCCGAAGATCCGGCGGTGCCGGCAAAGCCTGACAAACACGCCGAAGTGACCGGCAGCATCGCCCAGCCTGCTCAAAGCTACGCGCTGGCCAGCCTCGGCGCCGCCCCGGGCGCCGCCGACACCAGGCCGTTCTCCCTGTGGGCGACCCGCTCCGATCCGCTGCCGAACGATTCAGCAGCCGATCGTGCCGACAAGCTGTTCATTTCGATCAACAAGTCGTTGAAATCCATCGAGAACGAACAGCTCACGCGCATCAGCATACTTGCTGACAACGCCTACAAGAATGCCGACGCCATAACCCAGGCGCTCGAGGCGGCCGGGCTGCCGGTCGACAGCGACTTCGGCAAGAACGAAAGCGATGTCGGCGGACCGCTGATCCCGCTCGACAGCTCGATGTTTTTCGACAGCAAGGTCAAGGAACTGGACGAGGCGCTGGACACGCTCGACCAACTCAAGAAGGAAGCACGCCGACTGCCGCTCGCGAATCCCGCACCCGGTCATTCCGTCACCAGCCCGTTCGGGGTGCGCACCGACCCGATCCTCGGCACGGCCGCCCTGCATTCAGGAATGGACTTCAGGGCGCCGATCGGCATGGCGGCCAAGGTCACCGCGCCAGGCGTGGTCACCAAGGCCGGCTGGAATGGCGGCTATGGCCGCATGGTCGAAGTCGATCACGGCAATGGGTTTGCCACGCGCTATGGACATCTCAGCGAAATCGACGTGACCGTGGGCGAAAAAGTGGATGCCGGCGCTGTCATCGGCAAGACCGGCAGCAGCGGTCGCTCGACCGGCCCGCATCTGCATTACGAAGTCCGCCACAATGGCGAAGCGATCGATCCTTTGCGTTTCCTCACGGTCGGCAAGAAGGTCGCGCAGTATCTCTAACGAACGGGCCCAGGCCGCCGCCATCCCGCGCCGTCCTCATCGCTTTTTCGCATCCTTGTCGCCGTTCAGGGCTTTTCCCTTTCGGGGCGACCGCAAATTGTCGAAGCCCATATAGTGGTCGGTATCAGATGTGTTCCATCTGCCGCCCAGGCAGATGATGGCAATGGCCGCGGCAAAGATCAGCAAGACATAAATCTTATCCATGTCCCGCTATCTAGGGCGCGGTGATCAGCCGGACACCGGCCGGCTTTTCCGCCGTAGCGGGCGCGTCCCTCAAATGCGGTGCATTTTTGAATTCCATTTGACTGAATAAATATTTGGTGCCAACCTTGCCTCAACCGGGGACGCAAGGCATGGCATTGCGAGGGACCAATCAGGAGTTCGGGCGGCCGTACAACCGACGCATCGTGCTCGAATCGATCCGCCGGTACGGCCCCATCGCCAGGGGCGATATCGCCAGGCATGTCGGCCTCACCGTTCAAACCGTATCGACCATCGTTCGCGAACTGGAGGAGCAGGGTTACGTCCTGTCCGTACGCGAGGAGCCGAAGGGCCGTGGCCTGCCACCGGCGACGCTGCGCATCAATCCCGAGGGCGGCTATGCCGTCGGCATCCACCTGACGCCGCTGGGGATCGACGCGGCGCTGATCAATCTCAGCGGTGACGTGATCGACAGCTTGCACCGCGAGGCCCCCAACGCGACGCCCGATCATGCGTTCGACCAGGTCGGCGCCATGGTCCGCGACCTGACCGGAACGCGCGCCGCGGGCCGCGTCATCGGCATCGGCATGGCGCTTCCCGGCCCGTTCGGCGTGGACACGATGAGCTTCATCGGGCCGACCACAATGGCCGGCTGGAAGGACGTGGCGCTGCGCGAGCGGCTGACGGCGGCGACAGGATTGCCGGCCTTTTTCGACGGCGACATGGCTGCGGCCGCCATGGGCGAGCGCCTCTACGGCATCGGCGCCCAGCATTCCGAATATTACTATCTCTATTTCGGCGTCGGACTTGGCAGCGCCATGATGCATGACGGCAGCGTGCTGCGCGGCGCCTGGGGCAATGCCGGCGAGATCGGCCATATTCCCGTCGTTCCCAATGGCGAGCTTTGCCCGTGCGGCAATCGCGGTTGCCTCGAACGTTATGTCTCGCTCGAAGCGCGAGGGCGCTGGAAGGGCAGCGATGCCGATTGGGTCGCCGAGGTCGGCCCGATCTTCCGCAACGCCATTGCCATCATCGAGAACCTTTTCGACCCCGAGACGGTCGTGCTCGGCGGGCTGGCGGCGCCGGACCTGCTCGAACGCCTGGCGAGGTCGGCTGCGCCTCTGCACAATTCGGTTTCGGCCCGCAAGGACCGCAAGACGCCACGCATCGTCGTCGCCGGCGGCGGCCAGCAAGCCGTGCTGCGCGGCGCGGCCGCATTGGCCGTCTCTGGCGTGTTGTCGCCACGCTTCGGCCAGATGTTCACCGCCGAGCGCGAACGCGGCCGCGATATTCTGACAGCCAGGGAGGTTGCCTGATGAGCGAACCCCTGCTGGTGCTCGACAACGTCACCAAGAACTATGGCGCGATCCAGGCGCTGAAGGGCATCAGCTTCTCGATCGGCAAGGGCGAGGTGGTCGCGTTGCTGGGCGATAACGGCGCCGGGAAGTCGACGCTGGTCAAGATCATCGCCGGCGGCCTGGAGCCCACCTCCGGCCGCATGCTGTTCGAAGGCAAGGAGTTCCTTGCCAAATCCCCTGCCGAGGCCAAGGCGGCGGGAATCGAGACCGTCTATCAGGACCTGTCGCTGTGCACGAATGTCGACGTGGTGGCCAATTTCTTCATGGGCCGTGAGATCACGCGCAAGGTGCTCGGCATTCCAGTGCTCGACGAGCGGGCGATGGAGGCCGTGGTCGGCAAGGCGCTTGCCAGCGCCGGCACCCGCATTCCGTCTTTGCGCACCAATGTCGAGCATCTTTCGGGCGGCCAGCGGCAAGCCATCGAGCTCAACCGCTTCGTGCACTGGGGCGGCAAGCTGGTGCTGCTCGACGAGCCGTTTGCAGCGCTTGGCGTCGAACAGACGCGGCGCGGCCTCGACATGATCCGCCAGGTGGCGAACCAGGGCATCGGCGTCGTCATCATCACCCACATCATGCAGCAGGCCTTCCAGGTCGCAGACCGGATCGTAGTGATCCGGCAAGGCGTCGTGGCCGGCGATGTCGCACGCAACAAAACAAGTCCCGATGCGGTGATCAACATGATCACCGGGGAGACGCTTGCCGGTGCCGGACCGGCGGGCTGAGGGACAAAAGAGGGGTCCGGCACTAGAGGAGCCAACGACATGAAACGAATACTTCTTTCTGTCCTCGGTATCCTGGCACTGGCAGTTGCCACGCTCACGCCGGCATTCGCCCAGTCCAAGGGTACCGTCTACTACATGGTGCCGACCTTGCTCGATGAGTTCCAGACCGGCTCGGTGAGCGCGCTGGAACTGTTCCTGAAACAGGTCGGCTACGAGATGAAGACGCTGAACGCCGACAACAAGACCGACGCCCAGCAATCGCAGATGAACGACGTCATCGCGCTGAAACCGAAGGCGATCATCCTGGCCGCCGTCGACCTCAACGCGCTGAAGCCGTCGATCGAGGCCGCGCGCGCGGCCGGCATACCTGTCGTGGAATTCGATCGCCAGATCACCTCCACTCCGTCCGACTTCACCTCGGTAGCCGGCACTGTCGAGATCGGCCACGTCGCCGCCGAACAGGCCGAAGCGCTGCTGAAGGCCAAGAACGGCGCTGTGAAGGGCAAGATCCTGCAGGTGCTCGGCGACCCCGGCGATCCCTACACGCTGGACATCCAGAAAGGCTTTGAAGAGAAGATGAAGGCGTTCCCGGACGTCAAGATCATCTCGCTGCCGGCCATGCAATGGGAGGCCAGCAACGCCGGCACCATCGTCGCCGACCAGATGCTTGCCAACCCCGACATCGACTTGATCTTCAGCCACGCCGCGCATCTTTCGGTCGCCGCCGTCGCCTCGCTCGAGGCCGCCGGCAAGAAGCCGGGCGACGTCATGCTGATGAGTTCGAACGGCGCGCCGGTCGGCCTCGACCTGATCCGCAAGGGCTGGCTCAACGTCGAAGTCGAACAGCCGCTCTACGCGCAGGCCGCGGCGGTCGCCATGTTCATGGACAAGGTCGTCAACAAGCAGGAGATCAAGCCCGGCGACTATGACGTGCTTGGCCTGAAATCGGTGGTGACCAAGGAGGCCTGGGGCCCGAACATCAAGATCCCGGGTGCCGCGATCACCAAGGAGAACGTCGACAACCCGGCCTTCTGGGGCAACCAGAAGCCGCCGAAGGACACCGTGAAGTCCGTCGAATAAACCTTCCCCAGAACGGCTCCGGGCCACCCGCCCGGAGCCGCCCTGCCCGGCAGAATTGCCCGGCATAGAGCCGCCGCGGCATTCGAACCCAAACCGGATCAGCCCATGAGCCCCCGCACCCGTCAAATCCTCGAGTTCGTCCTCGATAATCTCGTCTGGTTCATGCTGGTCTTCGTGCTGGTGGTGTTCTCCCTTTTCATTCCCAACTATTTCCAGCTCGGTATTTTCGCCAACATCATCGAAGCCTCCAGCGTGCTAGGCGTGATGTCGATCGGCCTGGCGCTGGTCATCATCGCCGGGCACATGGACCTGTCGGTCGAATCGGTGGCTGCGCTCAGCGCCATGGTGGTCGGCATCCTGTTCTGCTCTTCGGGCATCGGCTTCGGCGTACAGTTGCATCCGGACTGGCTGATGGTGCCGGTCTCGCTGCTGCTGGCGCTTGCCGTCGGCGGCGTCATCGGCGCCTTCAACGGTGTCCTGGTCGTCAAGGTCAAGATGAGCGCCTTCATCATCACGCTGGCCTCCTACATCTGGGTGCGCGGCCTGGTGCTGGTCATTTCCGGCGGCCGTTCGGCGCAGGATCTGGCGCCTGCCATCCGCTGGTTCGGCATCCAGCGGCTGATCGGCCTGCCGCTCACCGCCTGGATCGCGATCGCCTGCTTCGTCGTCTTCTCGCTGATCATGGCCAAGACGCCTTTCGGCAGGCATCTGGTGATGATCGGCGGCAACGAGACGGCGACCTTCCGCGCCGGCATCCGCGTCAACCGCAACCTGATCATCGCCTTCGTGCTTGCCGGCGCCATAGCCGGCCTTGCCGGCTGGCTGCTCGCCATCCGCACATCGGGCGCCACCGCCAATCTCGGCGTTGGCCTGCTGTTCAACGCCTTCGCCGCCGTCGTCATCGGCGGCGTCAGCCTGAAAGGCGGCGTCGGCACCTTACCCGGCGTCTATGCCGGCGTGCTGCTTTTGTCGGCCATCAACACGGCGATCAATCTGATGGGCCTGCCCGCCAACTTCACCCAGGTCATTCACGGCTTGCTGGTGCTGGCGGCGGTCCTGCTCGACGCCTTCAAGCAAACCATTCGCCAGAGGCTCGCATGACCGTACGGCCAGAGACCGGAAGACTGTCGGGCAAAGTAGCGCTGATCGTCGGCGCCGCGCGCGGCATCGGCAAGGGCATCGCCCAACGTTTCGCCGAAGAAGGCGCCAGGCTTGTGCTTGCCGACACCGAGATCGAGGTGGGGCGAGCGACCGCCAGTGAACTTGACGCCGCCTTCATCGGCACGGACATCTCGCTTTTGGCCGATGTCGAGGCCGCCGTCGCGCTGGCGCTCGCGCACCATGGCCGCCTCGACATCATCGTCCAGAATGCCGGCATTTATCCCTGGCAATTGCTGGAGAACACCAGCCCGGACGACTGGGATCGCGTCATGGCGGTCAATCTGCGCGGCAGTTTCAATGCCGCCCGCGCCGCACTGGTGCCGATGAAGGCGCAGCGCCGCGGGCGCATGCTGTTCACCTCCTCGATCACCGGCCCGCACGTCACCAGTCCCGGCCACGGCCACTATTCTGCGACCAAGGCAGGCATAAACGGGCTGATCCGTTCGGCGGCGCTCGAATTCGCCGGCTACGGCATAACCGTCAACGGCGTCGAACCCGGCAACATTCTCACCGAGGGAATAGAGCTTCACCGGGGTGCTGCCTTCATCAAGAACATGGAAGACGCCATTCCGCTCGGCCGGCTGGGCAGCCCGCGCGACGTCGCCAATGCCTTCCTGTTCCTGGCCTCCGACGATGCCAGCTACATCACCGGCACCACGATTATCGTCGATGGCGGGCAATTGCTGCCAGAGGGGAGCGACTTCAGGCTGGCGCCGCCGTGAACAACGCGTGAGGGGAAACAAGAAGCCGGCGCACATCGTCACTGATGCCAAGCGCAGCCGCAGCGTTCCCGCTGGCGGTGATCGGCGGGGATTTGGCCCACCGGAACCTCATGGCGATACACCCGTTCTTCCATGTGTGATTCAGGAGATAGCCACAATGGATTGGAACCGCGTCGAAGGAAACTGGAAGCAGGTCAAGGGTAAAGTCAAGGAGCAGTGGGGGAAGCTCACTGATGATGATCTCGACCGCATCGCCGGCAAACGCGATCAGCTTGAGGGCATTATCCAGGAACGCTACGGCATCGAGAAGGATCGCGTACGCCGAGACGTCGACGACTGGTATAGTCGGCAGGGCTGGTAGATAGCAGAGCTGCCATAAAAGGCGTCTTCCCGAGAGCCGCTATGCCTACGGTCGACGGGCTCCCCGCCCCTCCCGGCCGTCCGCATGATGGCGCTCGGCGCGCAAAAAGGCACAACGTCTACACCTGCAAGATCTGCGGCCAGAAAGCCGATATGCGCTACCTACGCCGGTGGATGAGCAGCCGGATCATAGGCCCTTGAGATCGGCTGGAACTCGCTCATGTGGCGCAGATGTTCCGCTATCGCGGAATATCGAACCATAAGGTTTTCTGGCATCATACTTCCTGGCGGACCCCAACCCGCCTGGCCGGCGTCCTGCAAGTCGGGTTTACCCCACCCGCCCCCAAAAAAGGGCGCCGGCCACCTCCGCTCGGCACGGCGCCAAGTACATCGTTATTCAAGCAGCCCCACGCCATGATGTTGCAGGTCAAGGAGCGACGCAATCGACGCCCAAGCGGCAGCAACCGAGAAGCCGACCTCCCACTGATGCCAAACGTAATCGTGTTAACCCCCGGCGCCATCACTCATCGAACGGGCACGTGCCGGCGATATGGTAGAGCGGCAAATATGAGGACTATCGCCTTCACTTCGCCGACCCGCCGCGACGAAGGCGTTCGTTGACCATTTTGGCGGAGACATGTTCGATCGCAAAAATCCGAAATGTTTGGCGCCGCACAGCGACAGAGTGGCTCACTAGCGACACGCTGTCGCGGCCATTTCCGTCACCACAAGTTTCTCGAAGTGTGAAAGATTTGTGACAAATGTCTGGTCAAACGCGTTGGATCGCATTAAAGGCGCATTAAACAGCAACCGCGCGCAGAGCCGATGGGGAGTATGGGCCTTTGTACAAGATGAGACTGACAGCTTCACTTGGGATGCTATATTTATTGAGTCTGACGGTGTCGGCTCACGCATATCTCGACCCGGGCACCGGGAGCATGCTGCTGCAGGGCTTGATTGCAGGTGTCGCGGCGGGCACCACCGTGTTAACCATCTATTACAATCGCCTCAAACTGCTGTTGGCGCGCATTTTCGGTAAGAATCGTACAGACCGGAAATGAAAGGTTCAGGACTAGTTTTTGAGGATGGATCGTTCCGAGATCCTTCCGGGTCGGTCTTTGTTTCCGATGGCCGGGTTTTCCGCACAGTGACCGACCAGGGCAAAGCGAGCTATGAGGCCGCCCGGGATGCGGGCATCCTGCTACGTTACGCCGAGCTGGATAAAATAGTCCGGACCAGTGAGGTCGCCCCCGCAGATTGGCCCGAGGTCGTAGGAAAACCAGCTTACGTGTTGGAACACGGAGCGATACCATTCGTGAGCTATCCCTACGAATGGTCTTTCGGTGCGTTGAAGGCAGCAGCCCTGCATCATCTTGACCTGCAAATACAACTATTGACCGAGAATTTTGTCCTTTCTGACGCAAGCGCCTACAATGTGCAGTTCGTTGGCTCCAAGCCCATCTTCATCGATATCCTCTCTGTTAGGCCATATCGGGACGGGGAGTATTGGACGGGTCACAGACAATTCTGCGAGCAGTTTCTTAATCCGCTGCTTCTCCGAGCTGTGAAGGGAATCGCCCACAATTCATGGTTCAGGGGTGCGCTGGAGGGCATTTCCACCCGCGATTTTGCTCGCTTGCTGACATTTTCTGAGCGATTTTCGTGGAACATGTTGACCCACGTCACGCTGCAAAGTCGCCTTGAACAGAGCTCCGTGAATGATCCCAGCAACGCTGTCAAAAGGGTTAGCCGAAGCAGAAAGCTACCGCGGGCGGGGTATCACGGCATTTTATCCCAATTGCGCCGGTGGATCGCACGTCTAGAGCCGGCCGACACCGGCAAGACTGTGTGGGGCGCATACGCGAGTATGAACACCTACTCCAGTCAAGAGGCCTCGACAAAGCGGCAAATGATCCACGATTTCGCGGCATCCGGCCAAGTCGCCACCGCAATCGATCTGGGCTGCAATACTGGCGACTTTTCGGTCGCCGCTTTGGAGGGTGGCGCGAAAGCGGTAGTTGGCTTCGATTTCGATCAGACCGCAGTCGACATCGGATTTTTGCGGGCCGCGTCAGCTAAAATGAACTTTCTTCCGTTGTGGCTGGATGCTGCGAACCCCAGCCCTGATCAAGGATGGGCTCAGAAGGAACGAAAGGGTTTCTCGTCGAGATTCAGAGCTGATGCGGTTCTTGCTCTCGCTTTTGAGCACCATCTTGCCATTGGCAGAAACGTGCCTTTGCACCAGGCCGTCAAATGGATTGTTGACGTTGCTCCCACCGGCATAATCGAGTTCGTCCCCAAGGATGATCCAACAATTCGACAGATGCTTGCTCTTCGAGAGGATATCTTCCCCGATTATAGCCCTTCTTCGTTCGAATGCGCACTTACGTCCGTTTCCCGCATTGCGAAGAAACAAACAGTGTCGGCCACCGGCCGTACACTTTATCAATTCGATAGGCGATGAAATAAAAAGAGATGGTACTTTATCGGGTATTTTCGAATGAGTATTAACGCCAATCGCATTGTTAGAATTTCGACGGCATTTCTTGCCTTACTGTTTCCAATATTAGTCCTTTTCGTTTTTTTTCCGTTGGAGCTTTATGCGAAAAACGCCAAGGAATTGGGGTATGATATTTGGCTCCCCACTATTTTCTTTTATGGCGGCGCATTTATCTTGATATTTGTATGCGCTCTAACCTTGTTCGGAATTCGGGATTTCATAAAAAAGGCGTATTTGCTTCTAGGGGCCTTCGTATTACTCGCCGACGTTTTTGCCCCCGTTCAGCTGAGTCGCTTAGATGGCGCAGCATTCACAAGCCCGGAGCCCATCTCCATCACTGCGGTAGAAGTTGCTATCTTGGTCGCGCTGTTGGCGGTGGGTGCAGTTACGACTCTAGGCACGCTGGTTCGGGTTTTTGCCATCCTGTCGATCGCGTTAATTGCCGGATTGGCCACTGTCGCTGCGGGCCTGCCGGTGCCACCGGCTGAAACCGAAAACTCTCCTAAATCCGGCTTGTCTATAAATGGCCGCTCGGACCTTCCAAATATATATCACTTTCATCTCGATGAGATGCAGTCAGATTTTGCACTTGCCGCGATCGAAGAGATGAATGACCGGAGCATTTTTCGCGGGTTTACGTTTATGCGCCGGAATATTTCAAATTATCCTTATACGTTGTCGTCGGTTGCGAGCTATCTGACCGGCACCATATTTCGGAATGGAAGCTTTCCCGCCTGGAGGGCGGCCTTCGATCAAGGATTGCTGAAAGATCTTCGGACGGATGGTTACGCAGTTGATGTTGTGGGGCTTCCGGAGATATTGCAGACAAATGTTGCAGATGTATTTTTCACGCCAGAGCAGATCACCAAGTACCAATACTCGCTCAAACACCCGCAAATTGTCGAATTTTCTGGATTATTGTTTGCAAAATTGTTTCCAAATTTCTTGACAAATGAGGCCTTGGGGTGGGGACACTCGGCCGGCGAGCGGATTAGCGCAGTATTTGAGCGCAAAGCGGAAAGCTACATCCCGAAGACCGTAGAACAAGGCGTCCATCCATTTCAGGCTGTTGTGGGGATGAAATATCTGATCGCGAATGAACAGCGGTTTGCCGCACGCGGTAGATACACATTGTTCCAAGCGATCCTTCCTCATGGCCCCTACGTGCTCGATGCAAATTGCATGGTCGATCCCGAACGTGCGGCGGTCGGGGTCCAGGCTGCCTATAGGTCTCAGGCCAGTTGCGCCATGAAGCTTGTTGTGGAGTTCTTGCAAGAGCTCAAGCGACTGGACCGCTATGACGACGCCATTATCGTCATACAATCTGACCACGGGTCCGGGTGGGCAGGCTTTTTGAATGGACTCGGTGGCTCAGAGATGAGTCCGCCGTATCACTCCGGCATCACCGCATTTGGAGGCACCACCGCAGCATTTGAAAGCAGGTCGATGGCAACCCTCATGATTAAGCCCTCTCAATCGGACTCTGATTTTGCGGTATCTGACGGAGAATCGCAGTTGATCGACGTCTATCCCACAATAATGGACGCGATCGGGCACCAGCCTAACCGACCTCACGATGGTCTGAGTTTGTTGCCCTGCCTAACAGGATCCTGTGAAAGCATCCGCGTGCGCCCGCAAAAATTCTTTGTCTATCCGCACGATGGGGGCATTTCTCCGCTGCTAGCCAATACCGTAGTGTTCACGGCCGGACATGCAGTCTTCACACAAACCGAGACTATACCGGTGCCGTAGCGGTTGAACCGCTTGAATATCGCGATGCGTCCCCCCTCGGCCCGCCCGGTTCATGGACGTTGGGCGTTCCGGTGCGGTCGAGGCCAACGCCGCGCCAGCGGCGCTTCGATCGAGGCGATCTCGGCCAAGATGGCCAATTCAATCGACCAGAACAAGGCGCTCCAGAAGACGTACATGCCGGTCAATCTGGTAGCCGTCTGCGCAGCCCGACGTAGGGGCAGGAAACTGCTCGGCCAGGAACGGAATGAATACGAAAAGTTGAAACTCTCCGGAAAATGAGAGTTGAAACTTTTTCAAGGGGCGGTAGCTAACCCCTTGAAACTAATGGCGCGAGTGACGGGGCTCGAACCCGCGACCTCCGGCGTGACAGGCCGGCACTCTAACCAACTGAGCTACACCCGCGCATTGACGAGCACGTGTCAGCCGTGTTCGTCGTTGGGCGCTGGATAAGGGGTTCGCCACCGGGTGTCAAGCGCACGAAACCATCATAACATCAAACTGGAGAAGGTTTTTTGACAGCCGGCGTGTTGTTCGCAAATACGGCCCGCAACGACGGCGTCCCACGCTCATTTGGCCTTGCGAAGCTGGCCCCGACCGCTTAAAGGTCCGGCCCGGAGCGGGCGATTAGCTCAGTTGGTAGAGCGCTTCGTTTACACCGAAGATGTCGGCGGTTCGAGCCCGTCATCGCCCACCATTCAGGCGCCTTTCATTCAAACGCCTCAGCCCCTCGCCAGCAGCGCCTCGACCTCGTGCAAGTCCGGCATGGACGGCGCGGTGCCTGGCCTCGTCACCGAAATGCCCGCAACGGCGCAAGCAAAGCGCACGGCTTGCAGGGGCTCCATCCCACGCGACAGCGCGGCGGCCAGGCCGCCATTGAAGGCATCGCCGGCTCCCGTGGTCTCGACCACCGGGCCGGCGCTGACGGCGGCGACATGTTCGGACCGATCCCTCGTGTGCAGCAATGCGCCTTTCTCTCCCAACGTGACGATGACGGCGCCGGCGCCCTTTTCGAGCAGCTTGCCGGCGGCTGCGCGGGCGTCATCGACCGAGGCGACCTTCATGCCGGTCAACTCCTCCGTCTCGGTCTCGTTGGGCGTGAGGTAGTCGCAGAGCGAATAGATGCGGTCGGGGAGCCTGGCCGCCGGAGCCGGGTTGAGGATGGTCGTCACCCCTGCCCCGCGCGCGATCTCCAACGCCCGCAGCGCCGCCTCGATGGGCTGTTCGAGTTGCGTCACGAAGACGCCGGCACCACGAATCAGGGCGGCATTGGCCTCGATGTCGTCGGGCGAGATCAGCATCGCCGCGCCGGGGCTGACGATGATGGCGTTGTTGCCGGTGCCCTCCTCGACGAAAATATAGGCAGCGCCCGTATAGCTGTCGGGCGTGTCGATCACGGCATTCTTCACGCCGGCGTCCTTCCAGGTGCGCTTGGCCATGTCGGCGAAGGCATCGACGCCGAGGCGCGTGAGGAAGGTTGCATCGGCGCCGAGCTTACCGGCCGCAACCGCCTGGTTCGAACCCTTGCCGCCGGGACCGAGGGTGAAGGACGTTCCGAGGATCGTCTCGCCCATGCGCGGCTGCCGCGCGGCGCGATAGGCCGTGTCGGCGACAAAGACTCCGAGGATGACGATCGGCTTGCCGGCCAGCATGCCGCTACTCCGCATCCGGCGGGACCACGCCCTTGCGGAAGGCAAAACAGCCGTAGAAACGGCGCTCGCCGGTCTGGATGACGCAGTAAGCCTGCTTGGCGCGCTCGTAGAAAGCGTAGCGCTCGACCGGCAGCATCGGCCATGGCTTGCCCTCGGCGGCGTCGATCTCCTTTTGCACTTCCTGCTGGACGGGCGGGATCTCGTCCGGCTTGCCGACGATCTCCATGCGCGCGGCCGAATCGTCGACGAACGTATCCAGCGGGTAGAGCGACAGCACCGCCTTCACGACTTGCGCCGCCGGCGCGTCGATGCGCAGCAGCCGCCCGAGCGCCGTCTGGCGCGCCACCGAATCGGAGGGGAAGTTGGTGTCGGCGACAATCAGGTCGTCGCCGTGTCCCATCGCCCGCAATGCCTGGAGCACGTCGGCATTGAGGAGCGGATTGATCCCTTTGAGCATGATATTCCTCGTGAAATGAGTTTGAGATCAGAGACGCTTGCCGGTCTCGGCATCGAACAGATGGATGTGGTCGAGCCGCGGCCTGAGCTTGAGCGTATCGCCGGGCTTGAAGTCGTGGCGTTCGCGGAACAGCGCCACCATCTCGCCGTCCCCGAAACGCAGGAAGACCAGGGTTTCCGAGCCAGTCGGCTCGACCACCGAAATCTTGGCAGGCACGCCATCGGCATGAATCTCGAGATGCTCCGGCCGCACGCCATAGACGACGGCGCGCCCTTCCTCCGCAGCGCTGCCGGGCGCGACCGGGAACAGAGCGCCGGCGATGTCGACACCGCCCTTGCGCGCGACGCCCTTGAGCAGGTTCATCGACGGAGAGCCAATGAAGCCGGCGACAAACAAGTTGGCAGGCCGGTCGAACAGTTCCAGCGGTGCGCCGACCTGTTCAATGCGGCCGTCGCGCATCACCACGATCTTGTCGGCCATGGTCATGGCTTCGATCTGGTCATGCGTGACATAGATGGTGGTGGTCTTCAGCCGCTGGTGCAGTTCCTTGATCTCGGTGCGCATCTGCACGCGCAGCTTGGCGTCGAGATTTGAGAGCGGCTCGTCAAACAGGAACACCTGCGGGTTGCGCACGATGGCGCGGCCCATGGCGACGCGCTGGCGCTGGCCGCCGGAAAGCTGCCGGGGATAGCGTTTCAGATAAGGGTTGAGGTCGAGGATGTCGGCGGCGCGCTTGACCCGCTCGGCAACCACGGCCGGATCGGTTTTGCGCAGCTTGAGCGCAAAGGCCATGTTCTGCTCGACTGTCTTGTGCGGATAGAGCGCATAGTTCTGGAACACCATGGCGATGTCGCGCTTGGCCGGCGGCAAGTGGTTGACCACACGGTCGCCGATGGCGATCGTGCCGCCGGAGACGGTCTCCAGCCCCGCCACCATTCTCAGCAGCGTGGACTTGCCGCAACCCGAAGGACCGACCAGCACCACGAATTGGCCGTCAGATATATCGACGCTGACTTCGTGCAGAACCTTGACGGTTCCAAACGCCTTGGCCACTTTGCTGATCGCGACTTGAGCCATATCTCCCCCATCGGCTCCATTGCCGTATGCGCAGAAGCTAACCAACGCGACCTGCCAGGGCAAGCCGGTCTCTTCCCGACAAAACCCGGTCTCGTTGACACGGCGTTTGGTTGCGAGAATAGTGACGGGCGCTGGTCCGAATACCGGTTGCCCGAACCAAAAAAACGGAACCTCAATCGAGCAGGTGGGGTCCTGCATCGTTCGTTTCCGAACCGGGAGAATCGTTTGGCGCTCCAGCGCCTGAGAAATTTGGCCGCATTCACAACAGATATTCTGGGAGGAACATCGATGAAAACAGGTCTCTACGAAACGCTGGTCCGCGCGGGGGCAACCCGACGCGACATATTGAAGGGCGCGGCCTCGATGGCCGCGATCGCTGCCGCATCCGGCGCCGGGCTCGGCGCCCTCACGCGCCCGGCCTCCGCCGCCAGTGAGCTGCGCTCGAAAATCCTGCAGATCCCCGGCGTGGGCAAGGGTCAGCCGACCGACGCCGACTTCCAGAAGGTCGGCGAGCTCTGCCTCGAGGCGACCAAGGCCAATGTCAAGGAAGGCGAATTCGCCGGCGTCGAGCTTACCTTCATGGGTCTCAACAACCAGAACCTGCACAATGTGCTGTTCCGCGGCTTCCTGAAGCCTTGGGAAACCTATACCGGCGCCAAGATCAACTGGATCGATCTGGCGCAGGCCGACTACAATGCCCGTCTGCAGCAGTCGATCGCCACCGGCACGGTCGACTTCGACATCATCGAGATGGGCGCGCCGTTCGAGGGCGACGTCTGCGGCAAGGGCCTCACGTCCGAGATGCCCGACTGGGTCAAGACCCAGATCGATTTCGACGACCTCGTCAACTATCTGAAGCCGCCTGTCGGCACCTGGAACGGCAAGCAGTACCGCGTGACCGTCGACGGCGACGCTCATAATTTCAATTACCGCACCGATGTGTTTTCTGATGCCGACCTCGCCAAGGCCTGGAAGGACGGCGGCGGCGGCGGTGAATGGGGCGTGCCGAAGACCTGGCAGCAGGTCCAGGCGGTCACCAAGTTCCTCAAGGGCAAGCAGGTCAAGGGTCAGGACGTCTACGGCTATCTCGACGCGCCGAAACCCTGGGGCGGATTCGGCTTCTATTTCCTCGGCAGCCGCGCCACCGCCTACGCCAAGCACCCCGACGACAAGGCCTGGCTGTTCGACGCCGACACGATGAAGCCGCGCATCAACAATCCGGCCTGGGTGCGCGCCATACAGGACGTGATCGACGCGCTGCCTTCGGAGCCTGCCGACCAAATCAACGCCGATCCAAACACCACCGCCTTCCAGCAGTTCCTGGCCGGCACCGGCTCGATGGTCACCTGGTGGGGCGATGTCGGCTCGAACGTCAAGACCAACGACTCCTCCGTCGTGGGCGACGTCACCGGCTTCTCGATCCTGCCCGGCTCCGACGATGTCTACAACTCCAAGACCGGGCAGTGGGACAAACTCGCCAGCGGACCGAACTATGCGCCGAACTGCGCCTATCTCGGCTGGGGCGTATACGTCATGGCCCGCGTCGATAGCGACGAGAAGAAGAAGAAGGCGGCATGGTCCGCCGCCGCCCATCTCGGCGGCAAGGACCTGTCGATCTGGACGGCGATGTACCCGTCTGGCTTCCAGCCCTACCGCAACTCACATTTCGACATTCCGGAGTGGGTGGCGGCGGGCTATGACGAAGCCTTCATCACCTCCTATCTCAAGTCGGAATCGGACAGCTACAACCACCCGAACGCGGCGATCGAGCCACGCATTCCCGGCATCTTCCAATACTATTCAGCCGCCGAGGACATTCTGGCTAACACCTTCGCCGGCAAGATGAAGGCCCAGGAGGGCGCAGACGCCATTGCCGCGGCCTGGGAGAAGCTGACCGACCAGATCGGCCGTGACAACCAGATCAAGCTCTACAAGGCCTCGCTCGGTCTGTAGGCAGGCGTTATGGCCCGGCGGAACCTGTTCGCCGGGCCGTATCTCGGCCGGCTTCGGCCGGTCATTTGCGCAAAAGAGGCAAGAGGCGTGGCTGACCAGACTTCGACCACGAATGCGTGGCCGGCAAATTCCGTACCGACCGATCTGATCTCGCCCGGCCGCAAACGGCTTGGTTGGGCCCTGATGGCCGTCGCGACGCTCGGCCTTCTGGCAACGATCCTGGTGCAAATCCTCTACAAGAGCGAGGTCGACACGATCGGCTTCGAGACATGGCGGCCCGTGGTCTACGCCTATGTGCTGTGGGGCGTGGCGCTCGGCGTCGGCCAGGTGCTGACGCGCGGCGAAGACGGCCAGCGGGCGCTGTTCCTGCTGCCGGCGCTGCTGTTCACCATCGCCATGGTGATCTTCCCGACCCTGTTCGGCTTCTACATCGCGCTGACCGACTGGAACCTGAGTTCATTCTCGGGCCGCAAGTTCAACGGGCTCGACAATTTCTGGCAGATGCTCGGCGATCCCTATTATCGCAACGCGCTGTTCAACATGGTGCTCTATGTGCTGGCGGTGCTGGTCGAATATGTCATCGCCTTCGGCCTGGCGCTGCTGCTCAACGCGCAGATCCGGGCGCGCAAATTCTTTCGCGTCGTCTTCCTGATGCCGCTGATGCTGTCGCCGGTCGCGGTCTCGTGGATGATTGGCAAATCGCTGATGGAGTACCGGTTCGGGCCGGCGGCGACACTGGCCCGCCACCTCGGCTGGGACAACCCCGCCTTCTTCTCCAACCCGATCACCGCCCGTATCTCGATCATGATGCTCGACGCCTGGACCTTCATCCCCTTCATGATGATCATGCTGCTTGCCGGCTTGCAGGCGATGTCGCGCGAGGTGCTGGAGGCCGCGCGCGTCGACGGCGCCACGGCCTGGCAAACCTTCTGGCAGGTCACCTTCCCGCTGATGCTGCCGGTGTCGGTGACCGCCGTCGTGTTGCGCATCATCTTCAAGCTGAAACTGGCAGACATCATCATCACGGTCACCTCGGGTGGTCCGGGCGGCGCCACCGATTCCGTGTCGAGCTTTATTTATCGCGAGTACCGGGACCGTTCCAATGTCGGCTACGGCACGATGCTGGCGATGGCCTATCTCGTCATCATCGTGGTGTTCGTGACCTGGCTGCTGAAGGTCGCCAACCGCTTCGTGCGCAATGTGAACTAGTGCGGCAGGGATCATGAGCGTTCAGACCACCGACTATACCGTCTCCGAAATCCACTCGCCGGCGAGCTTCATCACCAGCCGCGTCTTCATCTATGGCGCGCTTGTGTTCTGGGCCTTCATCTGCCTCTTTCCGATCTACTGGACGATCACGACCTCGTTCAAGTCGGCGGTAGACGTGACCCAGGGGCATCTGATCCCCTTCGTCGACTTCCAGCCGGACTGGAAGGGCTGGCGATCGCTTGGCCTGTCGCCGGATTCGATCTTCCAGACGTCGACCGTCCGCGACGAATTCTTCAAGCGCTTCATGAATTCGGTCATCACTTCGGTCGGCGCGTCGAGCCTCGCCATCGTCATCGGCAGCCTCGCCGCCTACGGCCTCACGCGCTACCGCTATCACTTCGCCTGGTTCAAGAACGAGGACATTTCCTTCTTCTTCCTGTCGCAGCTCATCCTGCCGCCGGTCGTGCTCGCACTGCCGTTCCTGGTGCTTTACCGCGAAGTCGGACTGCTCGACACGCGCATCGGGCTGATCCTGCTCTACACGCTGATGGTGCTGCCGATCGTCATCTGGATCATGCGCGACCAGTTCAATTCCATCCCGGTCGAGCTCGAGGAAGCGGCCCTCGTCGACGGGTTGTCGATCTGGGGCGCGTTCTTTCGCATCGTCATGCCGATTGCCCTGCCCGGCATGGTCGCGGCTTTCATCCTGGCGATGGTGCTGTGCTGGAACGAGTATTTCTTCGCCGCCCTTTTGACCTCGACCGACGCCAAGACAATTCCGGTCATGGTGGCGAGCCAGACCGGTTCGCAAGGCATCAACTGGTGGTCGATGGCAGCGCTTGCCACGGCGGCAATCGCGCCCTTGGCCGTCATCGGCATCGCGCTGGAGCGCTACCTGATCATGGGCATGACCGCGGGAGCGGTGAAATAGGCGGCGCCGTTCTTACCTTCTCCACAAGGGAGAAGGAAGAACCGCGCTAGCCCCTCAGGATCGTGCGCAGGTGATCCATGATCATGGCAACGCCCTCTGTTCCGAGCGCAGCCGAGGCATCCGGAGCGCTGGCCGTATACCAGCTCGTATTGTCGGCGAAATGGCCGGCATCGACAGCCTCAGGGCATAGCGCCAGCATCAGCGAGGTCTCGCCGATGCCGGCATGGTCGAACGGGTACTTGCCGTTCATCTCGGCCGGCATCAGCGGATGCACCTGCACCCAGTTGAAAAAATTGCTGCCCTCGGCATGCTCGGCATAGTAGGCGGCCATCGCCTCGGAGCCCCACCAGCCTTCGCCTCGTTCCTTCTCAAGGAAGCGGAAGATCGCCTGACGTCCGGCGGCCTTGAAGGCGAGATCGGTCGGCATGCCGGCGGCGAAATTCTCGGTCTGGTGGTGGATTATGGCGTGGATGTTGCGAAAACCGATGCGCAGCAGGCTGTAGAACAGTTCCTCCGCGAAGGGCGCCAGTTGATTGCCGCCAACCTGCACCGAGCCTGTGCCCTCCGGCGGCGCCACGGCGTAGCTCGCTGCGCCGTAGTAGAAGGGCGGCAGGATGACGATCTCCCGCTCCTTCTCAAACAGCTCCAGCGTCTTGACGACCGCCAGCGTGTCCATGCCCACCGCCATGTGCTCGCCATGGTATTCGAGCACGCCGAGCGGCAGCGCGACCGGCCAGTTCTGGGCGATCGCCTTGCGGATCTGGTGCGGCAGCATCAGCTCATAGCGCATCGCACTACTCCATATTGGTGTGACGGGCCCGCATCGCTTCCGGCGAGGCCGCGGTCAACCCCCTGAGCTTCATCACCATGACCTCGAACAGCAGGAACAGCGCGCCTTCGAACACCGATCCCATCGGCAGGACCGATGTCTTTTGCGGACCCTGGTCGTCAGCCATGGTTTGCGCCGGCACGAGCAGCGTGAAGTCGGCCAAGCGCGCTGCACTGCCGCCCGGCTGGGCGGTCAGAAGCAGAACCGTCGCGCCGGCCTGGCGCGCCACCTGCATCAGGGTCAGCACGGTCGCGGTTTCTCCAGGCCCGGAACTGACCAGGAAGACATCGCCCTGCCCCACGGGCGGCGTGGTCATGTCGCCGACCACCGACACCGGGAGGCCCAGATGATGGAGGCGCATGGCGAAGCCCTTGACCTGCAAGGCCTCGCGGCCGCAGCCATAGACGACGATCTGGCGTGCTCCTGCAAGTATCTCGCAGGCGGCATCGATCCGGCCGTCGTCGACGCGCGCCAGCACAGTGCCGAGCTCGTCCAGAGCGGTCCTGAACATCTGCGAGCCCCCATCGCTCACGACGGTGCCGTCCAACGATCCGAGGTCGAAGAAGAGTGGAAATTCCCGGTCACGTCTCTCCCCGAACAGCTTGTTTTTATTCATGCTATCACCGCCAAAATCCGTGTCCAACGCCCCTGCGCGCTTTTGCTGTGCCACGAGCGTGATAGTGTCATGTCAGACAAATCAATGAGGCAAACGGCAGGATATGAAGACACGGCATTTCGACCGCATCGGCAATGGCGGCATCAGCTTCACCGAACTCGGCTTCGGCACGGCGCCGCTCGGCAACCTCTACCGCGCGGTCTCCGACGAGGACGCCAATGCGACGCTGGAGGCTGCATGGGCGACCGGCTGCCGCTATTACGACACCGCGCCGCTCTATGGGCTTGGCTTGTCGGAGACGCGGCTCAACCCCTTCCTGCGCGGCAAGAAGCGCGACGACTACGTGCTGTCGAGCAAGGTCGGCCGCATCATGCGCGCCTGTCCGCCGCAAGAGCGCACCGGCATCGGCAAGTTCTTCGACACGCCGTCGCGCAAGGAGGTCTACGACTACAGCTATGACGGCGTGATGCGCTCATTCGAAGCGTCCCTGGAACGGCTCGGCGTCGACCGCATCGACATTCTGTTCGTGCACGACGTCGACATCTTCACCCATGGCAGCAAGGAAGCGTCCGACCAGCGCATAGAGGAGTTTATGCGCTCCGGCTATTACGGGCTGCTTGCCTTGCGCGACCAGGGCGTCATCAAGGCCTTCGGTGGCGGCATCAACGAATGGCAGGTTGCCCAGACATTGGCCGAGCGCGGTGATTTCGATCTGTTCCTGCTCGCCGGCCGCTATACGCTGCTCGAGCAGGAGGCGCTGACATCCTTCCTGCCGCTCTGCCAGAAGCGCGGCATCGGCATCGTTTTGGGCGGCCCCTACAATTCCGGAATCCTGGCCACGGGGCCGAAGCCGGGTGCCTTCTACAACTACACCGAAGCGCCGCGGGACGTGCTCGACCGGGTGGCGCGCATCGAGGCGGTCTGCCGACGGCATGACGTGCGCTTGATCGAAGCAGCGCTGCAGTTCCCGTTGCTGCATCCGTCCGTCGTGTCGGTGATCCCCGGTGGCCAGCGGCCAAGCGAGGTCGAAAGCAATCGGTCACTGCTCGATGCGAGACTGCCGGCGGCACTCTGGGCCGACCTGAAGAAGGACGGCCTGATGCGGGCGGACGCGCCGACCGGGTAGCTCGCAATCGCGAACCTATCGACCAGTAGGAGCGCAAAAGAAAAGCCGGGGCTTGCCCGGCTTTTCTGATATTTTGAAATTTAAAAAAGGCGCTTAATTGACGGCGTCCTTGAGACCCTTGCCGGCCGAGAACTTCGGCACGGTGCGCGCCGGGATCTTTACTTCGGCGCCGGTCTGAGGGTTGCGGCCGGTCGAGGCTGCGCGCTTTGACACGGTGAAATTGCCAAAGCCGACAAGCCGGACATCGCCGCCCTTCTTCAGTTCGCCGGTGATGACGGAGAATACCGCATCGACAGCCGACTGCGCGTCACCCTTCGAAATGCTCGCGGCGTCGGCAACAGCGGACACCAGTTCGTTCTTGTTCATAAAAATTCCCTTCCATGAGAACACCGGAACTCACGACTCATCCGGCAGGAAACGGACTTTAGAAAGAAGCGCTCCCGCAACCAAGTCGAAAAGCCGGGAAAGGATGGAAAAAAGCCCGGAATTCCGGGGTTTTTCACATGAAAAAGCCGGGCGCGAGGCCCGGCTTTCTGTTTGTGCGCTGCAACTTTAGCAAGAACTAATGCGCAAGCGACTTTCCGGCGTCATCCGCAGTGTCCGTCGCGGCAGGAGGATTGACCGGTTCGACCCATTCGATTGGCTCCGGCATACGCACCAACGCGTGGCGCAACGCCTCGCCGACCCGCGAGACCGGGATGATTTCCATACCGTTCTTCACGTTGTCAGGAATATCCGCCAGATCCTTGGCGTTGTCTTCCGGGATCAGCACTTTCTTGATGCCGCCGCGCAGTGCGGCAAGCAACTTCTCCTTCAGACCGCCGATCGGCAGCACCCTGCCGCGCAGCGTGATCTCGCCGGTCATGGCGACATCGGCCCTGACCGGAATGCCGGTCAGCACGGAGACGATCGCGGTCGCCATCGCCACACCGGCCGACGGCCCATCCTTGGGCGTGGCACCCTCCGGCACGTGGACGTGGATGTCGCGCTTGTCGAACAGCGGCGGCTCGATGCCGAAATCGAGAGCGCGCGAGCGGACATAGGAGGCCGCCGCCGAAATCGATTCCTTCATCACGTCGCGCAGATTGCCGGTCACCGTCATGCGGCCCTTGCCGGGCATCATGACGCCTTCAACCGTCAGCAGCTCGCCGCCGACTTCCGTCCAGGCAAGTCCGGTGATGACGCCGACCTGGTCGTCTGCCTCGACCTGACCGAAGCGGAAGCGCGGAACACCGAGATAATCGGCGAGATTGTCCGCCGTGATGTTCACAGTCTTCTTCTTCGTCTTCAGGATCTCGGTCACCGCCTTGCGCCCGAGCTTCATCAGCTCGCGCTCCAGGCTCCTGACGCCCGCTTCACGGGTGTAGGTCTGGATGATGGCGCGGATCGCGTCCTCACTGACGGAGAACTCCTTCGGCTGCAGCGCGTGATCGCGCACCACCTTCGGCAGCAAATGCCGCTTGGCGATCTCGATCTTCTCGTCCTCGGTGTAGCCGGCGATACGGATGATTTCCATGCGGTCCATCAAGGGCGCAGGGATGTTCAGCGTGTTCGCCGTCGTCACGAACATCACACTCGACAGGTCGTACTCGACCTCCAGATAGTGGTCCATGAACGTCGAGTTCTGCTCGGGGTCGAGCACCTCCAGCAAAGCCGACGACGGATCGCCGCGGAAATCCTGGCCCATCTTGTCGATCTCGTCGAGCAGGAAGAGCGGATTGGATTTCTTCGCCTTCTTCATCGACTGGATGACCTTGCCGGGCATCGAGCCGATATAGGTGCGCCGGTGGCCGCGGATCTCGGCCTCGTCACGCACGCCGCCCAGCGCCATGCGGATGAACTCGCGGCCGGTCGCCTTGGCGATCGACTTGCCGAGCGAGGTCTTGCCGACGCCGGGAGGGCCGACGAGGCACAGGATGGGCCCCTTGAGCTTCTTCTGGCGGCTTTGCACGGCGAGATACTCGACGATACGGTCCTTGACCTTGTCGAGACCGAAATGGTCGGTGTCGAGCACGTTCTGCGCGAACGCCAGGTCCTGCTTGACCTTGGAGTTCTTGCCCCACGGAATCGACAGGATCCAGTCGAGATAATTACGCACCACGGTGGATTCCGCCGACATAGGCGACATCGTCCTCAGCTTCTTCAATTCGGCTTCCGCCTTTTCGCGGGCCTCCTTGGAGAGCTTGGTCTTCTTGATGCGGGCCTCGATCTCGGCGGCCTCGTCGCGGCCGTCCTCGCCTTCGCCGAGCTCCTTCTGGATCGCCTTCATCTGCTCGTTGAGGTAGTATTCGCGCTGCGTCTTCTCCATCTGGCGCTTGACGCGCGAGCGGATGCGCTTCTCCACCTGCAGGACGGATATCTCGGCTTCCATGAAGCCCATCGCCTTTTCCAGCCGCTCCTTGACCGAGAGCGTGGCCAGCATCTCCTGCTTCTCGGGGATCTTGATGGCGAGGTGCGAAGCGACCGTGTCGGCGAGCTTGGAATAGTCGTCGATCTGGCTGGCGGCACCAACCACCTCGGGCGAGATCTTCTTGTTGAGCTTGACGTAGTTCTCGAAGTCGGTGACGACCGAACGAGCCAGCGCCTCGACCTCAACCTCTTCCTCTTCCGGCTCGACCAGCGCGGTGGCGCGGGCCTCATGGAAGTCGGGACGGTCGGTGAACGCGGTGATTTTCGCGCGCGAGGCGCCTTCGACCAGTACCTTGACGGTGCCGTCGGGCAGCTTCAGCAATTGCAGCACGTTGGCGAGCGTGCCGATATCAAAGATGGCATCGGGCTCCGGATCGTCATCGGCGGCATTCATCTGGGTGGCGAGCAGGATCTGCTTTTCCTGACCCATCACCTCTTCCAGCGCCTTGATCGACTTTTCACGCCCGACAAAGAGCGGAACGATCATGTGCGGGAACACCACGATGTCGCGCAGTGGGAGGACTGCGAAGACGCCGTCGCTGGGAGCCTTGGTTATTTTGGCCATTGTCCAACCTTTCATGTCGCGGCCGCCAATCGGCCAACCGCGAATCTTATATTAACGACCGGGGATCGTTCCGCCTACCACCGTTGTGACGGGAGTTTTACAGCACAGAAATCGGGCACCTCGGCCTTCCCATGTTAGGTGGATGCAGGAGGGCCAAAGATCAAGAGTTAACATCGCCGGCTTTCCATTCCATCACGAAGGTCGCACGCCCCTCATGGCAAAACGGCGCCCCGAGGGCGCCGTTCCACAAAAATATGGGCTCAAGTGGCATGTCAGGCGCTGACATTGCCCTTCTTTTCCTTCTGTTCGGAATAGATGTAGAGCGGCCGGGCGCTGCCGGTCACCACTTCTTCCGAAATCACCACTTCGCGCACGCCTTCGAGCGCCGGCAGTTCGAACATGGTGTCGAGCAGGATCGCTTCCATGATGGAGCGCAGGCCACGCGCGCCGGTCTTGCGCTCGATGGCGCGCTTGGCGATCGCAGACAATGCGTTCTCGTGGAAGGTCAGGTCGACATTCTCCATCTCGAACAGCCGCTGGTATTGCTTGACCAGTGCGTTCTTCGGTTCGGTCAGGATCTGGATCAGCGCCGGCTCGTCGAGGTCTTCCAGCGTCGCCAGGACCGGCAGACGGCCGACAAACTCGGGAATGAGGCCGAACTTCAAGAGATCCTCTGGCTCCACAAGGCGGAAGACATCGCCGGTGCGGCGATCCTCGGGCGATGCCACGGTGGCGCCGAAGCCGATCGAGGTCTTGCGGCCACGATCCGATATGATCTTATCCAGCCCGGCGAAGGCGCCGCCGCAGATAAACAGGATGTTGGCGGTGTCGACCTGCAGGAACTCCTGCTGCGGATGTTTCCTGCCGCCCTGTGGCGGTACCGAGGCGACAGTGCCTTCCATGATCTTCAACAGCGCCTGCTGCACGCCCTCGCCCGACACGTCGCGGGTGATGGAGGGGTTATCGGACTTGCGCGAGATCTTGTCGATCTCGTCGATGTAGACGATGCCGCGCTGGGCGCGTTCGACATTGTAGTCGGCCGACTGCAACAGCTTCAGGATGATGTTCTCGACGTCCTCGCCGACATAGCCGGCCTCGGTCAGCGTCGTGGCATCGGCCATGGTGAAGGGCACGTCGATGATGCGGGCCAGCGTCTGCGCCAGCAGCGTCTTGCCGCAACCGGTCGGGCCGATCAACAGGATGTTGGACTTGGCCAGTTCGACATCGTTGTTCTTGCCGGCATGGGCGAGGCGCTTGTAGTGATTGTGGACGGCCACCGAAAGCACGCGCTTGGCGTACGGCTGGCCGATAACGTAGTCGTCGAGAACCTTGAGGATCTCCTGCGGGGTCGGCACACCCTCGCGCGACTTCACCATCGAGGTCTTGTTCTCCTCGCGGATGATGTCCATGCACAGCTCGACGCATTCGTCGCAGATGAAGACCGTCGGGCCGGCGATCAGCTTGCGCACCTCATGCTGGCTTTTGCCGCAAAACGAGCAATAAAGCGTGTTCTTGGAATCGCCGCTGTTGTTGCCGACTTTGCTCATTTTCATGTCCTTTCATGGCCGCCCGCCGATGGTCTGGCTGAAAGGGCGCATACTCTATTTATCGCGGGAATCCGCCGCCGCCAGTATCCCGGCTCCCGCAACGTATTCCGTACGAAACACAAATCAGAAAACGTGGCAATGATTCGCAGCAACCCCACACAAAGCTAAGCCGTCGAAAATCAACATAGCCTTAACGTAGGCAATCCCGATCGTCGAGGGAACAGCCAATTGTGGCCGAAATGCCGCAAGACGCGCCAAAAGCGCGTGATGCCGCCATCCAACTGCCAATATGCCGTTATGCCAGCGCCCCTTCGGCCGCTTCGCGCGACGAAATGACCTTGTCGATCAGGCCGAAGTCCTTGGCCTCGTCCGCGGTCATGAAATGGTCACGGTCGAGCGTCTTTTCAATCTCGTCGTAGCTCTTGCCGGTGTGCTTGACGTACACCTCGTTGAGGCGGCGCTTCAGTTTGATGATGTCCTGGGCATGACGCTCGATGTCGGACGCCTGGCCCTGGAAGCCGCCGGACGGCTGGTGAACCATGATGCGGGCGTTCGGCGTGGCGAAGCGCATGTCCTTGTGGCCGGCGGTCAGGAGCAGCGAGCCCATGGAGGCCGCCTGGCCGATGCACAGCGTCGACACGGCCGGCTTGATGAATTGCATGGTGTCGTAGATGGCCATGCCCGAGGTGACGACGCCACCGGGCGAATTGATGTAGAGGTTGATTTCCTTCTTCGGATTCTCGGCTTCCAGGAACAGAAGCTGCGCGCAGACCAGCGTCGCCATGCCGTCCTCGACCGGACCGGTGATGAAAATGATGCGCTCCTTGAGGAGGCGCGAGAAAATGTCGTAGGCCCGCTCGCCGCGATTGGTCTGTTCGACCACCATCGGAACGAGGTTCATGTAGGTTTCGACGGGGTTCTTCATTCGTTATCTCTTGTCTCGCGGTGGGATTCCGGCGCCGGACATGCTGGCAACTCGGGCAGAATCGGTTCTGGATCGTTATTGTGTAAATAGGATGCCGGCTCATCCTTGTGCAAGGCCGACCCCTCCTAGCCATCTGGGTAAGTCGAATCAAGCTTTCCAGGCGAGATTCGCAGCGGCGGGCGCTTCCGCAGGCTCGCGACGGCACCTGCGGCTGAAGACAGGTAGCAGTTTCTTAACCGCATCACTTAACGAAATGCGCCGAAACTGCTTTTCTCGCGGACCGCTTCCCCTACAATTCAACGTTGAACTTGTGTCCACGGTTCAACAGGGGGAATGTGATGTCCAGGAAAACCGCATGCTTCGCCATGGCCGGGCTGACCATGCTTGGCTCGATTTCGCAGACGGCCGCGGGCGGCCGCGCCGTCGAATGCTATGAGCCGGTCCGCACGCCTGATGTCTATGATACCGTGTATGAGGACGTGATGATCAGTCCGCCCAGCCAGCAGGTCGATTATGAAGCGCCGATCTACGGCACGCGCGAGCGCGTGGTGATGACGGTTCCGGCACAGGTGACCTATGAGGTGGTGCCCGCAATCACCCGCACCGTCTACCACACAGTCAAGGTCGACGATGGCGGCTATTCCTGGGAATGGCGCGTCATCCACGGCCGCAAGGTGCTGTGCAAGGTCCGGCACGGGGCGCGCTATGAACGCGTCGCCGAAACGGTGGTGATCCGGCCGGAGCGCACGAGGCGCACCGTCATCCCGGCGCAATATGACAGGATCGCCGAGGAGGTGCTGGTGCGACCGGAGCAAAGGCGCGTCGTCGACATTCCCGCCGCCTACCAGACCGTCGCGCGGCGCGTGCTGGTGCGCGAAGGCTCATCCGGCTGGCGGCGCGTGCATATTCCCAGGCATTGCCAGGACTGAATTCAGGCGATTTCGGCTCGCAACCAACGTTTCAGGCCGGCAATATCGCCATCATCGACAGCCGCCGCCACGCGCCGGCCGACCGCCGCGCCGAACTTGTAGCCATGGCCCGAGCAGGCCGAGACGATCAGGCATTTGCCCGTCTCATGCGCCAGGAATTTCTCATCGTCCGTGAATGTATAGGCGCAGGTGACCACTTCGGTCACCTCATACTCCTCGATGCGGGCGATCGGCGGCGAAAACAGGTTGCGAATCGCCTCGCCCTCGCCCGGCACCGGCTCCCGGTTCCAGTCGGCGTCGCTGGTCGGCACCCTGTGCAGGCCTGAACCGAATTTCATGCCGGCACCTCGGGTCAGCGGGATCATGTAACCGTCGGTCTTGCCACCTACATCGAGGACTACGGGCGCAACTTCCCAGACGGCCTTGAGGTCCGCCGGCGGTTCGACATAGGCGAGCGCGGTTCGGTACGTCTTCAGTTCGCCGCCGAGTTCGGGGAACAGTTTCAGCACCCAGGCGCCCGCAGCGACGACGATGCGGTCGGCCTGCATCGTCTCGCCGGACGCGAGCACGATATGCCCTGCCTCGGAGTCGACCGCCGTCACCTTGCTGTTCTCGTAGACGTTGGCGCCGTTGGCGCGCAGCCACTTGGCCAGGCCGGACGCGATCTTGCGGCAATGCAGCGCGCCGCCTTCCGGCGAAAAATAGGCGTAGCGGAACGAGCCCGGCTCCAGGAAAGGCCAGCGTTCGACCGCGGCATCAGGTTCCAGCAGGTCGAACGGATAGTTTCCCTCCTCCAGCCCTTCCCGGTATTCCTCGGCTTCGTCGCCCGGCTCGCGCGAGACGCAGAGGAAGCCCCTGGAATCGAGATGGTTCTCGCCGAGGTCGGCCCACATCTCGTCCCAGGCTTCATAGGCCTCGCCGATCAGCCGGCCGTAGCCGGTCCCGGCCCGGTAGGCACGGCGAATGATGCGGTGATGGTCGCCGGATGCCGCCAACGGATTGGGGATCGGCCCCTGCTCGACGATGGAAGCGCTATGGCCGGCCTTGACCAGCGACCATGCGGTGGAGAGACCGGCGATGCCCGCGCCGACAACGATCACATTCATCAAATCAGACTTTCCGCAGCCGTTGCGGCTGGCTCAACGCATTGGATTGCGGGCGCCAACATACGGTCTGGAACCAGGCTGGCAAGCCGCGCTATTGGTCTGGCATGACCAAATCGACGCCATCCTACCTAGCCTTTGATCCAGCGACCCGTCGCCTGAGGCTTGACCCGCACGAGTGGGCTTTCTTCCAGGATCCGTACGAGGCCTACACGTTCCTGCACGATGCATCGAACGTCTTTTTCTGGGAAGAATTCGGATTCTGGTGCTTTGGCGGCTTCGACGACGTCAACAAGCTGTTGCGCGACCGCCGCTTCGGCCGCCAGAACCCGGCGGGCATTCCCGACAGTCGTGGCATCGGCCGGGATAGAACACATCTCAAGGCATTCGACGGCATCGAAGCCAATTCCATGCTGGAACTGGAGCCGCCGGTACACACGCGGCTTCGAACACTGGTCAACCGCGCCTTCGTGTCGCGCCAGGTCGAGCGGCTGCGGCCGCGCGTGGAGGCACTCGCCAACGAACTGATCGATCGTTTCGAGCCGGGCAAGCAAGTCGACCTGCTGCCCGCCTTCGCTTCTCCCCTGCCCATCACCATCATTGCCGAGATGCTCGGCGTGCCGGTCGAAATGGGACCGCAACTGCTCGACTGGTCACATCGAATGGTCGCCATGTACGTGCATGGCCGCACTCGCGAGATCGAGGAGACGGCCAATCGCGCGACTCAGGATTTCGCCGATTTCCTGCGCGGCACCATCGCCGAACGGCGCAAAAATCCCGGCGACGACCTGCTGTCGCTGCTGATCTCGGCGCAGGAGGGCGGCCAAAAATTGTCGGAAGACGAAATGGTGTCCTCGGCGATCCTGCTGCTCAATGCCGGCCACGAAGCGACCGTGCACCAGACCGGCAATGCGGTGCGCTCGATCTTGGCGCAAGGCGGCGACCCGCGCCGTTTCTTCACCTCAGCCGAGGCAACGGCGGCCGCTGTCGAGGAATGCCTGCGTTTCGACGCGCCGCTGCACATGTTCACCCGCTACGCCTACCAGGAGATCGAAATCGCTCCCGGGATCGTCGTGCAGCCCGGCCAGACGATCGGCCTGCTGCTTGGCATGGCCAACCATGACCCTCATGCCTTTGCCGAGCCGCGAGCCTTCCGGCCGGATCGTGCCGACCAGAAGAACGTGTCGTTCGGCGCCGGCATCCATTTCTGCATCGGCGCGCCCCTGGCCAGGCTCGAATTGCAGGTGTCGCTGAAAACATTGTTCGAGCGGCACCCAAAGCTTCGTCTTGCCGAAAGCCCAAGCTTCCGCGACACGTATCACTTCCACGGGCTGGAAGCGCTCACCGTCGGCTTCTGAAGGAGCGCAGGCCTGAGCTGTGAGTTGCGCGCAGCAAAGTGATCACAGCCTGATCACATACTCCTTGCGGGTGGTTTCAAGCACTTCCCAGCTTCCCTTAAAGCCAGGCCGCAGCACGAAGCTGTCGCCGGCCCTGACGGTGCGCGCTTCGCCACCCTCCTCTTCGATCACCGAAACGCCGGAAAGGATGTGACAGAATTCCCATTCGTCGTAGACGATGCGCCACTTGCCCGGAGTCGATTCCCAGATACCGGCATAAAGACCGCCTTCGCGCTCCTCGACGTTCCAGGTGCGGAATTTCGGATCGCCCGAGATCAGGCGATCGGGCGCCGGCGCGCCTTCTTCGGCGTCGACAGAGTCCGTCGATATCGTCAGGTAATGCGCGGACAGGATTTGCCTCCATGAAAGAACCGGCCTCGGGCCGGCTCGCCCTACCCCGGCGCTTTGCGCCGACCCTCCAACGAGGGAGAGAATAGATCAAACTTTGGCGAGTGCCTGTTCGAGGTCGGCGACGATGTCGGTGACGTCCTCGATGCCGATGGACAGCCGCACCGTGTCCGGTCCCGCACCCGCCTTGACCTTCTGCTCGTCGGACAGCTGTCGGTGCGTGGTCGACGCCGGATGGATGACCAACGACTTGGTGTCGCCGACATTGGCCAAGTGCGAGAACAACTCCAACGCTTCGACGAATTTGACGCCGGCCTCGTAACCGCCCTTGAGGCCGAAGGTGAAGACCGCGCCGGCGCCTTGCGGCGAGTATTTCTTTTGCAGGGCGTTGTTCTTGTCGCTGGGAAGGCCGGGATAGTTGACCCAGGCCACCTTGGGATGGTTGGACAGCCAGCCCGCGACGGTGATCGCATTGTCGCAATGGCGCTGCATGCGCAGCGGCAAGGTTTCGAGGCCTGTCAGAATGAGAAAGGCGTTGAACGGCGAGATCGCCGGGCCAAGATCGCGCAGGCCAAGCACGCGCGCGGCGATGGCGAAGGCGAAATTGCCGAAGGTTTCGTGCAGCACCAGGCCGCCATATTCGGGGCGCGGTTCCGACAGCATCGGGTACTTCCCTGATTTCGACCAGTCGAACGTGCCGCCATCAACGATGGCGCCGCCGATCGAGTTGCCGTGACCGCCAATGAACTTGGTCAGCGAATGGACTACAATGTCGGCGCCGTGCTCGATCGGCCGGATCAGGTAGGGCGAGGCCAGGGTGTTGTCGACGATCAGCGGCAGGCCATGCTTGCGCGCGATGTCGCCGATCTTCTCTATGTCGACGAAGGTGCCGCCGGGATTGGCCAGACTCTCGATGAAGATCGCCTTGGTCTTGTCATCGATCTGGCTCTCGAAGGTTGACGGATCGTTCGCTTCGGCCCAGCGCACCTCCCAGCCAAAGTTCTTGAAGGCATGGCCGAACTGGTTGATCGAACCGCCATAGAGCTTGTTGGCGGCGACGAAATTGTCGCCCGGCTGCAACAGATTGTGGAACACGATTACCTGGGCGGCGTGGCCGGACGCGACCGCCAGGGCGGCCGTGCCGCCCTCGAGCGCCGCTATGCGTTCTTCGAGCACCGCCTGCGTCGGGTTCATGATGCGGGTGTAGATGTTGCCGAAGGCCTTTAGCCCGAACAGCGAGGCGGCATGATCGGCGTCGTCGAAAACAAAGGAGGTCGTCTGGTAGATCGGCGTGGCGCGTGCGCCGGTGGCCGGATCGGGTTTGGCGCCGGCATGGACGGCGAGCGTGTTGAAACCGGGCGTGCGGGTCACTGAAACCTCCCTCGAACAAAACTTCTGAAATTCGCCGGCCATTCTTGGCCAAGCTCGACCACGAATGCAAAGAAGAAAATACCCTTCGGCGTGTCATCTTCGACCAAATAGCAGGAAAATACGGCTCCTGCCGGAATAATTTTGCGCCTTCCCCTTGTCTATTTTTGCCGCACGCCGAAACTCTGGAACCCCGACCGCATCAGCGGCTTCTTCGACGACAGCACACCGGAATTGACCCCGGTCCAGCCGATCTCGCCGGACAGCTTGCCGTATTCGATCTTGGGGCAGCGGTTCATCACCACCTTGATGCCGGCGGCTTCGGCGCGCGCGGCGGCTTCGTCGTGGCGCACGCCGAGTTGCATCCAGATCACTTTCGGCAGGGGATCGAGCTTCAGTACCTGGTCGACAACGCCGGCCACCGCCGCCGAGGCGCGAAAGATGTCGACCATGTCGATGGGCTGGGCAATCTCGGCAAGGCTGCCATAGACCGTACGGCCGAGTATCTCCTTGCCAGCATGGCCCGGATTGATGGGGAACACCTCAAACCCCTTGGCCAGCAGGTATTTCAACACGAAATAGCTTGGACGAACGTCGTTGGCGGACGCGCCGACCATGGCGATGGTCTTCACCGAATTGAGGATGCCGGCGATGTAGGCGTTGTCATAGCTATCGTGATTCATGGCTCGTCCTCATACAACGCCTCGGCGAGAAAGCCATCAGGATCACTGCTGAAATCGCGCATCATGCGGAAGTGGTCCGTATCACGAAAATCGGTCGAATCTAGCCCGAACCGGCTGATGCGGAACAGCCGCGCGCCTGGACAGGCCATCAGCAGCGGCGAATGCGTCGCCATGATCACTTGCGCAGTGCCCGACCGATCCATGCGCCGCAGCATCTTGAGAAGTTCGATCTGGCGCGATGGAGACAGCGCACTTTCGGGCTCGTCGAGGATGTAGATGCCTTGCCTGCGGCAACGTTCCTCGAAGAAGCGGATGAACCCTTCGCCATGCGACCAGGACAGAAAGTCGGGCGGAGGTGGCTTGAACGGATCTTCCAGGGCCACCTGGTCAAGATAGCGAGCCACCGAGTAGAAGGATTCGGCGCGAAAGAACCAGCCGGCGGTGACTTTTGGCAACCAATGGCCACGGAAGGTATCTGCCAGCGCGGCACCACTCCTGTCGATGGCGCCGGAATGGTCGACAGGCCGGTAGCCCTTGCCGCCTCCGGCTTCGTCGTAACCGGCGAGCGCGCCGATCGCCTCGAGCAATGTCGATTTGCCGGTGCCGTTCTCACCGACGATGATGGTAATTGGTGTGGTGAATTCGAGTTCGAAGGCGTGACCGCGAAACAGCGGCAGGTTCCACGGGTATTTTTCCCAATCGGTCACCCGCTCGGAATCGAGCAGAATGCGCTTGAGATAGGGCGCCTTGAGCCGCGTCAACTGCCTGCGGTGAGCCATCAATCGGGCAGCGAGATCGTACCGTCTTCCGCGATCGGAAAGGCCGGGTTGTGCGCCACTTCCCAGACATGTCCGTCGGCATCGGCGAAATAGCCGTACCAGCCGCCCCAGAAGGCACGGCCTGCCGGCTTGACGATGCGGCCGCCGGCCTCTTCAGCCATCGCTAGCACCGCGTCGACTTCGGCATCGGAGCGGGTGTTGTAGGCGAGATAGACGGCGGAAGGCGCCTTGGCGAAGGTGATGCCGGAATCCTCCTCGGCGCTGACGCGCGGGAACAGGCCGAGTATAACACCACCCATCTGGAAGAAGGCGACGCCATCGGTGATGCCGGCATGACGCTTCAGGCCCATCGTCTCGTAGAAGCGCACCGCACGATCGAGATCGTCGGTGGCGATGGTGATGATGGAGATGCGCGGCTCCATGACTTTCGTCCCTATTCGTCGATCCATTCCGGCTTGCGTTTGCCGATGAAGGCGCCGATGCCCTCCTGGGCGTCACGCGCCAGCATGTTCTCGACCATGACCCGGCCGGTATAGGCATAGGCATCCGCCAGCCCCATCTCGGCCTGCGCATAAAACGCTTCCTTGCCGGTCTTCAGCACCGAAGGCGATTTTGAAGCAATGGTTTGCGCGTATTTGTTGACAATCTGATTCAGGTACTCGCGCGGCACTATGCGGTTGACCAGGCCGAACTCCTTGGCGGTCGCGGCATCGATGGTTTCGCCGGTCAGGAGCATTTCCATGGCGTGCTTGCGCGAGACGTTGCGAGACAGCGCCACCATCGGCGTCGAGCAGAACAGGCCGATATTGACGCCCGGCGTGCAGAACGTCGCCTCATGCGAGGCGATGGCGAGGTCACAACTGGCGACAAGCTGCAGGCCGGCGGCGGTGGCCAGGCCATCGACCTCGGCGATCACCGGCTTGGGGTGGCGCACGATCGCCTGCATCAGCGTGGCGCAGGCGGCAAACGTCTCTTCGAAGAAGGCCTTGCCGCGATCGGTGTCGGCGCGGCGCGCTGTCATCTCCTTCAGATCGTGGCCGGCGCAGAATACCTTTCCGGCCGCCGACAGCACTATGACGCGAACGGCCTTGTCGGCCCTGGCACGGTCCAGTTCCTCCGTCAGCGCCGCCATCACCGCCAGGGAAAGCGCGTTCGCGGGGGGATTGGCAAGCGTCAGGCGCAGCACGCCCTCGTCGCGGCTAGCCGCAACCGGCCCTTCAACTGCGACAGGCTTGATGGCAAGGATTTCGGCCATGGCTAAGGTCTCCGCGATTCCATTCCGCTGGCAGCGTATCTAATATCGGCTGGGGTTTCATCAACACCGTATCGCTTGCGCCAGTAGGATGAAGGTGTTGCCAGAAACGCGCCGCTTCGCCCATACAGGCTTGGCGCAGAATGAGGACCGAGATGCCCGCCCAGACCAAGCTCGAGCCGGTGCTGACAGCAGCCCAGGTCAATGCGCTGATGGAAACCGTGTTTCCGCAGCTCAACGAAAAGGGCGCGGCCTTTGAGGCAACCGACGTGTTCCCCGGCGGCTGCACCGTGCGGCTCAATGCCGGCGAACGGCATTTGCGTCCCGGCGGTACGGTGTCCGGCCCTGCCTTGTTCACGCTGGCCGACATTGGCGGGTATGTTTGCGTGCTCAGCCATGCCGGGCCGGATGCGCTCTCGGTCACCACCAATCTCAACATCAATTTCGTCCGCAAGGCCGAGGCAGGACCGATCGATGGCCATTGCCGCATCCTGAAGCTCGGAAAGAACCTGATGGTCTTCGACATCGACATCGTCGCTGGCCCGGACGGGCAGACAGTGGCGCACGCCACTGGAACCTATTCGATCCCGCCGAAACGCTGACACGGAGAAGGCCGATCCGGCATCCTGGCCGGAACTCCCGATCGACACGTCCGTTTTGCGGCATGCCCGATCTGAGCACATACCTTGCCTTTCTCGGCGCCGTGCTTGCCTACCAGCTTTCCGGCGTCGGGCCCGATATGATGCTTGTGATCAGTCGCGGCGTCGGACAGGGCTGGCGCCACGCGCTGGCGGCCGCGACGGGCTGCGTATCGGCCGGCGTCGTGCAAATTCCATTACTTGCGATGGGACTTGCCACGCTGATCACATCCTCGCCGCCTCTTTACAGCTTTCTCCAAATCGTCGGCGCCATCTATCTGATCGCCATCGGGGTCAAATTCCTGTTGGCGCGCCGGCAGGATGAAAGTCGTACCTTTGCCTTTGCCAACACCGGTGGCACTACAGCCGCTTTCCGGCAGGGCATGATCTGCAATCTCACCAATCCGACGACGCTTGCCTTCATGTTAGCGGTGCTGCCGCAATTCGTTCACCCTTGGGCCGGTCCAGCGGCGTTGCAGTTCGTCATTCTCGGCACGACTATGAAGATGATGGGAATGTTTGTCCTCGGCGCTGTCGCGCTGACCTCCGGCGCGGTCGGCGGCTGGCTGTCGCGCCGAAGCAGCTTCGTCGTGTGGCAGGGAAGGCTGGCCGGAGCCATTATGGTCGGCGTTGGCATCAGACTCCTGCTTGCAGTGACGAGTGGCCGGCGGTGAGCGAAATACCAGCCGTTTTGGCGGTAGGCCGTGTTGTAAAATAATACCACATCGTTTAACGCTTGAAATTTAACGGCTTTTCGTTTTCGTTGACTCCCAATGATGCTTGACGAGGGCTACTCTCTCCCCTATAAGCCCTCACGAAGCAGCGGCCCGCAAAGGCCGCCGTTTTGTTATTGGCGGCGGGCAAGCGCTTTTCGCCAATCCAAGCAACAAGAAACGCCTTCCTTATCGTTTGTGGATTGGGGAAGGTCCGAACCGAAAGCAGAAAACATGACAACCTTTTCGCAGAAGCCTGCGGATGTGGTGAAAAAGTGGATCCTGATCGACGCCGAAGGTCTCGTCGTCGGCCGTCTCGCCACCGTTATCGCCAATCATCTTCGCGGCAAGCACAAGCCGACCTTCACCCCGCATGTCGACGACGGCGACAATGTCATCGTCATCAATGCCGACAAGGTGGTGTTCACCGGCAAGAAGTTCACCGACAAGGTCTATTACTGGCACACCGGGCACCCCGGCGGCATCAAGGAGCGCACCGCGCGCCAACTGCTTGAAGGCCGTTTCCCCGAGCGTGTCGTCGAGAAGGCCGTCGAGCGCATGGTGCCGCGTGGCCCGCTCGGCCGTCGCCAGATGAAGAACCTGCGCGTCTATGCAGGTGCCGAGCATCCGCATGTCGCCCAGCAGCCAGAAGTGCTCGACGTGGCCAAGCTGAATTCCAAGAACAAGAAGGTCGCATAAGATGGCTGAGCTTTCCTCGCTCGCAGAACTGGGCGCCGCTACCGGCAACACCAATACGCAGGCCGCGGCACCCGTCCATGTCCAGAAGCTCGACAAGTCGGGCCGCGCCTATGCCACCGGCAAGCGCAAGAACGCCATCGCGCGTGTTTGGGTGAAGCCAGGTTCGGGCAAGATCGTCGTCAACGACAAGGAATTCGCGACCTATTTCGCGCGTCCGGTCCTGCAGATGATCCTCAACCAGCCGATCATCGCCGCCAACCGCTCGGGCCAGTACGACATCGTCGCCACCGTCATCGGCGGCGGCCTTTCGGGCCAGGCCGGCGCTGTGCGTCACGGCATCTCCAAGGCGCTGACCTATTATGAGCCGGCGCTGCGTGCCGTGCTCAAAAAGGGCGGCTTCCTGACCCGCGACAGCCGCGTCGTCGAGCGCAAGAAGTACGGCAAGGCGAAGGCCCGTCGTTCGTTCCAGTTCTCGAAGCGCTAGGCGCAGGCAGCTTCACAATCGAAAGGCCGCCTCCGGGCGGCCTTTTTGCGTTGCGCATCACTATTGAGCGGAATGGTCGGCGTCGCGGATGAACAGGAACGCGCAAAGTGCCGAGCCGGCCACCGCGAGCGCCGAGGCCAGGAATGCCAGTTGCATGCCATCGATCGTGCCCAGCGCCAAGGCGGACCCGAACAGCGCCACCCCGATCGCGCCACCCGACTGGCGCACGGTGTTGAGTACGCCCGATGCCGTTCCCGACATCTCCGCCGGAACGGAAGACAAGAGCGCGGTGGTCATGGCCGGTACGGCAAGGCCGATGCCGACCGGCAGGAACAGCAGGCGCCACAGCAGCGACAGGTAGGATGTTTCGGCCTGGATCAGCGCCATCAGTCCGAAACCGGCTGCTCCGACGAACAGGCCAACCGCCATGGGCAATCGTGGGCCATGGTTTGCGGCAATGCGCCCGGCGGCAATGTTCGACAGGGTGACCGCCGCCATGAACGGCAGGAAGGCGAGCCCTGTCATCTCGGGAGAAAAATGCCTTTCCTGCTGGAAATACAGGCTGAGCATGAAGATCGTGCCATAGAGCGTCAGGTTGACGGCCAGTCCGACAAGGCTCGTCACAGCCGGCACGCGGCTGGCAAAGAGACCGAGCGGAAACATCGGCGCCCTCGTCCGGCTCTCGACCAGCAGGAACAGGCTTGCGGCCACCGCCGCCAATACCAGTCCGCCGATGACCGGCATCGAGGTCCAGCCCGATGAACCGGTTTCGATAAAGGCGCCGGTCAGCGAAAACAGCGCCAGCACGACAAGTCCCTGCCCCACCCAGTCGATCGGCGGCCGCTCGGCCTTGAGCGGCGTTTCCTGCAGAAACCGATAAGCCATCCAGATGGCGAGAGCGCCAATGGGCAGGTTGACCAGAAAGATGCTGGCCCAGCCAAGCGACGCGACCATGAAGCCGCCGAGCACCGGCCCTGCCGACAGCGCGATGCCGCCCGCCGCCGTCCACAGCCCAACGGCGCGTGCCCGGCGCGCCTTGTCGGACGCGTAGGCGCGATTGAGGAGTGCCAGCGAACACGGCATCAGCAAGGCGGCACCCGCGCCTTGTGCAGCGCGCGCCGCAATCAGCAACCAGGCACTCTGAGCCAGGCCGCAAGCCAGCGAAGCAATGCTGAACAGCGCCATGCCGCCAACGAAAACGCGGCGAGCGCCGACCCTGTCGCCGAGGGCGCCGCCGGCGAGCAGCAGCGAGGCGAAGGCAAGCGTGTAGGCGTCGACGACCCATTGCAGGCCGCCGACCCCCATCGACAGCCCAGTACCGATCCTGTTCAGCGCGATGTTGACGATGGAGACATCAAGCTGCACGACGACGAAGCCGAGGCTGGTCGCAGCAACGGTGGCGGCATAGGCGGCAGGGCGCTTGAGAACGATGGTATCGGGCATGCCCATGGATAACGGGTTTCCCCTGACACCGTTGCGTCAGCAGGCGCCGGCCTGCGACAACAAGGCCGGAACTTCAGCCGCGGCAAATCAATTGATGCTGGCGGTCGCGGCAGGTTCGACGCGTTCGCCCGTCTCCGCATAAGGCACGCGAAACCCATTTGCCGCCAGCCAGCCTATCGCCGCCTTTGGCTCATCGGTCTGGATGATGGTGGCGCCGCGATCGGCCCAGAAGCCCCAGGCTTCACGCGGCAGGCTGGCCTGAACCGCCAGTTCATCGCCCCGGCCGCCGGCAAGGAAGCCGCCCGGCTTGTTGACGATGGCGTAGGTGTCGGCCCAGATGTGCCAGTCGCCCCTCACCGCGGCCGCGCGCATGCGCGTGCTGAACAGCGGCCCGCCAGTCTCGGTCAACGTCTCCGCGTCGGCGCGCCAGTTGATCAGCTCGATCGCGCGCGGCGCAAAAGCATGGTCGACCGTCGCGGCGAAACCGGCGTCATGCACTGCGTCGTCGGCGATGATCGGCATGAACTGGAAGCCGCCGCCGACCGCTTCCATGGCAGCCTTCACCGTAGCGATCCTGGTCTGGTTCCACAGGTTTTCCTTGACGATGACCTGGTCGGCCATGCCGAGATCTCGCGCCACCGCGACCATACCCGACAGGTCCCCAACCTCGAGCTTGTTGTCGAGATTGATGAGGATCTGGTCCCGGGTCGCCAGCAGCATCTCGCGCAGCGTCGAGACTGTCTCGTCGGTTACGGCGCCCGTGCCTTCGATCACCAGCCGGCAACTCTTCAGTTCGGCCAGCGTGTACTTAACCACCTCACCCTTGCAGGTCGTGGTGCGATCAAGCCAGCTGTCATGCATGACTACAAACTCGCCGTCCTTCGAGCGCCGGATGTCGACCTCGACGATCTCGGCGCCGATCGCGATCGAGCCTTCGACGGCGGCGAGCGAATTTTCCGCATAGAGCGTCTTGCCGGCCTGCATGCTGCCGGCGCGATGCGCGACCACCATGACGTGGTCGCGCCACTGATTGGCATGTTCGAAGCGGTCGAGGATCTGCCTCGCACGGGTTTCGCCCGCCATTGACTGGCTGGCGGAAGCCGCCAGCGTGACGGAAAACAGAAGGCTCGGCCAGAAGGTCCGCATCGAGAATCGCTCCATTCCGGATCGAACCGGGAATAGGCGATGCCCGTGACGTCTAGGTGAACGAAGCCGGCTAGCGGTTGCCAGCGATATGTCGCCTCAGATGCGTTTCGACAGTCGGCGGAACCAGGCCATCGCAGGCATCTCGACGAAACGCCAGGTAATCCAGGAGACACCTATCGTGGCAAGGAGCATGACGAGGATCGCAACGTCCCCCGCCCAGCCGGCGCCGAAGCCGGTCGCCGGCTCTCCGCGCAAGACGATGTCGCCGACAAGACCGAGGCCGAGCTTGCGCTCGACCAGGCCGGCGACATTGATCATGCGCGCCTGGACGAAGATGTGGACCATGTAGATCGAGTAGGACAGCGCGCCGAGCGTCAGAATGAGTGGGGTTCTCAGAAAGACACTGATCCAGCCCCCCTCATGAGCAAAGAGAAACAATGCCAGTGCAAACACCAGCGGTGCTGCGATCCCGGCATCATTGTCGCCCGCCAGTGCGACGAAAAGCACAATGACAGCCGCCATGACGATTTCGGCAAGGGTCCAGCTCAGCAACGGGCCGGTCCGGGCAAGCGCCTGTCGCGCGCCTGCAATGGAATCATGCTGGAACGAGGCAAGCAAGGCGCCGAGCGAGAAGCCGTACAGGCAGCGTATGAAGCCGAAATCGAAGGACACATCCATATGGTGGGTCGAGAAGCCAAGCAGAAACAGAGGCGCGGTGATGGCGGCGGCGACGAACCACACCCAGGCGCGTGCCCCGGCGGTGAAGACCACTCCCGCGAACAACAGGTAGGCGAAGAACTCCGCCGAAATGCTCCAGCTTGGCGCATTCCAAGTCAATTGGTCATCGAAGCCGACCCCCTGGAGCAGCAGCAGATTGCTAAGCAGGCTCTCGAGGCTGAAGCCGCCGGTGAAGGGAGCGGCACCGGCGCCATGCACCTGAGGCAGCATCAGCCGCAGCAGCTCGAATCCGGCAAAAGCGGCGAGCATGAGAAAGTGCAGCGGATAGATGCGGCCGAAGCGCACCAGCGCAAAGCGTGCGACCTCCCGCGGCTGGTTCAGCCGCCAGCCATAGGAGCTGGCGATGACGAAACCGGAGAGAACGAAGAAGAAGTCGACAAACAGATAGGACGAACCGACAAAGGCGCTTTGCGAGATCGTCGAAGCGGTCGGGAAGTGGAACAGCGCCACCAGCAGGGCGCAGATGCCGCGCCACGAATCGAGAACCAGGAACCGCTCACCCGCCACCGTGCCGGACTGGATCGACGCCGCGCCATGGGGAGAATCAAGAAACGCGGTCTGCGTCATGATGATACAATCCTGTCTCGCGGCGGCACCGCGCCCGCGCCGTTTCGTTTCCCCAAGCTGTGACTGGCATGTTGCGTGCCGGTTCTGTAGTTGTTGCACCCCGATGAAAACCAAGGATCCGTAATGGCGAACAAGAACATCGACCATGCCTTCACAGCCCGCTCAAAGACGGGCGCTTCGCTGGAGCCGACCTATGCCGGCGCGCTGTCGTTCATGCGACGCAGATACACGAAGGATGTGAAAGGCGCGGACGCTGTGGTTTGGGGCATCCCTTTCGATGCCGCCGTCACCAATCGGCCCGGCGCGCGTTTCGGGCCGCAGGCGATCCGCCGCGCCTCGGCAATCCTCGACAACGATCCGCAATATCCCTTTTCGCGCGATCTGTTCGAGCACCTCGCGGTGGTCGACTATGGCGATTGTCTGCTTGATACCGGCAACCACCAGAAGACGCCGGGGACGATCGAACGCGAGGCGACCAAGATCCTGAAGACAGGTGCTTTCCTGCTGTCGCTGGGCGGCGACCATTTCGTCACCTGGCCCCTGCTCAAGGCACATGCCGCAATCCATGGCCCGCTCGCTCTGGTGCAGTTCGATGCGCACCAGGATACCTGGGAGGATGACGGCAAACGCATCGACCACGGATCCTTCGTCGGCCGCGCGGTCAAGGAAGGCATTATCGATCCCGACCGCTCGATCCAGATCGGCATCCGCACCCACGCGCCCGACACGTTCGGCATCAAGATCCTCTACGGTCACGAGATCGAGGAGATGCGTGCATCCGACATCGCCTACGCCATCGTCGACAGGACGGGCGGCAAGAAGACCTATCTCACCTTTGATATCGACTGCCTTGATCCTGCCTATGCACCCGGCACTGGCACGCCGGTCGCCGGCGGGCCGTCCTCTGCAAAGATCCTGTCGACGCTGCGCCAGCTCAATCAGATCGATATTGTCGGGGCCGATGTCGTGGAGGTTGCGCCGGCCTACGATCACGCCGATATAACGGCGATTGCCGGCTCGATGATCGCCATGCAGTATCTTGGCCTGCTGGCCGAGCGGAAAGCACGGCTCGAAGAGCTGAACAACGGCAGCCACAACGGCGCCGCGGTGAATCAAGGCAACGGCATATAGTTTTCGATATCAGGGAATTTGATCAGCCAATGAAACCGAGAATCTTCATCGACGGCGAGCACGGCACCACCGGCCTCCAGATCCGGGCGCTGCTTGCCGAGCGCGGCGACCTGGAGATCATTTCAATTCCCGCCGAGCGCCGCAAGGAAACGGCGGCGCGAGCCGAATTCCTCAATGCCGCCGACGTTGCGATCCTGTGTCTCCCGGACGATGCGGCGAAGGAAAGCGTGTCGCTGATCTCCAACGAGACCACCAGGGTCATCGATGCTTCGACCGCGCATCGCGTAGCGCAAGGCTGGGAATATGGCTTTGCCGAGATGGACAAGGAGCAGGCGAAGAAGATCGGGGCGGCGAAACGCGTCGCCAATCCCGGCTGCTGGCCGCAGGGACCGATCGCGACGCTGCGGCCGCTGGTCGCCGCCGGCCTGCTGCCTGCGGATTTCCCGGTCACAGTCAACGGCATCTCGGGTTATTCGGGCGGCGGCCGCCCGATGATCGAGGACTATGTCGCCAAGGGCGGGGACGCCTCTGAATTCCTGCCCTACGGGCTCACCCTCCAGCACAAGCACGTGCCGGAGCTCAGGGCCTATGCGAAACTGTCGCACGATCCGATCATGCAGCCAGCGGTGGGTAATTTCGCGCAAGGCATGATCACGGTGGTGCCGCTGCAGCTCGGTGGCCTCGACCATGTGCCGACCGGTGCGGAACTCCATGCAGCCATCGCCGACCATTTCGCCGCCATCAAGGGCGGCGTGGTCGAAGTGGCGCCCTATGCGCATCTGGAGCGCATTCCGGAGATCGATCCGGAAATCTACAATGGCACCAACCGCATGAAGCTCTACGTCTTTGCCAATGACAAGCGCGCGCAGGCCCTGCTGCTCGCCGTTTACGACAATCTCGGCAAAGGGGCATCGGGGGCTGCCGTACAGAACATGGACCTGATGCTCGGCCTCTGATGGCGGCACCGGCATTTCCGGACCGCTGGAAGATCAGCGCGCCCGAGCTCATCGCCGAGACCTTTTCGAGCCGCATCTGGAAGGTGCGGCGCGAGGATGGCTCGCCGGCGATCGTCAAGGCGCTGAAGCCATTCGATGACGTCGCAGACGAGTTGCGCGGCGAGCATTTCCTTGCCTGGCGGCGCGGCAAAGGCGCCGTGCGGCTGCTGGGCCGCGACGGGCACTCCATGCTGCTCGAATATGCCGGGGAGACCATGCTGTCGCATGTTCTTGCCGAGCAGGGAGATTTGGCCGCCACGGAAATCGCGGCGGAGGTGATGGCAAAGCTGTTTTCGCCATCGGATCACCCCGCTCCGCCCGACCTGCAGCCGCTTCGGGAACGATTTTCCAGCCTGTTCAAGAAAGCGGAGGCCGACCGTGTCGTTGGCCGGAACAGCCTTTATGTCGAAGCGGCGGAAATCGCCGACCGGCTGCTGGGTGGTCCGCATGATGTCAGGCCGCTGCATGGCGACCTCCATCACGACAACATCATGCACGGAGCACGCGGCTGGCTGGCGATAGATCCGAAGGGCGTTCTCGGCGACCCGGGATTCGATGCCGCGAACATGTTCTACAATCCTCTTGATCGCGACGACCTTTGTCTCGATCCCCCACGGATTGCCGGGATGGCTGAAGTCTTTGCGCGAACGCTGAGCCAGACGCCGGCGGCAATACTGGATCACGCCATCGCCTATGGCTGCCTGTCGGCTTCCTGGCACCATGAGGACGACAACGCGATCGAGGAGAACCGCGAACTGTCGGTCGCAGCAGCGATCCGAACGGTACGGCTCGGCTTCTGATCCGTGCCGCCTTGCGTCAGGCGGAATTCGACGGCGACAAGACGATGGCGCAGTCGAACGTTCTGGATGTGACCGGAGAGACTCAGCGTCCGAGGGCGATCTCGTGGGGCAAGGGATATGCGCCCTTGGTGCCGCGCCAATGCGCGGCGGCGAACCCCAGCACGATCAACGCGAATCCCTGGTGGATCAGCGCCATGTGCAGCGGCACATGCATCAACAGCGTGCCGATGCCGATGGAGGCCTGCACCAGCACCAGGGCAAACAACAGCGTCGCGCGACGAGCATGCGTTGAACCGGGCAGACGGCGACGCGTGGCGATCATGTGCCACAGGGCGACGACGAACACCGTGTAGGCGCCGATCCGGTGCACGAACTGCACCGTCTTGGGGCTTTCGAAGAAATTGCGCCATGCCGGCTCCAGGATCAGCAGATCGCCGGGAATGATCTTGCCGTCCATCAGCGGCCAGGTGTTGTAGCTCAGGCCAGCGTGGAGCCCGGCGACCAGACCGCCGAGATAGATCTGGATCAGCGCCAGAAGCACTACGAGACCAGCCAGTTTCTGGGTCGAACGATCGGCCGCAGGTTCCGAATGCGGCGCCAAGCCGCGCGCGACGACCATGGTCGCCGTGAAGATCAGCGCGGCAAGCGTCAAATGGGTGGCGAGCCGGTACTGGCTGACCGAGACGCGGTCGACCAGACCGGAGGCAACCATCCACCAGCCGATGGCGCCCTGCAGACCGCCGAGAAGCAGGATGCCGACCAGCTTCGGCCCCAGTCCGCGCTCGATGCGGCGCGCCGCCCAGAAGAACAGCAGCGGCAAGGCAAAAACCAGACCGACGCTGCGCGCCAGGAGACGATGCGCCCACTCCCACCAGAAGATCGACTTGAATGCCTCGATGCTCATGCCCTTGTTGAGCTCGGCATATTGCGGGATCTGCTGATAGCGCTGGAATTCCTCTTGCCATTCGGCGTCGTTGAGCGGCGGGATGACGCCGTGGATCGGCTGCCACTCGGTGATCGACAGGCCGGACTCGGTGAGCCTTGTGGCGCCGCCGACCAGCACCAGCGCGAACAGCACCAGAAGCACGACGTAGAGCCAGCCGCGCACCAGCGCGCGGTTGTGCAGATCGCGGTCACGCGCCTCGTAAGGCGCGGCAGTAATGGCGGCCATGGATTTATCCCGGCAGGTTGAAGTCGCGGATTGGTGGACCATCGCATTCCCGCATGCAAGACCGGGCGGCGCGGCACGCCGTCGCGCCGCGTCTGTCGGGTTGCACAGCTTCGCGTCAAGGCCTATGGCGAAGCCGACACATTGAGCTGGGCCGCACTTTACCCCGGCTCCTGGAGGCCAACCATGCCCGTGCGCCTGAAAAAGCTGATCGGAATGTTCCTGCTGGTGGCGCTTGTCATCATCTATGCGCTGGTCGCATCGATCTTCGCGGTCGCCCGGCTGTCCGAGGCGGGCCCGTGGACGCATTTCCTGTTCTTCCTGCTAAGCGGCCTGCTCTGGGTGCTGCCGGCGATGGGCATCATCAAATGGCTGATGCTGGAGCCTCGGCCCAAGCGCTGAACCGTTGCCGGCCGGCCTCAGATGGTGACCACCATCTTTCCGGCATTGGCGAGCGGCGTCGTCACGCCAGACAGCATGGTGCGGATGTGGGCGAGGTTCTGATAACGGCCGTTGACCGAGATGCGCGGCAATGCGTGCAGGAAGCCGGCGTGTTCGGCGCGCAGCACGCCATGACGGGTGGTCACGGCCGAGGTGTAGCCGGCATCGCGGACAAAGCCCACTTCGCGGCAGCCGACGGCGCTGGCATAGCCGTAGGGATAGGCGAAATGGCGCGGCTCCTCGCCCAGCTCGGCTCGCAGGATGGACTTCACCCCGACGATTTCGTGCCGCGCGTCGGCTTCTGAAAGCCGCTTCAGATTGCTGTGGTTGATCGTATGAGCACCGATCGTTACGAGCGGATGCGCTGCGATCGCGCGGATCTCCGACCAAGTCATCAGCGTGTCGACGCGCGGCCGGCCGGCGGCGACGCCGTTCGCATGCGCCAGTTCGCGCAGCACGGCGCGCAGGTCCTCTTCGCGAACCTCGCTGGTGAGATAGGTGTGCAGCCGTGCGATGGCCTGGAGCTTTTTGGCCGGGCTGGTGCAGTCGATCGTCGTTTGCCCGTCGGACGTCGTCAGGGTCAGGCGATCGCCCGCGTTGACGAGATCCTCGACCACGTCCCACCACAGATCCGCAGTGCCGTTGATCAGCCCCGGAGCCACATAGATGGTGATCGGCGCGCCGTGCTTTTCCAGCACCGGCAAGGCTTCGGTCATGTTGTCGCGATAGGCGTCGTCGGCGGTGATGGCGGCGAACTGGCCGCCCTTGCGGCGCGCCGCGATACGCTCCACCGCCTCGTCCATCGAGACGAAGGCGTAGCCATCCGCCTTCAGGCCGGCAATCATGGCGTCGAGGAAGCCGGGCGCAATGTTGAGATGACGGTTGACGCTGTCGGGCTTTTCGGGCTTTGCCGTAACGCGGTGCAGCATGAGGATGGCGCCAATACCGCCGACCAGCGGTTTGGCCAGCGGTGCGAGGCCGGTATAGCGGGCGACGTTGAGCGCCAGCTTTCGGATTGCCTCCCCGCCGTCGATCATTCCTTCACCTTTTGCGCCTAGGCTGAACCAAGCACGGATACGCCTGAGCGCCCCCAAATCGGCAGCAATACGCCCTAAGGATTGAGGTATGGTTGACGCGGCCGCGTCATTTGACGGCAATCGCCTGGCGGCAATCGAAGCCCCGCCCAGTGTGCCGCCAATAGAGCCGGCTGGGCTGTCGGTTTCCACCGCTTCCGCCGATGGGCTCGCGGCCTATGCCGCGTTCTGCCGCTCCGCCGTGTTCGCGCCGGCGCAGAGCGCGGTTTGGATCCGCAACTGGGCCGCGCAGGTCGAGCCGGACCCGGTCGTGGCGATGCTGAATTGCGAAGGCAGACCGGTTTTCGCACTGGCGCTGGAGGTCGTCGGCCATGGGCCATTCCGTGTTGCGCGCTTCATGGGCGGCCGCCACGCCAATGGCAATTTCGTCGCCGCCGACCCGCAATGGCTTGCCAGGGCGGACAGTGCGGCTATTCGTTCGACCCTGGCGGCCATAGCCGAGGCTCGCCCCGACATCGATCTCGTCGCCTTCGAACGCCTGCTGCCCGACCTCGATGGCGTAGCCAACCCACTCGCCTCGTTCGATTATTTCGACAGCCCGAACCTGTCGCTCGCCGTCGACCTGGTCGGCGGTTTCGATGCACTGCTCTCTCGCGCAAACGGAAAGCGCAAACGCAAGAAGCACCGCTCGCAGACGCGCAAGTTCGAGGCCGTCGGCAGCCATCGGCGCATCGAGGCGCGGACCGTGGACGAGGTCGGCCGGCTGCTCGACGGCTTTTTCGAGATGAAGGAATCCCGCTTCCGCAGGATGGGCATCGCCAACGTCTTCGGCGACAATCAAGTGCGGGCGTTCTTCCGTGCTCTGTTCACCGAGGCGCTTGCCGAGGATAAGCCCTCCTTCGTGCTGCACGGGCTCGAGGTCGCCGGCAAGCTTCGCGCCGTGACCGGATCGAGCCGCTCGGGCAAACGGCTGATCTGCGAGTTCGGCGCGATCGCCGAGGATGACCTCGCCCACACCAGCCCCGGCGACTTCCTGTTCTTCGACAATATCCAGGAAGCCTGCGAGGCGGGTTTCGACGTCTATGATTTCTCGGTCGGCGACGAGCCGTACAAGCGTTTATGGTGCGATATCGAAACGCAGCACTTCGAGGTGCTGGTTCCGCTGACGTCGAAAGGCCGCGCACTGGCGCTGGGGCTGCGGCAAAGTGCCAGACTGAAAGCCGTCGTCAAGAACAGTCCGACGATCTGGAAGCTGACCAAGCTGCTGCGTCGCAAGGCCGCTGGCCAGGCGCCGGCGCCCGCCGAGGACGGTAGCTAACCCGCCCACCTTCCAACGTGATGACCACAAGCGCCGTTCATCGGACTCAAGCCGCCGAGCGCCTTCCCGGCACCGGAGTGCCCGGCGGTTCGTGGCCGAGCGGGGTCACCAGCGTCAACTCCGGATAGCCATTCTCGATAAGCTTGACGGCGGCCTGCGTCACCTCATCATCCGGCTCCAGCATGGAGAGGAACACTTCGGTCGCATCGCCACCCAGACGGCTGATGCCTTGGGCGTCGGCGGGACCGCATTCGACTACCACCAGGTCATAGGCGGTGGTCAGCGATTGCATGATGATCGGCAGCCGGTCGGCGGCGCGCATGGCGCGAACCGGATCGGCGGTGCCGACAGGAATGACATGGCAGTCGGAATAGAGGTCGGGGTGGATGACTTCGCTGAACTGCGCCTGCGACGCGAGCAGATTGGTGATGCCCGGGAACAGTCCGCTGTCGAGCATCGGTCGCGAGGCGGCGCCGGAAGCCGTGAGGTCGAGCAGCAGCACGCGCAGGCCGGCGTCGGAGACCTCACGCGCCACCAGGATCGCGGAGGCGGCCGCCTCGTCACCTTCGGGCGACACGAAGATGGCGCGCGCGGCGCCGCTTGCGATCAGCTTTTCCGCCGCTTTTTCAACGTCGATCTCGCCCAGCACCGAACGCGGCCTGGTTTTGGCGACCGGGACGGCCTCGGCAACAGGGACGGTTTCGGCGACCGGTGCGCCGGCGGCGGGTTCGACCTCTATGGCAGATTCCGCCGGCGAGAGCAGATCCGGTTCCACCATCATCTCCGGTTCCACCGCTTTCTCAGCGTGGTGCTCAGGCCCGGACTCTGGAATGATCGTCGTTTCCCTGGCCGCGACCGGCATCGCCACCTCGTCGATCGGCTCGAAGCGAGCGCCGCTGGCCGGGCGCATGGCGCGGCCGGAAAAGAGTTCGCGCAGCAGCGTGAACACCGACATGAGCAAAAGCGAGGCGGCAAAAGCAGCACCGACGATCGGCCCGATCTTGGGGAAGTAGGCCTCGGAAGGCACTACGGCCTTCGAGATGACACGCGCGTCGACCGGCACGTAATTGCGATCCTGGCGCGAAGCCGCCTCGCGGTAGTTGGTCAGGTAAAGTTCGAGCTGCTGGCGCTTGGCGGCAGCGTCACGCTGCAGCGCATCGAGACCGACCTGCTGTTCGCCTGCCTCCGCGGAAGCCGCCTTCAGCGTGTTGACGTCGGCGACGAGCTGGCTCTCACGTGACTTGGCGGCATCGGCCTGCATCGCCAGGCCCTTCATCACCTTTTGAGCTTCACTGCGGATCTGCGCGTCGAGATCGGCTAGCTGCGATTTTGCCGCGCGGATGCGCGGATGATTGTCGAGCAGCGTCGTCGACAGGTCGGCGATGTTGGCGCGCAGTTCGACCTGCCGTTCGCGCAAGCGCTGGATCAGATCGGATGACAGCACCTCGGGCAGCGAATCCAGCGAGCCGCCATTCTGCAGCGCCTTGCGCACGCTGTCGGCGGTGCCTTCGGCGGCGGCGCGGTTGGCCCGCACCCGCGACAATTCGGTCGACAGTTCGGCCAGTTGTTGGGTGGCGAGCACAGAATTGTTGCCGCCCACCAGAAGGTCCGACTGGGCGCGATAGGCGGCGACCTTGGCCTCGGCATCCCTGACCTGCTTCTGCAAATCGGCGATCTCGGGAGCCAGGAAGTCCGCCGCGGCGGTGTTGGATTCGAGCTTGGCCGCGCCCTGCCCGGCAATGTAGGCGGCGGCAATGGCATCGGGGATAGCAGCCGCGAGCTTGGGATCTTCCGAGGAGAACTCGATGGCGATGATACGCGTCTTTTCGACGCCATAGACGTTGAGCTTCTCGCGCATCTTCTTCAGGACGCGCTCATCGACCGGGATATCCAGGGGATCGTTCTTCAACCCCACCAGGATCAGCAGGCGGCTGAGAGGCGACATATCGACAGTTTCATCGAATTCGTGCAATCGCGACAGATCAAGCTTCTGCGCCACCCGCTTCAGGATTTCGTTGGACGAAATGATCTGGACCTGGGTGGCGACGCCTTGCTCATCGAGGATCGGCTTGTCGCTGTCATTACTGCCGGCGGGGCGCGTGTAGACGGATTCACGCGTATCGATCTGAACCTGCGTCTGGGCCTTGTAGTGCTTGGTTGCCAGCGAAGCGAGCGCAAACGCCAACCCGGTGACCACCAGGGAGACGACCAATATTCGCAGCCAGTTCCTCGCCAGGCTGGCGAAGAGCTGCCTGAGATCGACGTCAACGTCTGCGGCCGTGGACTGAACGGACATGCATCCTACTCCGATACGGATCGCATGCACCGTAAACAACTATGGTAACTCAGCCGTTAAGATCACAGCAAGCTTCCGCTAGGACTTACTGGGAGGCGCCAAGCAAAATCGCCAAAGTTGTAAAACTCCTGTCGATCGATGCCGTATCGGTCGTACCCTTTACCGGCCATTAACCCTAACAGGACGATAACGGACGCGCTCTCAGATGTTTGCTGCGACGCCGCAGCGGCCAGTCGAAGGTATGTGTCCTGTCATGAAAAGCACTGCTTCCCTCTTTCGCGCGCTGCTTGCCGTGTCGATGCTTGCTGGCTGCTCCAGCTACCGGCCGACGCCGGCCGCCTTCCACGAGGTGCTCGATCAACCCTATCGCCTGGGCGCCGGTGACCGCGTCCGCGTCACCGTGTTCGAACAGGACGGGCTGACCAACACCTATAGTGTCGACCAGTCCGGATATCTCTCCTTCCCGCTGGTCGGTGCCGTGCCGGCGCGCGGCCACACCGCCCAGCAGATGGAAAAGGAAATCGCCGACAAACTGCGCCAAGGCTATCTGCGCGATCCCGATGTTTCCGTCGAGATCGACCGCTACAGGCCTATCTTCGTCATGGGCGAAGTGGGCGCCGCCGGCCAGTATTCCTATGTGCCCGGCCTCACCGTTCAGAAAGCCGTCGCCATTGCCGGCGGCTTCACGCCGCGCGCCAACCAGGAAAGCGTCGACATCACCCGAGATATCAACGGGAAGGTGATGACCGGCCGGGTTGTTACGTCGGACCCGCTGCTGCCCGGAGATACCGTCTATGTGCGCGAACGTCTGTTCTGACGAACACACGTGGCGGACAAACTCAGGATCGTCCATTGCTTTCGTTCACCTGTCGGCGGGATATTTCGGCATGTGCGGGACCTCGCGGAAGCTCAGGTCGCCGCCGGCCATTCGGTCGGCATCGTGTGCGATTCGACCACAGGCGGGGAATTCGAGGAGCGCTTGTTCGATCGGATGAAGGCCATACTGGCGCTCGGCATCCATCGCACGCCGATGCAGCGCCATGTCGGACTGGGGGATCTCGCCTCGGCCTGGCGCACCTACGGAATCATCAAGGAATTGCGGCCGGACGTGCTGCACGGGCACGGCGCCAAGGGTGGCGCCTATGCCCGTCTGTTCGGCTCACTGTTGCGGGTATCAAGGTCTCGCGTAGCCCGCCTTTATTCGCCGCATGGCGGTTCTCTCCACTATGACGAGAGCACGTTCACGGGAAAGCTGTTCTTCGCGCTCGAGCGATCCATGGCTCACTTCACCGACTGTCTGCTGTTCGTCTCGGACTATGAGCGACGCACCTATCGCAGGAAGGTCGGCGAGGCGCCCATTCCGAACGCGCTGATCTACAATGGCCTGCGCGCGGCTGAGTTCGACCCCGTTCCGGAGAAGCCCGGAATGGTGGACCTGCTCTACATCGGCATGATGCGTGACCTCAAGGGACCCGACATCTTCATCGACGCGCTGGCCCTTGCGGGGACACGGCTCGGACGCCCGCTGGGCGCGGTCATGGTGGGCGACGGCGACAACCTGCCTCGGTACCGCGCGCAAGTGAGGCGGCTCGGGCTTGACGGCAATGTGCGTTTCCTGCCGCCGATGCCGGCCAGGGATGCCTTTGCGCTGGGCGCGCTGGTCATCGTTCCTTCGCGCGCCGAAGCATTGCCGTATGTCGTGCTCGAGACGCTGGCGGCGGGAAAACCGATGATCGCCACGGCCGTTGGCGGCATACCGGAGATCTTCGGCGCCGATTCCCCTGCCCTGATCAGACCTGATCCGTTGCAGCTTGCCGACAAGATCGCCGAAGCGCTGGCCGATCCCGCCGCCTATCGAAAACTGATGCCCGATCGCGCCGATCTGGAGGCACGCTTCGGAGCCGATGTCATGGCTGCCGAGATCGAGAAAGCGTATTTCGCGGCGCTGGCCAAATAAACCACCGGCCCAAGCCCTTCCAAAGCCGCGCGTTGTTTCAAGGGTTTCTTAGCTCTCTTTTGCTATTGCCTGGGGGAAGCTTGCGGAAATCCCATGAACGAGATCGATCCCGTGCACCGCATTTCGGCAGAGGCTGTGCGCAAACTCGACACCCCGACCGATGGCGGCATGCCGGGCGGCATGAATGATGTCGCCCGTCAGGTCGCCTCGCAATACCGGCGCGATACGATGTCGCCGATCATGGTCAGCGGCGTCCTGCGGATGGTCGAGTTCGCAGTGCTGTTCCTTTCCGGCCTCGGCGTCTATTTCTACTTTGTCGGCTTCTTCAACTATTTCGCCTGGCAATATCCGCTGACGATCGCCGCCGCGTCGTTCCTTGCAGTGGTGCTGCTCGACGTCACCGATTGCTACCAGATCGTCTCGCTCGTGCGGCCGATCGCCAATTTTGGACGTTTGCTGCTGGTCTGGGCCGGCACGTTCGCCCTCATGGCGCTGACGGCATTCGTGATGAAGATATCTGAAAACTATTCACGATTGCTGTTCGGCACCTGGTTCGCCGTCGGTTTCATTCTCATCTTCGGCCTGCGGCTGGTGATGTCGAAGCTGATCCGGCGCTGGGCGCGCGACGGCCACATGGAGCGGCGCGCCGTCATCGTCGGCGGCGGCAAGGCAGCGGAGGTCCTGATCCGCTCGGTCGAGAGGCAGCCCTACAACGACATCCGCATTTGCGGCATTTTCGACGATCGCAGCGACAAACGCTCGCCGCCTATCGTCGCCGGCTATCCCAAGCTCGGCACAATCTCGGAGCTGATCGAATTCGCCCGCATCGCCCGCATCGACATGCTGATCGTGTCGCTGCCGCTGACCGCCGAATCGCGCGTGCTGCAATTGCTGAAGAAACTGTGGGTGCTGCCGGTCGACATCCGGCTGTCGGCGCATTCGAACGCGCTGCAGTTTCGTCCACGCGCCTATTCCTACATCGGCTCGGTGCCGATGCTCGACATCTTCGACAAGCCGATCAACGACTGGGATTCGGTGGCCAAGCGCGCCTTCGACATCGTTTTCAGCCTGATCGGCATCGTCGTGTTCTCACCGGTGATGCTGGCGACCGCTATCGCCATCAAGCTCGACAGCAAGGGACCGGTGCTGTTTCGCCAGAAGCGGCATGGTTTCAACAATGAGGTGATCGAAGTCTACAAATTCCGCTCGATGTATGCCGACCGGTCGGACCCGACCGCCAGACAGACGGTCACCAAGAACGACCCGCGCGTTACCCGCGTCGGCCGCTTCATCCGCAAGACCTCGATCGACGAGCTGCCGCAGTTCTTCAATTCGCTCTTGGGTTCGCTGTCGCTGGTCGGCCCGCGGCCGCACGCGATTGCCGCGCAGTCGCACAACCTGCTCTACAACGAAGTGGTCGACGGCTATTTCGCGCGCCACAAGGTCAAGCCCGGCGTTACCGGCTGGGCGCAGATCAATGGCTGGCGCGGCGAGATGGACACCAACGAGAAGATCCGCATGCGGACGGAATACGACCTCTATTATATCGAGAACTGGTCGATGCTGTTCGACCTGCGGATCCTGTTCCTGACGCCGATTCGGCTGCTCAACACGGAAAACGCCTATTGAGCGCGGTCACCCATGACCTGCCGCGCGCGGCGGTCAATGCGAAGCTGATCGCGCTGATTTCCTCGGGCGCGGTCGGGCTCGGCATCCTGCTTTCCGGCTTCGTCATCAGCGAGCCGGCTCCTTACGAGATCTACATGGCCGGCCTGATCGCCATCTGGGCGCTTTTCGGTTTGAGGATTTCGCACGCGGCCGCGCCGCTGCTGGTGCTTCTGGTGACGATGAATATCGGCGGCATGATCGCCATGACGCAGATGTCAGACCTCGCCAACACGCCGCTCTACCTTGCAGTGTCGCTGTTTCTCGCCTTCAGCGCGGTCTTCTTCGCATCGGTCACCGCCACGCAGCCGAGCCTCTACCGGCTGATCTTCATTGCCTATGTCGTATCCGCGGTGATGACTTCGCTACTCGGCATAGCAGGGTATTTCCATGCCTTCCCGGGCGCGGAGATGTTCACCAAATACGACCGCGCCGCAGGCGCCTTCCAGGACCCGAACGTGTTCGGGCCGTTCCTGGTGCTGCCCGGCATCTATCTGCTTTATCTGCTGCTGACCGGGCCGGTCTCGCGCATGCCGCTGCTGGCGGTGCCGCTGCTCATCATCACATCAGGCATCTTCTTTTCCTTCTCGCGCGGCGCGTGGGGCATGTTTGCCGTCTCTGCCGTTCTGCTCACCGGCTGTCTGTTCCTTCAGAGCAACAGCGGCATGTTCCGGCTGCGCGTGGTGGTGATGACCATCGCGGCATTGTCGCTGCTGGCGATCGCCATGATCGTCATCCTGCAGCTGCCCGGCGTGGCGGAGATGTTCTCCAACCGTGCCCATCTCGAACAGAGCTACGACACCGCCCGCCTCGGCCGCTTCGCCCGCTATGCGATCGGCTTCCAGATGGCGATGGAGCATCCGTTCGGCATCGGGCCTCTGGTGTTCGGCACCATCTTCGGCGAGGACACCCACGATATCTGGCTGAAGATGCTGATGGACTATGGCTGGCTCGGCTTCGTGTCGTTCCTGACGCTCGTCATCTGGACGATATGTGCCGGATTCCGCATCCTGCTGCGCGACCGGCCATGGCAGCCTTATCTCCTGTGCGCCTATGTCGCCTTCATCGGCAATGTCGGGCTCGGCACCTTCATCGATATCGACCATTGGCGCCACGTCTACCTGCTGCTCGGATTGGTCTGGGGCGCGATCGCGCTGGAACACCGTCATCAGCGGCAATTACGGCTGGCGATGCCGAAAGCTTCACGTGACCGCGGAGCGCTATCGGCTCGATAGTCGCCGCCGCCGACAGGCAGCGCGCGCTGCCGCTGTCGCACGATCATGGCCGGCGAAATTCGACGCGATGACAGGCCCGATTATCGTTTTGCGGCATCGCTGTCGGCCGCGGCGCGAGACAGGAACATCTGCGTCGTCTCGGCGAGATGGCTCTTGAGCCAATCCGCCATCGCCTCCTCTTCGCGCAGATTCTGCTCAGACACACGCGCCACCTCGGCCTCCCCTTCGGCGTTGGCCGCGGCGATGAGCATCGTGTAGGAGGCAATCTCCATATGCTCGAAAGTATAGCTGGCGAGCGAGCCCTTCATCACCTCGTCGCCGGCAAACACGCCGCTGATCGACTGGGCCATGGCGGTGAGCTTGCCGCCTGCGTCTTTCATCGCGGAGGATCCCTCTCCGATCCGGTCAAGACAGCTTTTGAGGCGCGAGGCCTGCTGCCGCGTCTCGTCGAGATGCTGACGGATGCGGTCGCCGAGTTCCGGATAGCTTTCGAGGCGTGACAGTTGCCCGGAGAGCATCGTCTCGGCCTGCTCCTCCATGGCGTGAGCGTCTCTCAGCCACTGTATCAACCAGTCGCGCGATTGTGTCATGAAGCTCTCCCTTTGGGTTGCTCGCCCAAACCGCGAGCGGAGAGGATGGCTCCGCCCGGGCTATGGCAGGTTCGGCCAGAGGCGCTGCCAACGCGCGGATTGGCCGCCGACGCGACGGTCACTTCTTGCTCTGGCCCGAGGCATCGGCCAATGCCGGGTTCACCAGCTTGCTGCGGACGTCCCGCGCCATTCGCAGATGCTCCAGTACGGCCGGCAGGATATCCGAGGCGAAATGCTGGACATCCGGATCCTGGCCGGAGCCGATCTCCCATTCAAGGAGTTGCACAGTCTTCTGATGCTCGACGATCTGGCCGCTGATGTAAGCCAGATCGAATTCGACGCCTGTAAGCTTTTCCAGCCTGGTACGCATCTCCTCGTGCTCGGCATCCAGCCCAGGCGGAAGCGGCATCTTGGCCGCTTCGGCGAGCGACTTCAGCCTGTCGTTCGCCCTCTGGTGGTCGTCAACCATCCTGCGGGCAAAGTCTTTCACCGCGGCATTTTCGGATTTTCCGGCAAGCTCGCCGAAGCGGACCTCGGCCAGACCGCCAGCAGCGGTAAGCTGCGCGAACAGCCGGTCCTGATAGTTGGTTTGGTGAGGCATTGGCTTGCCGGGAGATTCCTTCATCGTGTCCGGCGCCATGCCAGCCGGATTGCCGAACTGGGCGAAGGCGGTGGCGGCAGGCAGAAGCGCAAGCCCCACGACAGTTGCGAGTAGACGCATGCGAACCTCCTCGGGAAGCGTATCGCGCCGGATATCACGGCGCGCTTTCTCAGAGCACGAGCAGATAGGCGACCAGCGCGTCCTTTTCCGATTGGTCGAGTTTGGTGCCCAGCACCAGATTGAAGAACTCGACCGTGTCGGCGAGCGTCATCAGGCGGCCGTCATGCAAATAGGGCGGCGTGTCCTTGATGCCGCGCAGCGTGAACGTCTTGATCGGACCGTCGGGAAGCTCGACCATGTCGTTGACGGTCTGTCCTGGCTTGTAGAAACGATCGAGCTTCAGATCGTGCATGTTGTTGTCCATGAAGGACGTCTGCGGATTGTGGCATTGGGAGCAGCGGCCCTTGCCCATGAACACCGCTTCCCCTTTCAATTCCTCTGCTGACGCCAGTGCCGGATCGAGGCGGCCAAACGGATCGAGCTTAGGCGCCGGCGGGAAATCGATGATGTTTTGCATCTGTGCCATCATCGCCACCTGGTTCGGGCGGTCAGGCAGGTTGACGCCCTTGCGGGTGGCACTGACATGATCGCCATTGAAATACGCGGTGCGCTGCTCGAATTCGGTGAAATCCTCCACGGACCGCAATGAGCGCTTCGATCCATGTATCTGCTGGTTGAAGAGGCCGCGCAGACTGGTGGTGTCGAGACGGAAGCGCGCCGCCTGCGGCCTGATGTCGGGTGTCTGATGGAAGGCGGCGTTAGTGTTGAAATTGGAATGGCAATCAAGGCAGGCGACACCCATGCTCTGGCCAGCGACCTTGCGGTCCTCGGTCTGATTGAACTCTTCCTGCGGGAATGGCGTCAGCAGAAGCCGCAAACCCTCCATCTGTACTGGGGTGATGATGCCGTTCATGATCTCGTAGTAATTGCGGATGGTAAGCAGTTCGCCGCGCGAGACATCGCCGAGTTCAGGGTGGGTGGTCAGGAAAATCGGTGGCGGGAATTCGGGCGTCAGGTGATCGGGAAGATCGAAATCGACGTCGAAGCGGCGCAGATCACGGCCTTCCTGGCGGCCGATCTCGCGGATTTCCTTCTCGGGAAACACTTGGCCTCCGGCAGCCTGCTTGACATGAGGTAGCGGCAGGAAGCCAGCCGGCAGAAGACCCTGGTCACGAATATCGCCGGGGCTCATCGAGCTTAGCCTGTCCCAGGTCGAGCCACCCGCCAGCTTGACCCTGACGCCACCCTGGACCGGCTTCTTGCCGTCGGTCATCATCACGCCCGGTATCGGACGGTCAGCCAGATCATAACGTTGCTCCAAAAGCTTCTTCTGACGCTCCATCACGCCAGGCTTCTGCGCCTCGTCATCGGCTTTCACCGCGGAAAAGGGCTGGCTCGGCAATGGCCGATAGGTGATGTCAGGAGGCAGCGGATCCGAGAACGCACTGATGCTGGCCGCCGCGACGATGATCGCGCACGGAAGGCCGATATGGAGTTTGCCGGTCATTTCGTCCCTCCTAAGTTCCCCGGACGGTTGCCAAACCGGACCGGGGGCGGTTTGTTCCAAGGCGGGAGTTGGCGAAAGGGAATTTATTTCCGCCACCGGATTGAGCCATCGCCGGGCCCGTCATCTCTGAATGCAGGGCGACATCTTCCCCGCCTCGAACGGCGACGCCACGTTTGGAAAGCAATTCCCGGCCAAGAGGGCCCCGACAGGTGGAGGCATTTACTCTGAAGGAAGCCTTGCTCATGGCATGGTCCACGGAGCGACCCGGGAACGCCCGTGGGACTTCCGGTCAGGTTTGACGCGATTTATCGGCGATGGTTGGTTCTGCTTCCGGAGGCGGTTTTAGCGCTTGCGCGCCAAGCCTCGAATATATATGGCTTTGCGCGGTCCGGAGTGTAGCGCAGCCCGGTAGCGCACTTGACTGGGGGTCAAGGGGTCGTCGGTTCGAATCCGGCCACTCCGACCATTTTAAACAAGGACTTACCCCCAAAGTCCGTCTCATCTATCGCCATCTACCCCTGGCACACATCGACCCATTCGGCGCCGGTGAGATCAGCCATGCGTTGCGGTGCGATGCGCACCGCCGCGTTGGTGGCGCCGGCGGCGGGCACCACCTCTTCGAAACCGCGCAGCGACACGTCGCAATAGACCGGCAGCGGCGCCGGCAGGCCGAACGGGCAGACACCGCCGACCGGATGGCTGGTTGCCTCGATAACCTCAGCGGCCTCCAGCATGCGCGGCTTGCTGCCGAACCGATCCTTGAACTTGCGATTGTCCAGCCTGGCGGTGCCGCTGGTCACGACCAGCATGGTGCGTTCGCCGACGCGAAGGCAGATCGTCTTTGCGATCTGTGCCGGCAACACGCCGTGCGCCTGCGCAGCCAATGCTACGGTTGCCGAACTCGCGTCAGTCACGATCACGTCGATGTCAGGCGCCTTGCTGGCAAAGAAGGCACGAACGGATTCCAAGCTCATCGAAACCCCGCGGATCGAAATGACGAAGCAGCAAGCTAGGCCGGCGCGTCCATAAACACGTGCCGAAGCCTTCAGTCACGGCAAACAGAAAACCCGCCAAGGTCCCCGGCGGGTTTTCGAACATGCATGGCACTGGCGCTACAGCGCGGGGCGGTCTTGCGCGGCCCGCGCCTGCACGGCCGTGCCGAGCAGCGCCTCCTGAGGAAGCCGAAGCGCCGACGCAATACGGCGCAGTTGCGACGGATCGGCCGTCCTGCCGTTCTCGATATCCTCGATTTCGTCGACCGACAGACCGGTTGTCAGGGAAAGCTCCTCGACACTGTATCCCTTGGTTTCCCGAATCGTTCTGAGGGCGCTATGGCCTTGCCCGGCTTCGCTGGCAACCAGTTCCGGGAGGGGTTCGCGCTTTGCACTGTATGGCATTGGCAACTCCGTTGGCTGAAAGAGTTTGATGAAAATGGTGTTGCCTGAGACGGCGAGAACATGCCCGCTTGCGGGTGATTTGCCAAGTCACAAACTGGCCGTCACAGCATCGTGAACCATGCCTGGCGGACGCCGCTCGCAACCGCTCTCGATCAAGTTCTTTTGAACACCTGATCACCTCGTCCCTCGATGATTTTTACGACCCCGTTCGTTGGTTCAATTGCGCCGGCGCGAAACCCAAGACGTTGCCGGCGCGGCTGTCATTTTCCTGAAAGGATCGATGCGATGAAATTGCGGACAATCATGATCGTGCTCGGCACGCTTTCCAGCCTTGGCCTTGCTGCAACCAGCGCGCCGGCGGCAGACACGGTGCGGGTGCGCGGCGTCGTGGCCAGTTCCGACCAATCCCAGCTGACGGTGAAAAACCGCCAGGGTGGCATGGATAAGATCAAGCTCGCTGCCGGATGGAAGATATCGGGCGTCGCGGGCGCGTCGGTAAAGGACATCAAGCTCGGCGATTTCCTCGGCATAGCATCCCTGTCGAAGGCCGATGGCGGCAGCGGCGCGCTCGAGGTCGTGGTGTTTCCCGCAGCCTTGAAAGGCACGGGCGAAGGCGACCGCGCCTGGGACCTCAAGCCCAACAGCCGCATGACCAACGGCACCGTCGCCGACGTGACCGACGTGAATGGCCGCGCGGTGACGCTGACCTATGACAACGGCCAGACAAAGAAGATCTCAATCCCCGACAAGACGCCGGTCGTCACCTTTGCGCCGGCCACGCCGGCCGATCTCAAGCCCGGCGCGCCCGTCGTGGTCACCGCGACGCGCGGCGCCGACGGCACGCTGAGTGCCAACCGCGTCGTGGTCGGCAACAATGGCGTGGTCCCGCCCATGTAAGCCGGTTGCGTCTGCGGCCCCGTACCGAAATTTCTCCCGCTCATCGGCGCTGTGGGCTCAGCCTGTCGGTGGAGCCCACAGCCTTCGCCGCCAGACACATTCCAGAAACAAAATTCTATATTCGGGAAATACTGACGAAAAAAAACGGGAGCGTAATCCCGCTCGCGGCGAACAGGCTGTTGGCCTGATTCAGATTGCCTGCGAAAAAAGGAAGATATCCATGAAGAAGTCCCTCCTCTCGGCCCTCGGGCTTGCAGTTGCACTTGCATTCACCATGCCAATTCTCGGCGCGACCAGCGCTGATGCGGCGCCGATGCACAAGCATCACCGTCATCATCGCAAGCACCATCGCAGCCACCACTACCATCATCACCACCACCACAAGGTTATGGGCAAGAAGGCCTGAGCTTAACCGACTGCCAATGAGAAGACCGGCTTTGGCTTCTTGTTCGAAGCCGGTCTTCTCCTGGTTTCCTCCGGATACGCGCCGTATCAGCGCGATCTCGCAGCGCTACAACGAGCGCCTGCTCTGACGAAAAAACCCCTGTTCGTGCTGCAGACCGACAAGCTGGGGCTATGGCCCTTTTTTCGTGGCACCCACAGGCGCCGCTGTCCTAAACCGGGTGCACTTTCGGGCAACATGAATCGCCCGCGCACCGATCCAGCGGAACCGAGGAACAAAATAAAGGTCAGCGCCGGCTGAACAGCAGACTGGCGACCAGACCAAGCACCACAAAGCCGATCGCCGCGGCCGCCGCCGGATGCTCGCGGGCGGATTTCTCGATCGCCCTGCCCCGCTCGCGGATCGCCGGCAACGCATCGTGCAGACGTTCCGCAAGGTCGGAATACGTGTCAAGCGCCGCGTCGCGACCGTCTTCGTAATAGGCGCCGCCCCGCCTGGACGCAGCCTTCTTCAGGGCCGCCAATTCCCTGGAGAGTGCAGCGACCCGCCTGTCGAGATCGACGTCCGAGAGGGTCGAGAATAATGCCATGATGCGTTTCCTTGTCTGCTCAAGCCTTGTCTTGCTCAAGAAAACGTAACGCATCACCCAAAGGCGGGTTCCCGTTTCAGGCGCCGGCCGGTTGCCCGTCAGCGCACTTGGTCGAGGAGGCGCTTGCATTCGAGGAGGTCGAACAACGCTTCCTGCAACAGCGCGCGATTGTCCCGCGACAGTTTCGAAGCGTCCGGCTGGACCGGGCCTTCCTCGTCGCTCTTGCCAAGACCGAAGAAACGGCGGCTGGGCTTGACCCTCGGCTGGCCAACCAGTTCGTCATCTCCGCCGCGCGGCTGCGCTGCCGCCGTCAACGGCACCTGGTCGGCCTGCTTTCGTTGCGAGATCGCCTCGACGGCGGCCATATCGCCATTGCCGATGGCAACCAGGAAATGGTTGCCGTTTTCGCGCAACAGCTTCTGCACGCCCTTGATGGTGTAGCCCTGGTCGTAGAGCATATGGCGAATGCCCTTGATCAGTTCGACATCCTGCGGCCGGTAGTAGCGGCGGCCGCCGCCGCGTTTCATCGGCTTGATCTGGTTGAAACGCGTTTCCCAGAAGCGCAGCACGTGCTGCGGCAGATCGAGGTCTTCGGCGACCTCGCTGATGGTGCGAAAGGCGTCAGGGCTCTTGTCCATGGGCGAAATCCTCACACTGGAGCATGATCCCGGGACATGGGAACCGGCGTTCGAACGAGATGCCCTCGACAGGAGGGGAGCTCATTCCGGCTGCGCGTAACGATCACGCGGAACACCAATCCGGCCATGTTGCCGAATCGGGTCTCATTTCAGCGGTTTGTGAGGCAATATTCAAGCCCGGCATCATCGCAAGGCCTGTTTTCAACCGTGCATTTGCAGCGAGCCTACTTGCCGCCCTTTGCCTTGCCGCTCTGGTGGGAGCGCAAGATGCGGTTCTTCAGCACGTTCGACGACTTGAAGGTCATCACCCGGCGCGGCAGGATCGGCACCTCTTCGCCGGTCTTGGGATTGCGCCCGATGCGCTCGTTCTTGGAGCGGACGTGGAACGTCGCGAAAGACGACAGTTTCACCGTCTCGCCACGGACGATCGCCTCGCAGATCTCGTCCAGCACCGCCTCGACGAGTTCGGCCGATTCCGTGCGCGACAAACCTACCTTGCGGTAAACGGCTTCGGCAAGGTCGGCGCGCGTAAGTGTCTTTCCCCCCATGCGACCGTCCCATCAGCTCAAACATAAAATCGACACAACAGCGGCAGAGCCTAAGTAATTGATCCGGCAAGGTCAAGGACCGAACCGGACCGTTCGGCACTTACCAGCGAAGCAGAACCGCGCCCCAGGTGAAGCCGCCGCCCATCGCTTCCAGAAGCACAAGGTCGCCCTTTTTGATGCGGCCATCGGCAACAGCCACGGAAAGCGCCAGCGGCACGGAAGCAGCCGAGGTGTTACCGTGCAGATTGACCGTCACCACCACCTTTTCCTCAGCTATCCCGAGCTTCCTGGCGGAAGCGTCAATGATCCGTTTATTGGCCTGATGCGGCACGAACCAGTCCAGGTCGTCGGCGGTGATGCCGGCCTGCGAAAACGTCGCCTCGATGACGTCGGTGATCATGCCTACCGCATGTTTGAAGACCTCGCGGCCTTCCATCCTGAGGTAGCCGACCGTTCCCGTCGTCGAAGGCCCGCCGTCGACAAAGAGCTTGTCCTTGTGCGCGCCGTCGGAGCGCAGGCTCATCGCCAGCACGCCGCGGTCGGCAATACTGCCGCCCCCTTCGCCGGCTTCAAGAACCAGGGCGCCGGCGCCGTCGCCGAACAGTACGCAGGTCGAGCGATCGGTCCAGTCGAGGATGCGCGAAAAGGTTTCCGAGCCGATCACCAGCACGCGCTTGGCCAAGCCGCCGCGAATATAGAGGTCGGCCGTGGTTACCGCATAGACGAAACCCGAGCATACCGCCTGCAGGTCGAAGGCAAAGCCGTGATGCATGCCGAGCCGGTTCTGGATCTCGACGGCCGTGGCCGGAAAAGTATTGTTGGGCGTCGAGGTCGCCAGCACGATCAGGTCGATGTCTCCGGGCGTCAGGCCGGCATCGGCGAGCGCTGCGCGCGCCGCCGCCTCACCCAGCGAAGCGGTGGTCTCGTCGTCGGCCGCGATATGGCGCTGGCGGATGCCGGTGCGCTGGGCGATCCACTCGTCCGAGGTTTCGACCATGCCTTCAAAGTCGGCATTCTTCATGATGCGGCGGGGCAGCGCGGCGCCCATGCCGCGCACGACTGATCTGATCAAAGTTCTTTCCTATTCCTTTGCGTCGCTGACGACGTCGGATTTCCTAGATGTCTGGGCATGCGGATTGCGCGCATGGAACAAGTCCAGGTCGGCCTCGATGCGGTCGAGCAGATTGTTGCGCACCATATCGTAGCCGAGTTCGATGGCGGCGGCGAAACCATCCGAATCGGCGCCGCCGTGGCTTTTCACCACAATGCCGTTCAGCCCCAGGAAAACGCCGCCATTGGAGCGGCCGACATCCATCTTTTCGCGCAGGCGATCGAACGCGCCCTTGGCGAAGATATAGCCGATCCTGGCCATCAGCGTACGGCTCATCGCCGCCCGCAGGTAGCCGCCAATCTGGCGCACCGTGCCTTCCGCCGTCTTCAGGGCGATGTTGCCGGCGAAGCCTTCGGTGACGACGACGTCGACCACGCCCTTGCCGATATCGTCGCCCTCGACGAAACCGTGATAGTTCATCGAGGCCATATTGGCTTCACGCAGCATGCGCCCAGCCTCCTTGACCTCTTCCTGGCCCTTGATCTCCTCGACGCCGACATTGAGCAGGCCGACACTGGGCCGCGAGACGCCGAAGACCGATCGGGCCATGCCGGTTCCAAGGATGGCAAAATCAATGAGCTGGTGCGCATCCGCGCCAATGGTGGCGCCGACGTCGAGGACCACGCTTTCGCCGCGCAGCGTCGGCCAAAGTGCCGCGATCGCCGGGCGGTCGATGGTGGCCATGGTGCGCAGGCAGAATTTCGACATCGCCATCAGCGCGCCGGTGTTGCCGGCCGAGACGCAGGCGTCCGCCGTACCCGACTTGACCGCCTCGACAGCCTTCCACATCGATGACTTCCAGCGGCCATGGCGCAGTGCCTGGCTCGGCTTGTCGTCCATCCTGACGGCCACCTCGCAGTGGAAGAATTCGCTCACACCGGCCAGCTTGGGAAATTTGGCCAGTTCGGGTCGTACGGCCTCCTCCCGCCCGTAGATGACGAAGCGGACGTCGGGACGGCGGGTCGCGACCGTCATGAGCGCCGGAATGACCACGGCTGGTCCGTGATCGCCGCCCATGGCATCGATGGAAATCCTGATCACGCGGTATTCATCTCACGGTTTTGCTTAGGCGGCGGATCGTTTTAGTGATCGCGAAGGTTCGGCGAAAATAGCGGTTTTGGACATTCGCACAACCGACTTTTCCGTCGCGGGTGAGGTTTTCAGGATTTTCCCAACAGCGACCGCAGTTTCTGCTGAAATTCATTCTCCACCGGTTCGGCCTCGCGGCCGGCATCAAGCGACGCACCCGGCTTGCGCGGATAAGGATCGATGGCCAGTCCGAAGAACTGCTCGGCGAGTGCCCCGACATCGATCGTGTCGCCTGAAAATGTTTCGGGACTGTCAGGTCCATCCGCGTCGAGTAGGATCTCGCCGCCGCCTTCGAATCCCTGTCGTCCAAGCTTGGAATCCTCGGGCAGGAACAGAGCCTCGAATGATTCGTCGATATGCGCCCCAACCGGATCGAGGGTGACGATACAGGCCTGGGTGATGTCGGCCTCGACCCGGCCGCTGACCTTCACGCCATTGCGTTTCCACGGCGTCACCAGGAATTCGGCACGGTAGGCCTCGACCGAGAGCAAGCTGTGCTCTTCGGCGAGTGTTGCGCGCTGGGTGGCGTCGGCCTCGATGACCACCGGCAAGCCCTTCTGCGGCAGGCGGGCGACGTTGGCAAAAAACGATACCGGACTTTGCGGATCGGTGTGCTTCATCGATCTGCCTCCTGGGCGAGCGGAAAGGTCACCGTGCCGGAGACGATCGCCCGGCACGGCTGCGTGGCCAGCCGGTTGCGGGCATCGGCGACATAGTCGGACAGTCGTGACGCTTCCGCCCAGGCCGCGGCGTCGGGCCGGACATTGCGTGCAAGGGCGGCGGTGAGCCCATCATGATCATTGCGCTCCAATGCGTCGTCATAGGCGGCGGTGCGGCCATAAAACATCTTCGCCAGCTTTTTCATGCGCTTGGGCACTCCGACATCGCCAATGCCGAGTTCCCGCAGCGAATGGTCGACGTCGAGGAAAAACTCGTCGATCAGCACCTGCGCGATCTCCTGCGCCACGCCGTCTTCCCCACGCAGCCGGTGCTGGACCAGGAACATGTGCAGCGACAGCATTTCGAAACGCCCAAGCGGCGTGTCCGGCACATTCCAGTGGGAATAAAATACGGTCTGCCGCGCGGCCGCCACGATTTGTGCGTAAAGCGCGTCGGTGATGGCGCGGTTGGCGTGGCGTTCGCGACCAAAAAGGCGCTGGAACATGGGGATGGTCTCCGGGGACCGTTTGTTGAATTGGCCTTGTTGCATCGGCAAGCAAGCTGGTTTACCGGTTTTGCGGCCCAGCGCAAGTTGCGGCGATATAATGGAGAATTGTTGTTGCGCGCGCTGAATTTCAAGTCGACCTTCTCTTCCAGGCCCGCTGGCGCGATCTCGCTGCTGGCCATCATTGCGGCGCTTTCGGCCTGCAACAGTTCCAAGATGATCGGTGATCTGAACCCCAGCGAAACGCTGACGCAGGGGTATGTCATCGATCAGCAGGCGATCGATTCGGTGCCGGTCGGCTCAAGCCGCGAGCAGGTGCTGCTCGCGCTCGGCACGCCCTCGACGACGGCGACCTTCGACAATGAGGCCTTCTATTACATCTCGCAGACTCGCAAGCGCTACGTCGCCTTCGACAAGCCGCGGCTGATCGATCAGCATGTGCTGGCGGTTTATTTCGGGGCCGATGGGCGGGTCACCCAGATCGCCAATTACGGCCTGAAGGACGGCAAGATCTTCGATTTCATATCGCGTACCACGCCGACTGGCGGCAAGGACCAGAACTTCCTCAGCCAGATCATCAACGGCGCCAGCAAGCTGGCGCCCGGCATTCCCGGCGGCGGCACTCCCTGATCTCAGACCCGCCTCCCCTTGGGGATGGCAGCACCATCTCAGGCGACCAAAAACCCGTGGGAGCGATCCCACGGGTTTTTGTTATCATGGGGCGGGAGAGGCCGGCTCGTCGGCGATGGGCAGACAGCGACGGCAGGACGCGGACGCAGCCGTTGAAATTCGTTTTCCCCCTTCCAAAACCGCCGTCAAATAAAAACCCGCGGGGATTGCTCCCCGCGGGTTTTCAATGTCGAGCTTTGCCGCTCAGCCGTGCGCCAGCACCGCCAGCAGCAGGAGCGCCACGATATTGGTGATCTTGATCGCCGGGTTGACCGCCGGGCCGGCCGTGTCCTTGTAGGGATCGCCGACCGTATCGCCGGTCACCGAGGCCTTGTGCGCCTCGGAACCCTTCAGGTGCTTGATGCCGTCCTTGTCGGTGAATCCGTCCTCGAACGACTTCTTGGCGTTGTCCCAGGCGCCGCCGCCCGAAGTCATCGAGATGGCGACGAACAAGCCGTTGACGATGACGCCGAGCAGAGAGGCGCCGAGAGCCGCAAAGGCCGACGCTTTCGAGCCCGAGATCAGCAGCACGCCGAAATAGACGACGAGCGGCGCCAACACCGGCAGCAGCGACGGGATGATCATTTCCCGGATCGCCGCCTTGGTCAGAAGATCTACCGCGCGCGCATAGTTCGGCTTGGACGTGCCGGCCATGATGCCCGGGTCGTCACGGAACTGCTTGCGCACCTCCTCGACGATGGCGCCCGCCGCGCGGCCGACGGCCGTCATGGCGATGCCACCGAACAGATACGGGATCAAGCCGCCGAAGATCAGGCCGGCGACGACGTAGGGGTTGGAAAGATCGAAGGAGACCTCGCCCATGCCCTGGAAGTAGGGATATTTGTCGCCATTGGCGGCAAAGAATTTCAGGTCGTTCGAATAGGCCGCGAACAGCACCAGTGCGCCGAGGCCCGCCGAACCGATGGCATAGCCCTTGGTCACCGCCTTGGTGGTGTTGCCGACCGCGTCGAGCGCGTCGGTGGAGTGGCGCACTTCCTTGGGCAGGCCGGCCATTTCGGCGATGCCGCCGGCATTGTCGGTGACCGGGCCAAAGGCATCGAGCGCGACGATCATGCCGGCAAGGCCGAGCATGGTGGTGACGGCGATCGCCGTGCCGTAGAGGCCGGCGAGCTGATAGGTCGAGATGATGCCGCCGACGATGACGATGGCCGGCAGTGCCGTCGATTCCAGAGAGACCGCAAGGCCCTGGATGACGTTGGTGCCGTGCCCTGTCACCGAGGCCTGGGCGATCGAGTTGACCGGACGCTTGTTGGTGCCGGTGTAGTACTCGGTGATCACGACGATGAGACCGGTCACCACGAGGCCGATCAGGCCGCAGATGAACAGGTTCTTGCCGGTGATGACCATGCCGGCGACAGTGCCGACCTCGCCCCAGCCAAGCGTGGCCGAGGTGGCGACGCCCAAGCCCACGATGGACAACAGGCCGGTGACGATCAGCCCCTTGTAGAGCGCGCCCATGATCGAACCGTTGGAGCCGAGCTTGACGAAGAAAGTACCGACGATCGAGGTCAGGATGCAGGCGCCGCAGATAGCGAGCGGATAGAGCATCGCGGCACTCAGAACCGCGGTGCCGCCAAAGAAGATGGCGCCCAGCACCATGGTGGCGACGACTGTCACCGCATAGGTCTCGAACAGGTCGGCCGCCATACCGGCGCAGTCGCCGACATTGTCGCCGACATTGTCGGCAATGGTGGCGGGGTTGCGCGGATCATCCTCGGGAATACCAGCTTCGACCTTGCCGACCAGATCGCCGCCGACATCGGCACCCTTGGTGAAGATGCCGCCGCCGAGACGGGCGAAGATCGAGATCAGCGAGGCGCCGAAGCCGAGCGAAACCAGCGAGTCGATGACGATACGGTCATTGGGCTGAAGCCCCATGAAATGGGTGAGGATCAGGTAGTAGATCGACACGCCAAGCAGGGCAAGGCCGGCAACAAGCATGCCGGTGATGGCGCCCGACTTGAATGCGATGTCGAGGCCGGCGGCAAGGCTGTTGGAAGCGGCCTGTGCCGTGCGAACATTGGCCCGCACCGAAACATGCATGCCGATGAAGCCGGCCGCGCCCGAAAGCACGGCCCCAATCAGGAAGCCGATCGCGGCGGTGATGGACAGCAGCCACCAGGCGAGCAGCAGCACGACCACGCCGACGATGGCGATGGTGGTGTACTGGCGCGCCAGATAGGCTTGCGCGCCCTCACGGATGGCGGCGGAGATTTCCTGCATGCGTGCATTGCCCTGGTCCGACGCGAGGACCGAACGTGTCGCCCAGATGGCGTAAAGGACAGAAAGCAGGCCGCAGGCGATGACGGCGGAAATTATGGTCATGCCGGGTTTTCCTCGATTGCTGGCCCAAAAGAACCCCTCCCTGGGCCGTTGAGACAAAGACGGAATCCCGTGCGCGGAATCCCCCTCTTCGCAGCGGTGTATGCGAAACAGGGCCGCGAACGTCAAGATATTGTTCGGTTTTTGCCCGGCTTTCGCCCAAAAGAGCCAGACGGCGGCAGGTGTCGCCATGCCGCTGCTGCTTTATATCGATTGAAATCACGGATCAGCACTCAGGTTTGGCGCAGATCACCGTCTGGCTGGATGACGAAGATCAGCACCGCCAGCATGGTCATGTAGAACATGAATGCCTTCTGCTGGCCGTTCCAGATGCTCGATTGCCACATGGCGAACCACTCGCCGCCCACCACCATAAATCCAAGATACCAGATCAGGAATCCCATCGTCGCGGCGATAACGGCGAATTTCTTGGCATCGTTGAAAACCTCTCCGCTGGCATTGCGCGCTTGCCACAGGTTCCAGGCCGCGATCAGGTAGAGCAGACAGGTCAGCGCCTCGCCGGCGATGATGAGCCAGTAGCCCGTCGTCCATAGCGAGGGGTTGGTGATCGAGCGATACATCAGCGCGTTGCCGGGAAAGGTCGTGTCCATGCTCAGCACGTGCTGGACAAAGGCGAAGTTTGACCCGTAATCGGTGACGTTGCCGAAAGCGACAAGAAAGGCGAAAGCCGCCAGACAGAGACACATGACGATCTTGGAGAAGCGCAAGGTCATGGCAAGAACTCCTGCTGAAGGATCGGGGCATCGGCCCAATCAATCGCCGAGTCCCGAAGATCGCGCAACTGGCAGGCGGGTGTTGATTACGCTCACGGCCAGCGCAAGACATTATGCCGGCAAGCAAGTCATCGCCGAACCCATCGAGGCGCTGCAGCTCGGCAGCGATTGCGCCGTGGGTGATCTTGTCTCGCTCGTGAAAGCCGGCACACAACACGACTTTGCCGTCATCTGCCGCCGCTGGATCTGCAAAGAGCAAGGCATCGAACTCGAACTGACGCTCGACCACCCTGCCCGTTCAAGTGGACGTTGAAAGATCGGAGCACCGGGACAGAAGCCTACTCGGCCTGGCGCCCCATGCGCCGCGCGGCATAGCGTTCGACCGCCGACAACCCATCATAGATCAGCACGGCCAAGGCGGCGACGATCAGGCCGCCCTGCAAGATGAAAGCGAGATTGTTGGACAAGAGCCCGGCAATGATCACCTCGCCCAATGTCTTCGCTGCAACCGTCGAGCCAATGGTGGCGGTGGCCAGGCTGATAACCACCGACAGCCTTATCCCGCCGAGGATGACCGGCGCGCTGAGCGGCAATTCGACCTTCAGCAGCCTTTGCCAACCGGTCATGCCGGCACCGCGCGCCGCTTCCATGACATTGCCGGGCAACGTCGTCAAGCCGGTCAGCGCGTTCTCGAAGATCGGCAGCAGACCATAGAGGAACAATGCGATCAGCGTCGGCTTCTCGCCGAACCCGACCGCCGGCACGGCAAGCGCCAGCACCGCCACCGGCGGGAAAGTCTGGCCGATATTGACCAGGCTGCGTGACAGCGGCAGGAATTCGGCGCCGGCAGGCCTGGTGACCAGGATGGCGAGCGCGACCGCCACGATGGTGGCGGCGAGCGTGGCGATCAGCACGGTGCGCAGGTGCAGCAGCATCAGCGTCAGCAGGCTACCCTGATTGTAGATCACCGGCGCGCCGTTCTCGGTCAGCGGCTTGAGCAGCGGCTCGAACCAGCCGGGACTGGTGACGAAAGCGACCAGCAGCACCACCAGCGCAAGCCTGAGCAGCAACGGCAGCCAGGCTTTCATGCCGGCCTCGCCGCACGCTTCACCAAGCCGTCGACGGTAACGCGACCGAGCGGCTTGCCGTCGGCATCCTTGACCGGCAGCGCCGGGCGGCCGGACCAGAGAAGTTCGGCCAGCGCGTCGCGCTGGCTGGCGTCGCCAGGAATCGCCTCACCTTCCGCCGCGCCCTTTTCGACTGCGTCGCGCACGCGGCCGAGCGACAGCAGCCGAAACGGTTTTTCGCTGGCGCCGACCAGGGTCTCGACGAAGCCGCTGGCCGGCCTCGCCAGTATCTCCGCCGGCCTGGCATATTGTACCAGCTTGCCGGCATCCATGACGGCGATCTTGTCGCCCATATGCACGGCCTCTTCCATGTCGTGGGTGACGAGGATGATGGTGGTGCCGAAGCGCCTCTGGATCGCAAGCAGGTCTTCCTGCGCCTTGGTGCGGATGATCGGGTCAAGCGCGCCGAACGGCTCGTCCATCAACAGCACGTTGGGTTCGGCCGCGAGCGCGCGGGCGACGCCGACGCGCTGCTGCTGGCCGCCGGAGAGCTCGTGCGGGTAGCGCGGGCCGTAGGCCTGCGGGTCGAGCTGATAGAGCGTCATCAGTTCGTCGACGCGCGCCTTGATGCGATCCTTATCCCAGCCAAGCAGCACCGGCACGGTGGCGATGTTCTGCGCCACCGTTCGGTGCGGGAACAGGCCGTGGCCCTGGATGGCGTAGCCGATGCTGCGCCGCAGCTCGTAGCCGGGCACCGAGCGGTTGTCGGCGCCGTCGAGCTTGATGACGCCGGAAGTCGGCTCGACCAGCCGGTTGATCATGCGAAGCAGCGTCGTCTTGCCGGAGCCCGAGGTGCCGACGATGACGCAAAGGGTGCGGGGCTCGATGATCATCGAGACTTCATCGACCACCGTGGTCGCATCGTAGCGCTTGGTAATGCCTTCGATCTCGATCATGCGGGGTCCGCCCTGCGCTTGGTTGAGGTCATTTCGATCACCGCGTCGAGAATGATGGCAGCAGCGAAGGCGAGCGCGACCGTCGGCACGGCGCCAAGCAGCACCAGGTCCATCGCGGTCTGGCCGACGCCCTGGAAGACGAACACGCCGAAGCCGCCGCCGCCGATCAGGGCAGCGATGGTGGCGAGGCCGATGTTCTGTACAAGCACGATGCGGATGCCGGTGAGGATCACCGGGAAGGCCAGCGGAAACTCGACGCCGAACAGGCGTTGGCGATCGGTCATGCCCATGCCGCGCGCCGCGTCATTGGCGGCACGCGGCACACCGGCAAGGCCGACCACGGTGTTGGCGACGACCGGCAGCAGCGAATAGAGGAACAGCGCCACGAACGCAGGTGCCGTTCCGATGCCGCGGATACCGAGCGCGGCCGCTCCCGGCACATGCGCCGCCACCCAGCCGAGCGGCGCGATCAACAGGCCGAACAGCGCGATCGAGGGAATGGTCTGGACGATGTTGAGCACGTTGAGCACGCCGGCGCGCAGGCGCTCGACGCGATGGCACAGGATGCCGAGCGGCAGGCCCAGTATCACCGCCGCCGCCAGCGAACCGAGCGCCAGCGTGACATGTTTGGCGCCCTCGGCCCAGAAACTGTCGGCACGGTTGAAATATTCCTTGAGGATCGAAAGGCTGTCCCAGGATCCCGATATCAGCAGCAGCCCGATGGCGAGCGCGGCAACGACAAGCACGCCGACACGTGACCAGGGAGACAGGTTCATTCTCGTCAGCACGTCGGCCAGCAGGAGGGTAAAGGCGAAGATCAGCAGCCAAAACCCGGAGGCGGGCGAAACGCGCGCGAAGGTATTGCCTGCCGGGGTCAGGAATGTCCCGGTGACGCCGATCAACAGCGCGAGAGCCGCCAGCGTGATCACGCTCGCGGCAAGGCGCAGGACGAGCGGCGTTTTCAGCAGCGCGACAAGCGCGGCTGTGACAACGATGGCCAAAAGCAGCGGGCCGGCCAGTGCCGGAAGTGCCTCTACGATCGAGCGCGCCTGGCCGGGCACGATGCGATTGGCGCGGAACGTGGCGAAGGGTGCTACGAAAGCCGCATAGGCAGCGATCGCGGCGATGACCACGCCGAGCTTGTCGAAGCGGAGGGTCATGGCTGCCCCTCAAAGGGGGAAATCTGCCACGAGGTACACAGTTGGCTGGCGACTGGCGAAAGCCGACGCGATTTCCGATCTCCCCCCTTGCGGGGGAGATGGCCGGCAGGCCAGAGGGGGGTGTGAAGGATCGCCAACTTTCGAGCGTCGGCTTGTTCGAAAACGGTCCTATCCGAGCGCGCAGCTGTGACGAGTTGAGAGGTCGGCGGGACAGCACCCCCCTCTGTCCTGCCGGACATCTCCCCCGCAAGGGGGGAGATCGGCAGCTTCCAGAGGGGGGCGCCTCGCACCAGCATCACGGTCAGCTAAGCGCTGACTACTTCAAGAACCCATTCTTCTTCAAAAAGTCTTCCGCCACACCCTTGACCGGCTCTCCGCCGACCTGGACGCGGCCGTTGAGTTCCTGCAGCGTGATGAGGTCGAGCTTGGCGAAGACCGGCTTCAACAACGTCTCGATCTCGGGATGCTCCTTCAGCACCGCCTCGCGGATGATCGGCGCCGGCTGGTAGACCGGCTGCACGCCCTTGTCGTCGTCGAGCACGACCAGCCCGGAGGGCGCGATGCCGCCGTCAGTGCCGTAGACCATGGCGGCGTTGGCGCCATTGGTCTGGTTGGCTGCCGCCGCGATGGTCGCGGCCGTGTCGCCGCCGGAGAGCGTGATCAACTGGTCAGGCTTCAACGTGAAGCCGTAGGTGGTCTGGAACGCCGGCAGGGCCGCGGCTGAATTGACGAACTCGGCCGAGGCCGCGAGCACCACCTTGCCGCCGCCGGCGACATATTTGCCGAAATCGGACAGGGTGGCGAGCTTGTTGGTTTCGGCCACCTCCTTGCGCAGTGCGATCGCCCAGGTGTTGTTGGCCGGCGACGGCGACAGCCAGACGATCTTGTTGGCGTCGTAATCGAGCTTCTTGGCCGTCTCATAGGCCTTGGCGGCGTCCTTCCAGACCGGGTCGTCGGCCTTCTCGAAGAAGAAGGCGGCATTGCCGGTGTATTCGGGATAGATGTCGATCTCGCCGGCGGTGATCGCCTTGCGCACTACCGGCGTGCCGCCGAGCTGGATGCGGTCAGTGGTCTTGATGTTGTTGGCGTTGAGGACGAGCTGGATGATATTGCCTAGCACGCCGCCCTCGGTGTCGATCTTTGAGGAAACAACCACCTGAGCATTCGCCGATGCCGCCGTGATGCCGAGCGCGAGCGCCGCGCCAGCCAGAAGCTTGATTGAAAACATTGTGAAAATCCCTTGCTGTGAACCGGAATTCGGTGCCGCATATGAGCACGGCTCCAACGTCTCGTCGGGGCACACGGTTTCATAACAAGTGGTACAGACGCAATATTTTTGTTCGGAAGGCCAATTGCGACGCGACGCTGGCGATCTGCTGCCATCTGGCGGATAATGCGGTGAGGGTGCGGGTGGCAAACACGGAGAGCGTGTCATGGCCATACACAAAGTCGGTTACCTCATCGGCAGTCTTGCCCGGGAATCCATCAACCGCAAGCTCGCGAAGGCGCTCGTTCAACTTGCCCCTCCCGAACTCGACATGACCGAAATCGCCTTCAAGGATCTGCCACTGTACAGCTACGACTATGACGCCGACTTCCCACCGGCAGCCCGGGATTTCAAAAAGGCGATCGCCTCCGTCCAGGCCGTATTGTTCGTCACCCCGGAGTACAACCGCTCGATCCCTGGTGGATTGAAGAACGCAATCGACTGGGCCAGTCGGCCCTACGGCAAGAATTCGTTCGCGCGCAAACCGTCGGCTGTCATCGGAACATCGCCGGGCGCCATCGCGACCGCCGTCGCCCAACAAAGCCTTCGAAGCGTTCTGAGTTTCTGCAATTCGCCCCAGATGAACGCGCCTGAAGCCTACATACAGTTCACGCCGGGGCTGATCACCGACGACGGCGAGGTGACGGTCGAATCCACTGAGGACTTCCTGCGCAACTACATGGCTGAGTTTCACATGTTCATAGCGCGAGTGCTTCAGGTTCTGCCGCCGGACGCATAGATTCAAATTGGGCGTCAAGCCAGACGCAAGCTCGCAATCCTCAGCGCGCCGAGCGCGACGAAGCATAGCACGGTGACGGGAAAGATCATCCAGTTCAGCATGGTCCAGCCCCAGGCATTGTAGACCATGCCCGACATCAGCGAGGCGCAGGCCACGGAGCCGAACAGGACGAAGTCGTGGAACCCCTGCACCTTGCCCTTTTCGGAAGGCCGGTAGCTTGCCGCGACCATGGCCGTGGCGCCGATGAAGCCGAAATTCCAGCCGAGGCCGAGCAGGATCAGCGCCGTCCAGAATTGCCATAGCGCCAAGCCGGACAGCGCGACGACCGCACAGCCGATCAGCAGCAGGAGGCCGACCGCGACAATGCGTTCAGCACCGAAGCGATGGATCAGCGATCCGGTGAAGAAGCTCGGCCCGAACATTGCCATGACATGCCACGAAATGCCGAGCGTCGCATCGTCCTCCGACAGGCCGCAGCCGACCATGGCGAGCGGCGCGCCGGTCATGACGAAGCTCATCAGGGCATAGCTGCCGACCGCGCAGAAGAGTGCCGCGACGAAACGCGGCTGCGTGACGATCTCGGCCAAGGGCCGGGCATCGCTGCCGGCAATTTCCGTTCCGCCGGCGGCGGCCCTCGCCGGCAGGCGCAGCAATGACAGGATCGCCGCGCCGACGGCGGCTAGCACCAGGATGGATGCGAACGAACCGGCAAACATCACCGGTGCGAACAACTCGCGGGTGAAGATGACGATCTGCGGTCCGAGAATGGCGGTGATGATGCCGCCCGCCAGCACGAAGGAGATGGCGCGCGCCTTGAACTGCGGCGGCGCATTGTCGGCGGCGGCAAAGCGGAACTGCTGGACGAAGGCGCCACCGACACCGATCACCGTCAGGCCGAAGGCAAACAGCCAAAAACTGCCATGGAAGAGTGCCAGCGTCGCGACCAGACCGCCAAGCGCGGTGACGATCGTACCGGTCATGAAGCCGCCGCGCTGGCCCATGGCGCGGATGATGGCCGCCGCCGGCAGCGCACCGAGTGCCACGCCGAGATTGAAGCCGGTGATCGGCGCCGTCGCCAGCGACTTGTCCGGGCCGAGCAGATATTGACCGGCAAGCGCGCCCATGGAGATGGCGATGGGCGCTGCCGAACCGATGATCGCCTGCGAGGCGGCGAGGATCAACGCGGTGCGCCGCGCCTCCCTGGCCGCCTCGATGGCGACCGCCGTCATGAAGCGTCCTTGCCGCGTCCCTCGCCACGCACCCGACGGGAGACGCGATCGAGCACGGCGTTGACCAGCTTCGGCTCGTCTTCCTCGTAGAAAGCCTTGGCGATATCGACGTATTCGGAAACGATCACCGCCACCGGCACGTCTTCGCGCTTCATCAGTTCGTAGACACCGGCGCGCAGGATTGCGCGCAGTGTCGAATCGAGGCGCGACAGCGGCCAGTCATCGGTCAGCGCCTGGCGGATAACCGGATCGATGGTTTTCTGGTCCTCGACGACACCGGTGAGGATGGCGCGGAACCATTGGGCATCGGCCTCGCGGTAAAGCGCGCCATCGACTTCCTTGCCAAGGCGAAACGCTTCGTATTCGGCAGTGATCTCGAAGACGCCGCTGCCGGCGACATCCATCTGATAGAGGGCCTGCACGGCGGCAAGCCGCGCCGCGCCGCGCTTGTTGGCGTGGCGCACCGTGGGCTGTCCGGGCGAAGCGGGGTCGCTCACGATCGCGCTCCCAGTCGTTCCTTGAGCGCGATCATGGTCAGCGCCGCGCGCGCGGCAAAGCCACCCTTGTCGCCCTCCGAACGCTTGGCTCGCGTCCAGGCCTGTGCGTCGTTTTCCGTGGTCAGGATGCCGTTGCCGATACAGACCGAGTCCTGCACGGACAGGTCCATCAGTGCGCGGCTGGATTCATTGGCGACGATATCGAAGTGATAGGTGTCCCCGCGGACGACGGTGCCAAGCGCGACGAAGCCGTCATAGTTCATGCCGCCTTCCGCCGCGCCGTCCAGCGCGAAGGTAATGACGGCGGGAATTTCGAGCGAACCTGGAACGGTGACGACGTCGTAGGTCGCACCCGCTTCGTCAAGCGCGCTCGTCGCGCCTTCGAGCAGCGCGTCGGCAAGATCGTCGTGGAAGCGTGCCTCGATAACGAGAAGGTGGGCCTTCTTCTTCGGGCGAATGAACGCTTTGCCGTGTTGGGATGTGCCAGCCATAAATGTCTCCGGGATCGCCGGTGACTTAGGCCGAAGCCGGATTGATCGCAAGCACAAGATTGCCTCATTGGGACGGGGTACCGAGATCGGACAGTCTGTAGCGAGGCTTTGAGCCCAGGCAACAATGGCGTGGGCCACTACTCGGCCAGCATCTACATCGGCCACCCCAGCCGCGCTTGCACTTTGGAATTCCTGTTTTCCATCACCGCTAGTTCCTCATGAACAGCTCGGCGATGCTCAAAGCCCCTCTTTCGCCGCTTCCGCCAGGCGGGCCGCATAGCGGGCCATGGTGTCTATCTCGAGATTGACGCGGTCGCCGACCTGGCGCTCACCCCAGGTGGTGACGGTCAGCGAATGGTGGATCAGAAGCACGTCGAAGCGGGTGCCTTCCACCTTGTTGACGGTGAGCGAGGTACCGTCGAGCGCGACGGAGCCTTTCGGCGCGATGAACTTCGCCAGCCCGCGCGGCGCTTCCAGCGTGAAGCGAACGGCGTCGCCTTCATCCTTGCGCTCGACGATCTCGGCCGTACCGTCGACATGGCCCGACACGATGTGGCCGCCAAGCTCGTCGCCGATCTTCAACGCCCGCTCCAGATTGATCCGCGTGCCCGATTTCCAGCCCATCGCCGTCGTCAGCCGGAGCGCCTCCTCCCAGGCCTCGACTTCGAACCAGCGCGCGTTCGAGCCGCTGTCGGGCAAGGCCGTCACGGTAAGGCAAACGCCGCCGCATGATATCGAGGCGCCGATGGCGATGGTTTCGGGATCATAGGCGGTGTCGATACGCAATCCCACGCCTTCCCGCAGCGGCTTGACGGCCGCGACGGTGCCTATGTCGGTAACAATGCCGGTAAACATCGGTGTTGATCCTAAAAGTCTCTTATCCACTCGGCGTAGCTGTCCTCGCCGAACCGCATCTCGCGCAGTTTGCGAAATCCCGCCGGGACATGGTTGGCATCGATGGGCGATGCAATGCCCCCCTTGCCAATCGCCTCCGGTCCTCGGAACAGCACGATGCGGTCAACCAGGCCTTCCGACAGGAAGGCGCTGGCCACCTTGGCTCCACCTTCGACCAGCACGCTGGCCATACCGAGCGCGGCAAGATCCTCGAGCAGTTCCGGCAGCGCCACGCCGCCTTCATGCGTCTCGGTGCCGATGAAACGCACGCCGGCGCGTTCGAGCGTTGCCCGCCGCAGAGGATCGGCTTCCAGGCAAGCCGCGACGTAGAGCGGCACCCGGTCGACACCGGACACCAGTTTCGAAGTCTCAGGCAGCCTGATCTGCCTGTCGAGCACAATGCGCGCCGGCGACCGGTTCTCCAATCCCGGCAGACGCACCGTCAGCGCCGGGTCGTCTTCCAGCGCCGTGCCAATGCCGACCAGGATGGCATCAGCCTCGGCGCGCATCAAATAGACTTCGCGGCGCGCAATGTCGCCTGTGATCGACACCTGCCCAACACCTTCCATGCCGATCTTGCCGTCGCTGGAAAGCGCTAGCTTGAGAGTCACTTCCGGCCGTTTCCTAAGCGATCGAATGAGATAGCCGGCCATCTGCTCGGCGGCCTCCGCCGCCAGGACATTCTCCACAACATCGACGCCCGCGGTGCGCAGGATCGCGTAGCCTTGGCCTGACACGCGCGGATCGGGGTCGCTGGCGGCGCCAACGACGCGCGCGATGCCGGCATTGACCAGAGCGTTGGCGCAAGGCGGCGTGCGTCCGTGATGCGCGCAAGGCTCCAGCGTGACGTAGGCGGTGGCGCCGCGCGCCAGTTCGCCCGCTTCGGCGAGCGCCTCGGTCTCGGCATGCGGGCGGCCGCCGACAGCGGTGACGCCGGTGCCGACAATCATCGGGCCCAAGCCATCGTCGCGCACGATGAGTGTACCAACGGAAGGATTGGTTGAGGTCCGGCCCGCATTCCTGCGCGACAGTCTGAGTGCGGCTGCCATGAAACGGCGGTCAAGGGCTGCCTGTCCGGCCTCGCTGTGTTCCGCCATGCTCAGCCAGCGTCCTCTTCGCTCTTGTCCTCGTCGCCTTTCAATTCCCCCAGCAGCTCATGGAAATCCTTGGCCTCGCGGAAATTGCGGTAGACCGAGGCGAAGCGGACGTAGGCGACGTCGTCGAGCGACTTCAGCGCTTCCATGACCAGCCGCCCAACCTCGCCCGAGGCCACTTCGGTCTCGCCGGAGCTTTCCAGCTGGCGCACGATGCCGGTCACGGCACGATCGATGCGCTCGGGATCGACATTGCGCTTGCGCACCGCGATCTCGACGGAGCGCAAGAGCTTGTCGCGGTCGAAAGGCACTTTTCGCCCCGACTTCTTGACCACGACGAGGTCGCGCAACTGCACGCGCTCGAAGGTGGTGAAACGGCCGCCGCAATCGGGGCAGACGCGACGCCTGCGGATCGCCGCGCCATCCTCGGCGGGGCGCGAATCCTTCACCTGCGTATCTTCGGACTGGCAATAGGGACAGCGCATTGAGAGCCTTGGGTTCACGAATCTGGTGAGGCGAAAAGGCTTAGAGCCTTTTGCCACGATGGCAAGGCACGCAGACCCTTTCGCGTCAGAGATAGCGAGCCGCGAGGCAGATTGCCAGCACCCGCCTTCGCGCGCTTGGCTAGGGTGCAACGTCCTTGGTCGGAAAGCCGCATGATGTGCCGAGGTTGCGGTAGGCCTTGGTGAAGCCGTCCATCGGAATGCTGGCGAAAGCCTCTTTGCCGAAAGCGACATCGAGCGAGGTGACTTTGCGCATGGCTCGCAAGAGCGCGAGACTGGTCTTGGGCTGGTTGTCGACCGTCCAGCTGGGACGGCCGTTCACGGCATCGTTCGAATAGACGGTGGCGGAAACCTTGACGCCAGGATCACCAAAAGTCGCGGCGATCTTCTTGCCAGTGGGCAGGTTCCGGTTGTCGACAATAAGCATGATGGCCGGGTAGGCGTCCGGCGGCATGGCGTCGCCGTTCGAGATCGACAGCGTCAGCGTGCCCGAATTGCCGCTGGCATCGAAAAAGGCAGTCGAAGCGGCGCAGGTCTTGCGCGCATCCTGCCCGGTGTCGAGCGTATCGACGATGGTTGTCCATCTGCCGAAGGTAGCGGTGGCGGGCACTTCAGGGGCGGTCTGCGCAAGGGCAGTCCCGGGCAATGTCAGGGAAACGGCCAGCAAGCCATGGGCGCCAAGGATGGCGGGACGGAAATTACGCATCGTCTGGTCTCCAGTTCGGCGCGTCGACCGATCGGGGGTCGGCGCGCCGCTGGCGGATAAGAGATGACGCGTGGCGCGAGGTCAACCGAGATAAGGGTAGAGCGGGAATCGATCGGTCAGCGCCACGACCTTGGCCTTGACCGCGGCCTCGACCGAGGCATTGCCCTCATCGGAATTGGCGGCCTTGAGGCCATCCAGCACCTCGGCGATCAGCTTGCCTATTTCGCGGAACTCGGCCTGGCCGAAGCCGCGCGTTGTGCCGGCGGGCGTGCCGAGCCGCACGCCGGAGGTGACGAAGGGCTTTTCCGGGTCGAAGGGGATGCCGTTCTTGTTGCAAGTGATGTTGGCGCGCCCAAGCGCTGCTTCGGCGCGCTTGCCGGTGGCATTCTTGGGGCGCAGGTCGACCAGCATCAGGTGGTTGTCGGTGCCGCCCGACACGATGTCGAGGCCAGTCTCCTGTAGGCTGGACGCCAGCGCCTTGGCGTTGGCGGCGACGCTCTCGGCATAGAGCTTGAAGCTCGGCTTCAGCGCCTCGCCGAAGGCAACCGCCTTGGCGGCGATGACATGCATCAGTGGTCCGCCCTGCAGGCCAGGGAACACCGCCGAGTTCATCTTCTTGGCGATCTCCTCGTCGTTGCACAGGATCATGCCGCCGCGCGGGCCGCGCAGCGACTTGTGCGTGGTGGTCGTCACCACATGGGCATGCGGCAGCGGCGAGGGATGCACGCCGCCGGCGACGAGGCCGGCGATGTGGGCCATATCAACCATGAGGTAGGCGCCGACCGCATCGGCGATCTCGCGAAAGCGCTTCCAGTCCCAGATGCGCGAATAGGCGGTGCCGCCGGCCAGGATCAGCTTCGGCTTCGTCTCATGCGCCGTCTTCTCGATGGCGTCCATGTCGAGCAGGTGGTCGTCCTTACGCACGCCGTAGGACACGACCTTGAACCATTTGCCGCTCATGTTGACTGGCGAGCCGTGCGTCAAATGCCCGCCGGAATTGAGGTCGAGGCCCATGAAGGTGTCCCCCGGCTGCAAGAGAGCCAGGAACACCGCCTGGTTCATCTGGCTGCCGGAATTGGGCTGCACATTGGCGAAGTTGCAGCCGAATAGTTTTTTCGCGCGCTCGATCGCCAGCTCCTCGGCGACATCCACGAACTGGCAGCCGCCATAGTAGCGCTTGCCCGGATAACCCTCGGCGTATTTGTTGGTCATGATCGAACCCTGCGCTTCGAGCACGGCGCGCGAGACGATGTTCTCAGACGCGATCAGTTCGATCTCGTGGCGCTGGCGTCCGAGTTCGTTGCGGATCGCGCCGAAAATTTCCGGATCGGCATCTTCCAGCGTGGTTTCGAAGAAGGATTCGAATTTGTTCGACGCTGCCGCTGCTGTTGCCATGGCCTGAATTCCTTAGGTCCGGAGGTCGGTTTTGTCTTGCGCATGCCGTTGTCCCAAACCCCTGCACATTTTTGTGTGACAGGATTGGGTTCGCCGCGCCATTAACACAGTTGTTTTCGCCTCGCCACGTTTGCGGCGCGAAATTTGCTGGCCGGATTGCGGCAAGCAGAGCGGCGAACCGTTATTTCCTGTCGCGCCGCTGCTTCAGAAGAGCCTCGGTCAAGGTGATCTCGGAAAACAGCGCCCGCATCGTATGGTCATTGATCTCGCGGCTGAGAAACATGGCGCGTAGCGCGGCGCGCTCGGCTGCTATGCCGGCCGCCCTGAGTTCAAGCTCCAGACGGCTCGCCTCGCGCGCCTCGGCACGCGCTTCGTCGGCCTCGTCGGAGGCGGCGATGCGGCGCCGGTAGCCGGCGACGATGCTGTCGGCAACGGCGAGCCGTGCCTCGACGGCCCCGCCCTCGCCTGCCTCATTGGCGATGCTCTCGATCCTGGCGATCGCCGCATTGGCTGCGCCGACCCGCGCCCGGCGCTCCTCGGCCGCTGCCGGGTCCTCGCCCGGTTCGACCAGCCCGCGAGCGATCTTCGGCAGCGCGAGGCTGGCGATGGCCAGCGAGCAGATGATGACCCCGGCGGCGAGGAAGATCACCACGTCGCGGGCCGGGAACGGCGAGCCGTCCTGCATGGTGAGCGGCAGCGACAGGATGCCGGCCAACGTGATCGCTCCGCGCACGCCGGCGACCGATCCGGCGAGCCGCACGCGCAGGCCGAACGGCTCGGCCTTTCGCTTGCCGAGCCGCGCCGACATGGCGCCAGCCATGTCGCCGATCCAGATCCACAGGAAACGCAGGCCGATCAGGCAGAGCGTCAGCAGCAGCACTGTCAGCACCGGCTCGATGATCCAATGCCGGCTGGACAACTCCGGCGGCACTTTACGGATAATATCGGGAAACTGCAGGCCAAGCAGGATGAAGAGCGCGCCGTTGAAGACGAAGGACAGCGTCGACCACAGCGACATCGTCTGCATGCGCGCCGAGACACCGAGAAAGCGGAACATGCCGGAAACTCCGGTCAACAGGCCGGCGGTGACCGCCGCCAGGATGCCCGAGGCGCCGATATGCTCGGCTCCGAGATAGGAGACGAAAGGCACCAGGATCATGACCAGAACCTGCGCCTCCGCCGGCACGCCGCCGATGCGGTTGAGCAGTTGCAGCGCCTTGGCGGCAACGAACAGCGCCGCCATGCCGGCGAGGATGCCGGCAGCCACGGCATAGAGAAAGCTCAGCGAGGCCGCGGCGAAGGAAAAGCTGCCGGTCAATGCCGCCGCCACGGCAAAGCGGAACATGACCAGGCCCGAGGCGTCGTTGAGCAGCGACTCGCCTTCCAATATATGCATCAGCCGCGCCGGGACGATGTTCCTGTCGACTATGGAAGACACCGCCACCGCGTCAGTCGGCGACAGCACCGCGGCGAGCGCGAAAGCGACGACGAGCGGGATGCTGGGCACGAGCCAATGCAAGGCGTAGCCAAATCCGACGATGGTGAAGAAGACCAGTCCAATGGCAAGGTCGAGGATGGGGCCACGCAAGGCGACAAGCTCGCGTTTGGGCACAGCAAAGGCATCGGCGAACAGAAGCGGCGGAATGAATACGAGCAGGAACAGTTCCGGATCGATCTCGACATGCAGCCCGCGCGCCGGCCAGGCCAGCGCAGCACCCATGGCGATCTGCAGCACCGGCAGCGGCACCCGCACCAGCCGCACCGATGCACCGGAAAGCGCCACCAGGACGAGCACGACGAGGATGAAGACGGCAACTTGCATGGTCCGATTCCGGCAGTTTTGCCGACCATGCGCAATCGCCCGCGCTTCGTCCAGCCGGAGCGCGCCTACGCAGAGTTGGAGGTCAGCGGCGGTGTGAACGGCTTGGCGACAGCGACAGAAAAAGGCCGCTCAAGAGCGGCCTTTTTCCTGAATAATCAATCGCTTAAAGCGACGAAGTGATCTGCAGCTCGTTGTTTCCGTCGAGGCCATATATGTCGTCGCGGAACTGGACGACGCCGGGGCCCGTCGACCAAGCCGAGAGATAGAGGAAATGCACCGGCACCGGGTTGGTGACCTGGACCGGCGTGTTTTCGCCGGTCTTGATCGCAGCCTCGAAATGCTGGCGGTCCCAGCCGGGCGTGTCGCGCAGGATCCAAGTGACGAGGTCGCGCACGTTTTGCACGCGTACGCAACCCGAGGAATCGAAGCGCATCATCTTGCCGAACAGGCTCTGCTGCGGCGTATCGTGCATGTAGACGCCGTCCGGGCTCGGGAAATTGATCTTCACCGACGCCATGGCGTTGTCCGAACCGGGATCCTGGCGGAAACGGTACTTGGCCGCGTCGTCGGTCGACCAGTCCACATTCATCGGATCGACTTCGCTGCCATCTGGCGCAAACAGGCGAATATGGCTGTTCTTGAGATAATCGGGGTCCTTGCGCATCAATGGGATGATGTCCTTGCGCACGATCGACACCGGCGCGTTCCAATATGGATTGACGATGATCTCGTTGATCTTGGAATTGACGATCGGTGTCTGGCGATCGATCTTGCCGACGATCGCGGTATGGCGAAGCACGACGCGATCGTTCTCGACCGCCTCGACCTGCGCTGCCGGAATATCGACCAGCACATAACGGCTGCCAAGCGTGCCCGCCTTCTCCTTCAATCGCTGGAGATTGGTTTGCAACTGGCCGAGCCGGATCTGCGCCGAAACGTTCATCGCCGCGTAGGTATATTTGCCCAGCGCCCCGTCGGCCGGCAGGCCGTGGCGCAATTGGAAGCGCTTGACCGCCGAGTCGACATAGGAATCGAAGGCCGTCGAGATGCCGGCGCTCTGCGACAGGTCGCCGGCGACCATCAGGCGCTTGCGCAGCGGCACGACATCGGGATCGTCGACGCCGAGCTGCAGTTTCTTGGTCGCGGGAACCTCGACCCAGCCGCCCTGCCCGACAATGTTCTGGTACTGCGCCACAGCCTGCTCGGTGAAGGCGACGGTCTGCGGGCTGAAGATCGGCAGCGTCGAGGCCACCTTGCCGCCTGCGCTGGCGCGGGCGTCGAACTGATCGTCCCAGTTGCCGCGCGCCGAGGACTTCAGGATGTCCCCGATCACGTCCTGCGCGCTGGCGCGGCCGGCAACAACGGCGGCTGCGAGCGCGGAGGCTCCGGAAAGGAAGAAACGGCGGCTGGTTCTCATGGACGTTCCAGACATTTGTAGCAGTTCGAACACTTGCTGCGTTGATCATCGGGCGATCTCGCCCGCACTCTAAAATTGGCAATCTTAACAATTAGCCAACCATGGTCCGCATCACCTCGGTGTGAAAACGCGCAAGGCTACGCGGCTGCGGGTGAACTCATGGTCTTCACCACAGCATCACTGCCATCTTCGGTTCCATTGGAATATGGCGGCAACGTGGCCTTGGGCCCCAATTTGCTTCGGCCAGCGCAACGAAAAGAAAAGACCGATGCTTTTCGGCACCGGCCCTGACTGGAGGTCGCTGTTGCGGCCGCGCTTCTGTGGCGCGGCTTCTGATTGGGGATGTGGCTTACATCCGGTAAGCGATGGTGTCGTTCCAGAAGCGGTCGAGGCGCTGGAGGGCGCGGTTCATCTGCTTGAATTCGTCGGTGTTGATGCCGCCGACCTGCTCGATCGAGCCGACATGGCGCTCATAGAGACCGGCGACCACGTCCGCCACCTCGTTACCCTTCGGCGTCAGCGAGACGCGGACCGAACGACGGTCGATGCGCGAGCGCTGGTGGTTGATGAAGCCGAGATCGACAAGCTTCTTGAGATTGTAGGAGACGTTCGAGCCGAGATAGTAGCCCCGCGAGCGCAACTCGCCGGCAGTCAGCTCCGAATTGCCGATGTTGAAGAGCAGCAGCGCCTGGATGGCGTTGATGTCGGAACGGCCATTGCGGTCGAACTCGTCCTTGATCACGTCGAGCAGACGGCGGTGCAGGCGCTCGACCAGTTGGAGCGATTCCATGTACAGGGAACGGATTGCCTCGCGGCGATCGTCGGAAACGTTGGCGGTCTTTGCCGCCGGACGCGAATTGATCATTGTCTTTGCCTCTCGTTTGTCGCCCTGGTGATTTTTTGTTTTTCACCTTGATCGCGACACTATCGAATACTCATAAAATTCGACTTAAACGCCAAGGCTAACAAGAGCTTACCGGTAATAGGTTTCGCAAGACGCTTAACGAACGGTCACTCGAGCAAGGATAATTAACCTAAAGATTTAGCCAATGATTTCAGGGCGAAATCCGATCCGCCGGATCGCCGGCGGCGCGTGCCGGCTTCAGGTCCGGGGCGACCGCTTCTGCAGATAGATGACGAGGCGGAAAACGACATAGAGCAGCGCCACCCCCGCATGCGAGACGACGATGAGCGGGCGGTGGCCGAAGAGTTCGGGAAAGCCGGCATACATGACGATCTCCGCCGCGGCGCAGATGAACCAAATCACCGGCCCCCAGGAAGCCAGCATCCATAGGCCGGCTGCGGCAAAGGGAAAAAACACGGCGAGCATCACCGCTGTCACCTGCCAGTGGACCGGCATCAGGTCGAAGCGCCACAGCGAGCCGGGATAGAAGCCGATAAGCCTGATCCAGTACAGGATACCGAACAGCAGGCAGTATCCTGATATGATTCGCTGGAACCAGGCGAAGATAACCTCCACCCCTGAAGGCTGAAGCACGACGCGTCTGGACGTCACCTCACTCATAGCGCGAGTTCCCGTTCACCGAGCGAGGAAAAATAGGCATCGACATCCGCGTCGTCGACCGCATCGAGGGTTGCCGGCAGCCATTGCGGCTTGGAACCCTTTTCGATGATGGTGGCGCGTATGCCTTCGTAGAAATCGTGGCCCGCGAGCATCCGGTTGAGGATGCGGAACTCCATCTTCATGCATTGATCCATCGGCAGCGTCAGGCCGGCAGTGATCTGGCGCCAGGCGACACGAAGGCTGGTCGGCGAGCGCGTCAGGATCGTCGCCAGCGTCCTTGCCGCAAACTCATCGCTCCCTGCCGCCTGCTCCAGGCTGCCGATGATATCGGCAAGCGACGCCTGCGCGAAGTGATGGGCGATCGCCTCCAGCACCTGCCTGTCCGTCTCGCGCTTCGCCGGGATGAAGAAGCCGCGCAGCACCGATTCGGGATCGCCGGTGGCGGCGAGTTGGTCGAGAAAGCCAGCCTGGTCCTGCGCCTTGATCGTATGCGTGGCCAGCCCGGACCACAACGCGTCGCCATAGCGGATACGATTGCCGGTCAGCGCCAGGTACATGCCGAAGGAACCGCCAAGATCGGGCAGCAGATGGCTGGCGCCGACATCCGGGAAAAAGCCGATACCCACCTCCGGCATGGCGAACTGCGCATTTTCCGTCATCACCCGGTGCGATCCATGAAAGGAGATGCCGACGCCGCCGCCCATGACGATGCCGTCGATCAGCGCCACATAAGGTTTTTTGAAACGCGCGATCTGGGCGTTCAGCCGATACTCGTCGGCGAAGAACTCGACAGGCGGCTTACCGGCCCGGCCGGCCTCATAGATGTGGAGAATGTCGCCCCCGGCCGAAAACGCCCTACCCTCGGCCTTGACGACGACGACGTCGACGCTCCAGTCCCGCTCCCAAGCGTGCAATGCCTTGGCGAGTGCATTGACCATGCCGTGCGTGACCGCATTGAGTGCCCGCGGCCGCGTCAACGTGACGATGCCGGCCCGGCCCAGATGTTCGAAGCGGATCTCGTCGCCTCCGCCAAAATCCATCGTGAAAGAATCCCTCCCCCGCTCCGCCGGGACTGAAGTGCTAAAGCGTGGCCCATGGCCGCGTCAATGCCGGCATGCCGGCAGCGCGTCTTGGCTCGTGCCGGAGCCTAGTGCTAAAAGAGCCGTTGTCGCCGCAACGCCGGGAACCGCACGGCGACTGCGCAGCTGTAGCGGGTTTCCAATGGGGTGTTGCTCATGGCTGGATTTGCGCGCCTCGTGCCGATGACGATCGGGCTGATCGTCATTTGCCTGGCTTTGCAACCGACCCTGGCGGCAAGCCTCGCCGATCTTTACCAGTCGCAGACCATCGTCAACGGTCGGTACGAGAAGAACCGCCAGGCCGGCTTCAAACGTTGCCTCGACGCGGTTCTGGTCCGGGTTTCCGGCGACCAGCGCCTGCCGGCGAAACCGGAGATGGCGGCGCTGCGCGACAAGGCCGGCAGCTTCGTGACGGCCTTTCGCTACCGCGATCGCATGGAAGGCATTCCCAACCATGACGATCAGGGCACGTATGATCGGCCTCACAACCTCTACTGCCAGTACAGCCCGGCGATGATCGATCCGGTGCTGGCTTCGCTCGGCAGCAGGCCATGGCTGACCGAAAGGCCACGGCTGGCGGTGTTCTTGTCGACCGAGCGCGGCGTCAGGCATTTCGCGCTCGATGCCGATGACGAGCGCGGCGTGCTGATGCGCGAGTCGTTCGGCAATGCCGCCGCGCCGATCGCCATGCAGGTAACCTTCCCCACGGCAGCGCTGCTGTCGAAGGCGGGGCTGGACGACAGGATCATGCGCGACGCCGACATGGCGAAGCTGGACACGGTTGCGAAAATGGCCGGCGCCGACCAAGCGCTTTCCGGCAGCATCGTCTGGAGCGACAAGGAGTTGGGCTGGATCGCCGACTGGCGGCTGGGGAAGGCCGGCAAGACCTACGCCTGGCAAGTGCGCGGCGTCGGCTTCGACGAGGCGTTCCGTGTCGGCATGCGCGGTGCGGCGCAGATCCTTTCGGGCAACGGGAAACCCGAATAAGGACCCGACCGGATTGCTGGCACAAACGTGTCGCATTGGTCAGCACCACGGGTGCGTGATAAAAGCCGGCCAAACGAGAGTTTTGGCGATGAACAGATTCACCCCCGCAAAACCTGCCGGCGCGCGCAGCGTCGACGACATCACCGGCAGCCGCCGCTTGCGACGCATGCGCAAGGCCGACTGGTCGCGGCGCCTGGTGCAGGAGAACAAGCTTTCCGTCGACGACCTGATCTGGCCGATCTTCGTCGTCGACGGCAGACAAGTGCGCGAGCCGATCGCCGCCATGCCGGGCGTCTTCCGCCTGTCGATCGACCTTGCCGTCAAGGAGGCCGAACGCGCGGCGAAGCTAGGGATCCCCGCGCTTGCCACCTTTCCCAATGTGGACATTTCGCTGCGCGACGAGACCGGCTCGCATATCCTCGATCCCGACAACGTCATCAACCGCGCCACGCGCGCGATCAAGGACGCGGTGCCTGAGATCGGCGTCATCACCGACGCCGCGCTCGACCCGTTCACCAGCCATGGTCATGACGGCATTCTGCGCGACGGTCTCATCGTCAATGACGAGACGGTGGAACAGGTGACCGCGGCGGCCGTCATACAAGCAGCGGCCGGCGCCGACATCATCGCGCCGTCCGACATGATGGACGGCCGCATCGGAGCGATCCGCGACGCGCTCGACGCAAACGGTTTTCAGGACGTGGCGATCATGTCCTATGCGACGAAATTCGCCTCCGCCTTCTACGGGCCGTACCGCGAGGCGGTCGGCACGGCCGGCCTGCTCAAGGGCGACAAGAAGACCTATTACATCGACCACGCCAATTCAGACGAAGCGGTGCGCGAGGCCGAGCAGGACCTGGCCGAAGGCGCCGACATGCTGATGGTCAAGCCCGGCCTGCCCTATCTCGATATCATCCGCAGGCTGAAGGACGAATTTGCGGTGCCAACCTTCGCCTACCAGGTGTCGGGCGAATATTCGATGATCAAGGCGGCGGGCGCCAATGGCTGGATCGACGGCGAAAAGGCTATGCTGGAATCGCTTCTTGCGTTCAAACGCGCCGGCTGCGACGGCATTTTGACCTATTTCGCCCCTGAGGTGGCGGAGATGCTGAGAGCATAGTTTCCTCCCAGCGCCTTCAAACCATATGCTCTTCATGGAACTCACCGGCGAATGAGCCGGTATGGCGGCTGTCTCGGCAGCCGCCACTTTCACTCTGGACATCGCATGGGCGAAGTACGGATATGCATCTTCTCGATCGCTGAAAATACTACTTGCAATTTGCAATCGGTTTGCTAGAAAGTAACTGCTTGCAAAATACAACTGGTCTGAGGAGGCTTTCCATGTCCAGACTTCGCGTCAACGCATTCACCTTGTCGCTCGACGGTTACGGCGCCGGTCCCGACCAGGATTTGAAAAACCCGCTCGGGGTCGGCGGGGAAGCCCTGCACAAATGGATGATCGGTACCCGCACCTTCCGCAAGATGGTGCTCGGAGACGACGGCGGCACAACCGATACCAACGAGGCGTTCGCGGCGCGCAGCTTCGAGAATGTCGGCGCCTGGATCCTCGGCCGCAACATGTTCGGGCCGATCCGCGGCGAATGGCCTGACGAAAACTGGAAGGGCTGGTGGGGCGACAGCCCGCCCTATCATGTGCCGGTCTTCGTGCTGACCCACCATGCGCGCGAGCCGATCGTCATGGAGGGCGGCACGACCTTTTACTTCATTACGGATGGCATCCATTCGGCGCTCGAGCAGGCAAGGGCAGCGGCCAATGGCAGCGATGTGCGGGTCGGCGGCGGCGTCGCCACCATCCGGCAGTACCTCCAGGAGAGGCTCATCGACGAGATGCATCTGGCGATCTCGCCGGTGCTGCTCGGCTCCGGCGAGCACCTCTTCGCCGGGATTGATATGCCGAAGCTCGGCTACGCGTGCAGCGAACAAGTAGCGACGCCGCTTGCCACGCATGTCGTCATCAAGCGGACTTAGGAATTAGTTGTCTGCGACAGTGGGAATTGGCAACCCTTGGTGCAGATCCTTTCTCCCCGTCACTATACGGGGAGAAGGACAAACTCTCGTTCAATACTTCTCGGGCACGTAGAGCTCGCGCGGCAGCACCTGGCGCTCGTATTCGGGATTGAAGACCCGCTCGGGCAGCGTGATCTCCTCGTGCGGCACCTCTTCATAGGGAACCTGCTGCAAGAGGTGGTCGATGCAGTTCAGCCGAGCGCGCTTCTTGTCGTTGCCCTCGACGATGAACCAGGGCGCCTCCGGAATGTTGGTACGGGCGAAGGTCTCTTCCTTGGCCTTGGTGTACTGTTCCCAGCGCACCCGCGACTGCAGGTCCATCGGCGACAGCTTCCACTGCTTCATCGGATCGTGGATGCGCATCAGGAAGCGCATCTGTTGTTCCTCGTCGGTGATCGAGAACCAGTATTTGACCAGCGTGATGCCCGAACGGACCAGCATGCGCTCGAACTCCGGCACGTCACGGAAGAATTCCTCCACCTGATCGGGCCCAGCGAAACCCATCACCCGCTCGACGCCGGAACGGTTGTACCAGGAGCGGTCGAACAGAACGATCTCGCCGCCGGCCGGCAGGTGCGGCACATAACGCTGGAAATACCATTGCGACGTCTCTCGCTCGGTCGGTGCCGGAAGCGCCACGACGCGGCAGATCCGCGGGTTGAGCCGCTGGGTGATGCGCTTGATGACGCCGCCCTTGCCAGCCGAATCGCGGCCTTCGAAGATCACCACAAGCTTCTTCTTGTGGTAGGCGACCCAGGATTGCAGCTTGATCAGCTCGGATTGCAGCCCGATCAGGTCGCGAAAATACTGCATGCGGTCGATAGAAGGCGGATGCGCGTTCTTGTAGATCCTGGCGATCTCCAGCGACAGCGCCGGTTCCGACATCTCCAGTTCATAGTCCTCGTCGAGCGTGTCGGCGAGTTCGGCTTCCAGCCAGTCCCGGGCGCCGGACTTGGGTATGGATTCATTCATCGGTGTTCCTCCATCTGCAAGCTGCCGCCTCCGGCAACGACCGGGCGCACTGGTCGCGTCCTGACGGCGGCGCGCAACGCCCTGATCGACTGAGTATAGGCCGGCAATGACGGTTTTATTGCAGGGGCACGCCACGGCCGCTCATCGGTGTGCTGGGGCCGGAGGGCGACAAGCCGCACGGATTGTCCTACAAATCCAGCAACCTGATCGGGCCATTCTTCTCAATCGCGAGGACTGACATGGAATACCGCACTCTCGGCCGTTCCGGCCTGAAGGTTTCGGCGCTGACGATGGGCACCATGACCTTTGGCGGCGCCGGCCCGTTCGCGGCTGTGGGCAACAGCGATCTCGCCGAGGCGAAGCGCATGATCGATCTGTGCATCGATGCCGGCATCAATCTCATCGACACGGCCAATGTCTATTCGGACGGCCTGTCGGAGGAGATCATCGGCGAGGCACTCGGCGGCAAGCGCAGGAACGACGTGCTGATCGCCTCCAAGGCGCGCATGCGCATCGGCGACGGTCCCAATGACGAAGGCCTGTCGCGCCATCATTTGATCCGCGAATGCGAGAAAAGCCTTAAGCGGCTCAAGACCGACGTCATCGATATCTATTTCCTGCACGAATGGGACGGCGTGACGCCACTCGAAGAGACCATCGCCGCGCTCGACACGCTGGTCGGCCAGGGGAAGATCCGCTATATCGGCTGCTCCAACTATTCCGGCTGGCAGGTGATGAAGGCGCTCTCCATCAGTGACACCCGCCATCAGCCGCGCTTCGTCACCCAGCAGATCCACTACACGCTCGAAGCACGCGAAGCCGAATACGAGCTGCTGCCGATCTCGGTCGACCAGGGATTGGGCGTGCTGGTGTGGAGCCCACTGGCGGGAGGCCTGCTGTCGGGCAAGTATCACCGTGACAGCCCGACCGCGCGCCAGGTCGCCGGCTGGTCCGAACCGCCAATCCGCGACGAGGACCGGCTGTGGCGGATCGTCGATGTGCTGGTCGAAATCGGTAAGGCCCGCGGTGTGTCCGCCGCACAGGTGGCGCTTGCCTGGCTGCTTGGCCGGCCGGCTATCAGCTCGCTTGTGATCGGCGGGCGCAACGAGGCCCAGTTCAGGGACAATATCGCGGCGGCCAGCCTGACGCTGGCCGGCGAGGAACGTGATCGCCTCGACGCGGTCAGCCGCCCGCCCCTGCTCTATCCCTATTGGCATCAGCAGCTGACGGCAAAGGAGCGTTTCGGCGCCGCCGACCTTGTGATCGACCGAAGCAGCTTATAGGAACCCTGGTGCTGGCTCCGAGACGTCGGAAGGCGAACGACGCGTAGTCAGCCCACAAGAACAGCAAAAAAGGAGCCGCTATGGCACGAGCACCAAATTACGATCAGGAACGCAAAGAACGCGATCGCCAGAAGGCGGCCAAGAAGGCCGAAAAGCTGGCGGCCAAGGCTGCGGCGCGGGAGCGTCAGAAACCCGAGACTGACGCCGAGATTGAAACAGAGGAATGACGGCGCGCGGCGGCAATCCGGCCTGGATCAGGCCGGCGCCTTGTCGCTGACGAAGACGTCCACTTCACGCGCCGCCGCGATAAAGGCGCGCCTTGCGTTCATGGCCGGCTTGTCGCCGGCCAGCGCATCGTGGCAGGCCTGCAGCGCCGCGCGATGCTTGGGGGTGCGCTTGCCGGGCCAGCTGTTCATGAGATAGTCGGAAGCCTCGCGGGCCGAGCGTAAGAGCTGTGTACTTCCCGCCGTGACTGATTTGACGGTCACGGGTACTTCAAATCGGTTGTTTTCCATCGCCCGGTCCTACGCCATCGGCGTCCGCGAAGCGAGGCCGAAAGTGGGGCTCGGGGCCGGTGGTCCTTTTTTCGGCGGCGAGTGGCCTGCCCTGCAGGCCGCATTATGCCGCCACGACGGCAAATCCCCTGGCGCGAAGGCCGCGGCGATCATTGGCCAGCGACGTCAACAGACGGTCGCGACTGCCCACGATATGCTGCGAGAGCAAGCGCGCGGCTTCCTGTGCATCGCCGCTCCGCACGGCGGCCAGGATGGCATGATGTTCGGCCCAGGCGCGGCCAAGGGCCGCTCCATCGCGTACCTCCAGCCAACGGGCGCGCGAAAGCCTGGTCATCGCGTCGCGGACGGCTCGAAACAGGAATTCATTGCCGGACAGTCGCGCCAGCTCGATGTGGAAATCCATGCCGACGCGATGCCATTCCTCGCGCGGAGTGTCGTCGTCGCAGGAGACGAGCATAGCCTCGATGACATCGACGGCACTTCTGTCGGCAAGCCCGCATGTCAGCCGCAAGGCCGCGACCTCGACCGCTTCGCGGTAGACCGCGATCTGCTCGAGTTCGGCCAGGTTGATGGGCGAGACCGTCCAGCCGCGCCCGTCCCTGCCGACCAGCCCTTCGGTTTCGAGCCGCAGCAGCGCAGCCCTGACCGGCGTGCGCGAGGCGCCGAAGCGGCTTTCGATCCAGCGCTCGGTGAGTTTCTCACCCGGGCCGATCTCAAGTCCAAGGATCATCTCGCGGAGCTGCCGTTCGACGTTGTGCATCTGCGACATCGTTGTTGCCTTTTCACGTGCCCGCATTGACAGCGGTCGGGCTGTGGGTCCATGACGGATACCGACTTGGTATCCCAAAATGGTATCCACAACAATCCCTGGCACACGCAGGCACGGCATGACGCAGAACGATACGGAACAGGGCGGCTACAATATCCACTGGCGGCGCAATCTCGCCGTCTGCTTCGCGGGTTCGTTCAGCACGCTCATCGCCATGACCCTGCTCTTGCCGTTCCTGCCGCTCTATGTCGAGCAACTGGGCGTCGAGGGCCATGCGGCGATCGTGCAATGGTCGGGCATCGCCTATGGGGCGACCTTCTTCGCGGCGGCGCTCGTTGCGCCGTTATGGGGACGGCTCGGCGACCGCTACGGCCGCAAGCTGATGCTGGTGCGCGCCTCCTTCGGCATGGCGATCTGCATGTCGCTGACCGGAATGGTCGAGACGGTCTGGCAACTGGTGCTGCTGCGCCTGCTGATCGGCTTTGCCGGCGGCTATTCCTCCGGCTCGACCATATTGGTGGCCATGCAGACGCCGAAGGACCGCTCCGGCTGGGCGCTCGGTGTCTTGTCCGCTGGCATCACGGCAGGTTCGCTGGTCGGCCCCCTGCTCGGCGGCGCGCTGCCGCCGGTAATCGGCATCCGCGCGACCTTTCTGTTGTCCGGCGGCGTCATCTTCCTTGCCTTCCTGGCGACGACATTCCTGATCAAGGAGAACCAGCGCTTGCAAGCAAGCAAAGCCGCGACGGCGGCAAAGCCGAAGAGCGGCTGGTCGCAAATTGTCGACAAGCGTCCGGTCGTGGCCATGCTGACGACCGGCATGCTGCTGGCCTTCGCCACCATGTCGATCGAGCCGATCATCACCGTCTATGTGCAGCAGCTGATCGAGGACCAGAGCCGGGTGACGCTCGTTGCCGGCGTGGTGATGTCGGCGGCCGCCCTCGGCGCCATCCTGTCGGCGTCGTGGCTTGGCAGGCTCGCCGACCGCGTCGGTCATTGGAACGTCGTCGTCGGCGCGCTGGCCGTGTCGGCACTGCTGCTCATTCCGCAGGCCTTCGTCACCGACGGCTGGCAACTGATCGGGCTGCGCTTCCTGATGGGCCTGGCGCTCGGCGGTTTGCTGCCTTGCATCACCAGCGTCATCCGCCACAACATTCCCGACGGCGTCGGCGGCAACGTGCTCGGCCTTTCGATCTCGGCCCAATATGTCGGCCAAGTCGCCGGACCGCTTGCCGGCGGTTTCGTCGGCGGCCATTTCGGCATGCGGGCGGTGTTTCTCGGCACGTCGGTGCTGATGGCGCTCGGCGCGGTCTACAACTGGATTGTCCAGGCGCGGCGGACGCGGCATATGTTGATGGAAGCGAGCAAGCCCTGACAAGCTGCCCAGCCAATCAACCGAAGGAGCGTCGACATGAACCTGGCCGAAACGACCGGCAGCCGTCTGCTTGTGCTCGCCGCCGGCATCGTGGGCGCGGCGGGCGTGGCGCTGTCGGCGGCCGCCGCACATCTCGGCGGCGCCTTCACCGGTACGGCGGCATCGTTCCTGCTGATGCACGCACCGGCGTTTCTGGCCGTCGGTCTCCTCGACGCGAATCGCCCGCTGCGGATAGCCAGCATGGTGCTGCTCGTCGGGCTCGTGCTTTTCACGGGCGATCTTCTCGCCCGCGATTTTCTCGGATCGAGGCTGTTTCCGATGTCGGCGCCGATCGGAGGCACCCTGCTCATCGCAGGCTGGCTGACCATAGCTGTCTCCGCCGTGGTGCGTCGGCGACCCTGAGATGCGCGGCCGGTTTCAATCCCGGCGACGTTCAAGTCGGATCCAAAGATCGCGGTTGCGCGCCGAGAGCGTCGCGCGGCGCGGCGCCTCTGGCCGCTCCGCGGCCGTGCCGATGCCCCAATAATTGCGATAAATGTCGTCGAACAGATGCTTCATGGGATGCATGGCTCTTCTCCTCTTGATTTGAATTGAATCGATCCAATAGGCCGACGCAAAAAATTCACGCCAGTCAGCTCCGCTTGCGCGCCACCAGGAAGCGCAGATCGCGAATCCACGGGCTTGTTCCGCCGCGGCGCTTGGACTTGTTGGCGGCCGACCCGATGCTCCAGTCGTTGCGGTAGATGTCTTCGAACAGATAGTTAACAGGATGCATGGCGCACCTCCCATCTAGGTTTAATCCAGCAGGCAGATCTTAGTTGGATCGATTCAAAGATAGGCCTATGGAAGCCGCCGGTCAAGCAAAATTTGAATCGATCCAACGAAAGTGCTAGATGCAAATCGGGAACGTGCTAAATGCATGTCAGGAGGCACGCGCAAATGGCGTCACTCACCGCAGGCAATCGACGACCCGTCCGGCTGGCCGACATCGCCAAGGCAGCCGGTGTTTCGCACGGCACCGCCTCCAACGTTTTCAGCCGCCCCGAGATCGTGCGCGAAGAAGTCCGCGAACGGGTCCGTGCGGCGGCCGAGGCGATGGGCTATGCCGGCCCCGATCCCAAGGGCCGCCTGCTGCGGGCCGGCAAGGTCAACGCCATCGGCGTGGCCACCGCGGAGCCCCTCTCCTATTTCTTCGAGGATCCCTTCGCGCGCGTGATGATGGCCGGTATCTCGCAGGCCTGCGATGCGACCGGGGCCGGTATCTCGTTAGTCTCGGCGGCCAACACCGAACAGCTTGCCTGGAATATCCAGAGCGCCCTTGTCGACGGCTTCATCGTCTTCTGTATCGAAGGCGGCTCGCGCCTTGTCGAATTGGCGCGTGAGCGCAAACTGCCCTTCGTGGCGCTGGACCTGGATTCGGAGGATGGATCCGTCGCGGCGATCGGCGTCGACAACATCGCCGGCGCCAGCCTGGCGGCGCGCCATCTGACGGAACTCGGGCATCGCCGCTTTGCCGTGCTGGCGCTGCCTTTCGCCGACGGCAGGACAGGCATCATTTCGCCCGAGGAGCTTCGCGCCGCAGCCTATGCCGGGACACGCGATCGCCTCACCGGTTATTTCCGGGAGCTTTCGCGGGTTGGCATCGACACGTCCAAAGTGCCCGTGTACGAAACCGCCAACGATGCCTCCAGCACAAAGGCCGGGCTGGAAACCATCTTTGCTTCCGGCGAGCCACCCACGGCCATCCTGGCGATGTCGGACAGGATGGCCTTGGCAACGCTTGAATGGCTGAGCGCGCGCGGGCTGAATGTCCCCGATGATGTTTCGGTCATCGGTTTCGACGGCGTTCCCGAAGCAGCGCTATCCGAGCCGCCACTGACCACCGTCGCACAGCCGATCGCCGAGATGGGCCGGCTTGCGGTCAAGGCGATCCTGGAAAACGACGGCAAGGTCAGTCGGCAATTGCTGCCGGTCGAACTGATTGTGCGCGCCTCCTCGGCTCCACCGCGCCGCTGAACCGACTCGCCGACCTCAGCGGTTGGCTCTAGCCACGGCCGAGATACCGAACGACGCCTGGACGGGCTTGGCGTCCTTTTGCGTCGTCCTGGCTTTCCCCGAACCCCCGATGGTCGACAACCATTCGAGGTAGAAAGCGAGCGCGAACTGCATGGCGATGCCGGCGGCGAGCAGCAGGCTGTCATAGGCGAGGCCGCCGGGATTGATCAGCTTCATTACCTGGGCGACCATGGCGATCAGCGTGCCGGCGATGAACACCGGCAGCGAGCGCTTGCCGAGTATCGCCAGCGGATGGTCGGGTCCGGTGCGGAACAGGTTCGAGACCGCAGGCAGTGCCACCACCAGATAGCTGACCGCCAGGATGTGCAGCAGCCGCGGGAGCGACAGGAATGTCTTGTCGAAGCCGGTCAGCACCACCGGCAGGTCGAACCAGGTCACCTGGCCCCAAAGCGGACTATGCACCCATGCCAACGCGGCCAGCACATAGGCAGCGGCGGGACCGATCAGCCAGCGGTTGGCTGGAATGACGCCGCCGCGCCTGACATGCAGCATGGCGGCAAGGCCGATGTTGAACAGGAACTGCCAGGACAGCGGATTGAGGAACCACAGGCCGGGCTCGGGATAGTTCGGCGGGGCGATCTGCCAGATGCCGGCTACAAGCCACAGCAGGCCGGACACGGTCAGCGCTGCAAGCGGCCTGTAGCTGATGAACAGCAAGAAGGCCGGCGCCAGCAAAAGCAGCACCGCGTAGACCGGCAGGATGTTGTTGTAGCCGAGTTGGTGGCCGAGCGTGACGATGCCGACCAGCACCTCGGGCGTGTCCTTCATCAGCGGTTCGATGTTGATCAGCTTCAGCAGTTCCGGCCGCCGGCCGAACACCGCCGCGGCACAGAACAATGCCATTACCGCCATCGTGGTGACGATATGGGCGATATAGAGCACGCCTGCCCGCCGCCACATTTTCAGCGTCGCGAGCAGCCGGCCTCCCGGGCGGAACTTCGTGCCATAGGCAAGCGCGACCGAAATGCCCGATATCAGCACGAAAGCCTCGGCCGCATCCGAAAAGCCGAAATTCTTGTAGGTCAGGGTGTCGAAAGCCGTGCCCGGCACATGGTCGACGAAGATCGTCAGCAGCGCGAGCGCACGCAGCACATCGATGCGCGTATCGCGCTCGGTTGGAACTGGGGTGGTCATCGACAAAAGGCCTCAAAGCTGGTTGTTCATGCCCAGCAATGCGACCCCCGGCGCACCGCTTCGATTCCTCCGCGATGGAGTATATCGGCGCAGAAACGGACTGAAATGCGCCCGGTTCAATCAACTTTCGCGGAGCATGAAAATATTGCGTTTTGAAGCCGGCAAATTGAGTGAAACGAAATGTAATCAAAAGGATACGGCATGAGCGATACAAGCGTCGAAAACAGCCTGCCGCGGCTGGATCTGGCCTTTCCCTATCGCTTCTTCGGATCCGGCGGGGCCAGCGACGAATGCCTGTTCCTGCTGCATGGATCAGGTGTCGACGAGACGACCCTGGTGCCGCTGGCGAGGCAGATCGCACCGCATGCCTGCCTGGTCGCCGTGCGTGGCCGCATCGTCCAGGACGACGGCTTCCGCTGGTTCGAGCGGATCACGCCGACCAGCTTCGAGCAGGCCAGCATCCGCCGCGAGACGGCCGCTTTCGCGCGCTTCGTGGCCGAGGCCATGGAGCGGCACCGGATCGATCCGAAGCGCATGGCCTTTCTCGGCTATTCCAATGGTGCCAATCTGGTTTCCAGCCTGATGCTGCTCCATCCCGGCCTTGTCGGACGGGCGGCACTGCTGCGGCCGATGCCGGTGCTGGACGAGACGCCGGCAACCGATCTGACCGGCATCAAGGCGCTGATTGTCGCCGGCGCCGCCGACCTGACCTACGGACCCTTCGCGCCGGCGCTGGTAACGCTGCTCAGCCAGCGCGGCGCCGAGGTCGACGCGCGTATCGTCGCTTCGGGCCATGAAATCGGCGACCCCGATGCCGCGATCGTGCGGCAATGGCTTGCCCCGCCCGCTCCTGCCGCCTGACGGGCAAGACGCGGATCGCTGCGCTCAGCCTGTTTCAGCGATGCCGGCCTGCGCCCCGGCAATCAGCAAGTCGAGGCCGCTTTCGAACAGCGCCTCGTGACCGCCCGCACGATAATCGGCCAGGGCCTGGCTGAGCAGCGGGTAACCGCTTGCCTTGGCATCGAGCGCCGCACCTCGACCCGGGCCGGCCGGATATTCTGCCTGTTCCTCGAGGACGCAGCCCACCGTGTAGCGCCCGACGATCATCAGCAACCGCATGGCCATGACGGAAGGCATGCCGGCCTCGCGCAGAAAGGTGAGCAACCGTTCGACATGTTCGAGATCGCCCGGATCGGCCTCGGTACCGGCATGGACGCGCGCACCGTCGCGATAGGCCATCAAGGCGCCGCGGAAGCTGCGGGCGTTGTTGCGTACGAATTCCTGCCAGCTCTCGCCCGGCAGCGGCACCTGATGTCCATGGCCGCGCCGCAGGATCTCCTCGTTCATCGCGTCGAGCAGGGCGCGCTTGTTCCTGAAATGCCAGTAGAGCGCCGGCTGCTGGACCTTGAGCCGCTGCGCCAGCAGCCGGGTCGAGAGCGCATCGATGCCGACGTCGTTCAGCAGGTCGAGTGCCGCCGCCACGATCAGCGCCTTGTCCAGCTTCATATGCACCTCGCTTGCCCAGCCAATTTATCGGTGATAAACGCTACCTTATCACCGATAAACTTTAGGAAAGAAGCATCTCGATGAAAAGGGCCTATCTCGTCGTGCTGACGGCAATGGCGCTGGACGCGGCCGGCATCGGGCTGATCATGCCGGTGCTGCCGGGGCTGTTGCGCGAGGTTGGCCATGTCGAGGACATTGGCTGGATTTTCGGCGCGTTCCTCGCCGCCTATGCCGCCATGCAGGTGCTGTTTTCGCCCCTGCTCGGCGCGTTGTCCGACCGCTACGGCCGCCGGCCGGTGCTGCTTCTGTCGCTTGCCGGGTCGATGCTGGATTATCTGTTCATGACCTTCGCGCCGTCGCTGCCGCTGCTGTTCGTCGGCCGACTGATCGCCGGCCTAACGGGCGCCAGCATGGCGGTGGCCTCCGCCTATATGGTCGACATCAGCAGCGAAGAGCTGCGCGCCCGCGCCTTCGGCCATCTGAGCGCCGCTTTTGGCGTCGGGTTCATCGCCGGTCCGGCGCTCGGCGGCCTGCTCGGCGATGTCTGGCTGCGCGCGCCGTTCCTGGCGGCGACAGGGTTCACCGGCATCAATCTGGTGCTGGCCTTCCTTCTGCTGCCGGAGCCGGAGCGGGTCGGCGGCACAGGCGAGCCGCTGTCGTTCAACCCGCTGGCGCCGCTGCGTTGGGCCCTGACTTTTCCGGCCCTCCTGCCGCTGCTCGGCGCCTTTGCCGTGCTCGGCCTTGTCGGCGAAGTCGGCGGCACCGTCTGGGTTCTCTACGTGCAGGACAAATTCCGCTGGAGCCTTTTCACTGTGGGCATCTCGCTGGCATTGTTCGGCCTCTTCCATGCCGGAGCCCAGGGTTTCGTCGCCGGACCGATCGCCGAGCGCTGGGGCGAAAGGCGAGCGCTCATGGTCGCCATCCTTGCCGACAGCACGGCCTATGTGTCGATCGCGCTGGCCTGGCAAGGCTGGATGGCGTTCGCGCTGTTGCCGCTTTTCTGTCTCGGCGGCATCGGAGCCCCGGCGCTGCAATCGTTGCTGACGTCACGTGTCGCGGCAGATCACCAGGGGCGATTGCAAGGTGTGCTCACCAGCATGACGAGCCTGGTCTCGGTGCTCGGACCACTCGTCATCGCCATGCTCTATTTTCGCACTCGAATGGTCTTCCCAGGCATGGTGTGGGTCGCGGGCGCGACCCTCTATGTCCTCTGCCTGCCCCTGCTGCTCGCAACCGGATCGCCCACGGCCAAACGGGAGGCGGCGGAGTGAGGATAATAGTGGCCGGCGACAGGGTTATCCCTGCCCCATCCTGTTCCAGGCGTCCAGCCCGGCGATCTTATAGGCCTCGGCCAGCGTGGGATAGTTGAATGTATTGTTGACAAAGAAGTCGACCGTGCCACCCAGATTGATCACCGCCTGGCCGATGTGAATCAGTTCGGTGGCGCCCTCGCCGACGATATGCGCGCCGAGCAAGCGGCGTGTCTCGATCGAGAACAGAAGCTTCAGGAAGCCGGTGTTGACGCCCATGATGTGGCCCCGCGAGGTCTCGCGGAAACGGGCCACGCCAACCTCGTAGGCGGCGCCGCTCTCGCGCACCTGTTCCTCGGATTGGCCGACGGTGGAGATCTCGGGCACCGCGTAAATGCCATAAGGAAAGGTTTCCGGCGGCGGCGGCAAGGTCACGCCGAAAGCATGGCACGCGGCTACCCGGCCCTGCTCCATCGAGGTGGAGGCCAGGCTCGGAAAGCCGATCACGTCGCCGGCGGCGTAAATGTTGGGCACGCTGGTCTGGAAGGTGTGCGGATCGACCTTGATGCGTCCCCTGGAGTCAGCCTCGATGCCGACCGCATCGAGGCCGAGGCTACCGACATTGCCGGTGCGGCCCGCGGCGTAGAGCACGATCTCGGAACGTATGGTGCGCCCGTCGGCCAGCGTGACCTCTGCATGGTCGGGCCTGGAGGCAATCTCCTTCACGGCGCTTCCCAGCCGGATGGTCATGCCGCGGTCGCGCATCTGGTGGATGAAGTCGTCGACGATCTCACGGTCGACGAAATCGAGGATCGTGTTGCGCGGCTCGACCAGCGTCACCGGCACGTCGAGTGCCGAAAAGATCGTCGCGTATTCGACGCCGATGACCCCGGCGCCGATGACCGTCAGCGTGCGCGGCAAGCGGTCGAGCTCGAGCATTTCGTCACTGTCGAACACGCGGCTCTTGTCGAACGGCACGTCGCCCGGCCGGTGCGGCCTGGTGCCGACGGCGATCAGCGCATTGGCGAAGCCGACCTCGCTGTAGTCGCCATTGTCCGATGTCAGGCTGACCCTGTTGGGCCCGAGAAATTTCACCGCGGCGCGGGAGCTCTTGACCGTGTTGCGCATGAACTGGTGCTGCAGCACCTCGACCTCGTGGTCGAGCGTCTTGTGCAGGCGCTCGACCAAGTCTCCGACCGAGATGTCCTGCTTAACCCGATAGCCGCGCCCATAGAAGCCGCGCTCACGCCAGCCCGAGAGATTGAGCACGGTTTCGCGCAGCGTCTTCGACGGAATGGTGCCCGTGTGCACGGAAACGCCGCCCAGGCGCCGCCCCCTGTCGACGACCAGTACCGATTTGCCGAGTTTGGCCGATTGTACAGCGGCACGACGGCCGGAAGGGCCGCTGCCAATGACCAGCATGTCGTAATCCATCCTGCCCGTCCCTGCCCCTTGGCGCTTTTGGTGCGCCGCAACAAGCTAACGCCATGTCAGGCGCGAATTCAACCGGCCCGCCGGCCGCTTCCCCCGCCTTGCGCACCGGGAAAGGCTCGATCTTGATTCCGCCATCAGCCTTTACCATTTTCCCAGCAGGTGGGGCGCAGGCTAAGCAGGCCCCTGTTACGAGGAAATGACATGAACGCTCGCGTTCTCGACGGTGAAATCATCAATACCAGGCTCGACGACGTGAGGGCCTATGAAGGGGTACGCACGCGGCGTGTCCTGGCGGTCATGATCGACTATGTCATTGTCGCGCTGCTCACCATCCCTGTCGCCATCCTGGTGTTCTTCCTCGGACTTTTGACCCTCGGCCTTGGCTGGATGCTGTTTGGCGTCCTGGTCCCGGCCGTCGCGATTCTCTACATCTGGAACACGCTTGGCAGCGCCGACCAGGCGACCACGGGCATGAAGATGATGGGCATCCGGCTCGATCGGCTCGACGGCAGGCCGATCGACGGGCTCACGGCAGTGGTCCATTCGGTGCTGTTCTGGGCCGGCAACGTCATCCTGTCGCCGCTGGTGCTGCTGGTGACGCTGTTTTCCGATCGCAAGCGCACGCTGCACGACCTGCTGCTCGGCACGGTGGTCAGCCGCACCGGCCGCTGAGGCGCATTTTCGCAAGCATCGCCGCGGCGTCGGCACAAATGTGAAGGCGTCCGCATGGCCACGCCTTCACAATCCTGTTGAATTTTTCGCTTTCCGCGCCAAAGGTAGAGCGATTCGAAGGAGTGTTTCCGAGACTCGATGACGCAGCACCCGACCCAGTCGCCGCAGTTCTTCCTGACCGCGCCGTCGCCGTGCCCCTATCTCGACGGCCAGTTCGAGCGCAAGGTGTTCACGCATCTGGTCGGCGACAAGGCGTCAGAGATGAATGATCTCCTGACCCAAGGCGGGTTCCGCCGCTCCCAGAACATCGCGTACAGGCCGGCCTGCGAAACCTGCCGCGCCTGCGTCTCCGTGCGCATCCTGGCGCAGGAATTCGTCGCCAGCCGCAACATGAAGCGCGTGCTGCAGCACAATTCCGATCTCGTCGGCGCCATGCACAATGCCGAGCCCTCGACCGAACAATATTCGCTGTTCCGCAGCTATCTCGATGCCCGCCACCGCCGCGGCGGCATGTCGGACATGACGGTTCTGGACTACGCCATGATGGTCGAGGACACCCATGTCGACACCAAGGTCATCGAATATCGCCGGCGCGGGCCCGATACTTTCATCACCGGCAAGGGACAGGGCGAGCTGATCGCGGTGGCGCTCACCGACAAGATGGCCGACGGCCTGTCGATGGTGTATTCCTACTTCAATCCCGACTTCGAGGAGCGGTCTCTCGGCACGTTCATGATCCTCGATCACATCGCTCGCGCCAGGGCGATGGGGCTGCCCCATGTCTACCTGGGATACTGGGTCAACGGCTCGCGCAAGATGAATTATAAGATGCGCTTCATGCCGCAGGAGCATCTCGGCCCGAAGGGCTGGGAGCGCTACACCAACGAAGCGGTCTCACGCTGAGTTTTTCCAAGATCCACGTTTAACTGTTTCAACGCAGGGGATGCTGGTCTTTCAGCCGCTTGGCGGGAGAGTGCGTCATTGCGCCGATCGGCTGTCCCATCTGTATTTCATTACGAAAGTTTGCAAATGACGTCCCACAGCGACCACCAGAAGGGCCTTCTGATAACCGCCATTGGCGGCCTGACGCTGACCCTCGACATTCCGCTGATCCGCCTCGCCGATGGCGGCGCATGGACGATCCTGCTCTTGCGCGGGGCCGCCACCTTCATCGCCGCAATGATCATCTGGGCTGTCTGGCGGGCGCTCAGCCGAAACGCGCCTCAGCTCATTCCAGGCTGGTCGGGACTGGCGGCCGCGATATGCTACGGGCTGACCTCGATCACCTTCGTCACCGCCGTCTTCTACACCTCGACCGCCGACCTGGTGTTCATCCTGGCCTTCAACACAGTGTTCGCCGCGCTCTTGTCCTGGTTGTTTCTCCGCGAAAAGCCGCGGGCGGTGACGCTCGCGGCGATGCTGGTCATGATCCTCGGCGTGCTGGTAATCGTCGGCGGATCCGTCGGCACCGGACACCTGTTCGGCAATTTCATGGCGTTGTGTTCGGCCTTCTTCATTTCCGTGGCCATCACCATTTCGCGGGCCAGCGGCAAGGACATGGGCTTCACGGCGCTCGTCGGGGTGGTTCCGTCGCTCGTGCTGGCGGCCTTCATGGTGTCAGGTGAAGGCGTCCATGTGAGCGCGCCCTGGTGGATCATCTTTAACGGCGCCGTGATCATGCCGATTTCGTTCTTCTGCCTGGCGGCCGGTCCCAAATACATCTCCGGACCGGAAGTGGCGATGTTCTACCTTCTGGAGACCGTGCTGGCACCGGTGTGGGTATGGCTGATCTTCTCCGAAACGCCGTCACGCAACAGCCTGATCGGCGGCGCGATCCTGATCGTCACATTGGTGGTCCATTCGGTGTGGCAGTTGCATGACGGACGCAGGCGCCGCGCCGCCCTTGCGGTGCGTCATCCGGCCTGAATCTTCTTCGCCTCGCCGTCGATCTCGATCAGCGACGGCGAGCCTTCCTGTTCAGGGGAAGCAGGCATCTCGTCCATCATTTCCACCTCGCGCAGCCATTCGCGCCAGATCGCCACCAGCAGTGCCATCAGCACCGGGCCGATGAACAGGCCGAGAAAGCCCATCGTCTTGACGCCGCCGATCAGGCCGAAAAAGGTCGGCAGGAAGGGCAGTTTTATCGGCCCGCCGACGAGCTTCGGTCGCAAGGTCTTGTCGACGATGAACAGTTCGACCGTCCCCCAGATGAACAAAGCCAGGCCGGCCACCGGTGAGCCGCTGGCAGCGAGATAGATCGAAACCAGCGTGAAGGACAGCGGTGCCCCGCCGGGAATCAGCGCCATGACCCCGGTGAGCGCGCCAAGCGTCACGGGCGACGGCACGCCGGCCAGCCAGTAGGCGATGCCGAGCACCAATCCCTCGCCGATGGCGATGACGGTCATGCCGGTCACGGTCGAGGAAATGGTCGCCGGCACGACGCGTGAGATGCGCTCCCACCTCGTCGGCAGGATGCGCTCGCCCAGGCGATCGACCTGGCCGGCGAAATGCTCGCCGTCGCGATAGGCGAAGAACAGCGCGATCATCATGAACAGAAGCGTCAAAAGCAGGCCGAAGGCGCTGCCGCCAGCGGCAAGGACGCCGCGATAGATGCTGCCGATATTGGCGCCGCTGACCAGTTGGATCAGTTCGCCGATGCCGCCGGGATGGCCGAGATTGGTCGTCCATTGCTGGTTCAGCCATTCTCCTACGATAGGCAGCGTGGCGATCCAGTGCGGTGTCGGGGCGCCGTGCCGGTTGGTCTCGATCGCCCAGCCGACCCATTCGCGCACCTCGTTGATGGCGTAGGTGCCCGCGAGCGCGATCGGTATGACCAGGAAGGCAAGGATGAACAATATGGCGAAGGTGGCGGCGATGGTGCGGTTGCCGCCGACACCGGCCAAAAGCCGCCGGTAAAGCGGCCAGCTTGCGAAGGCGATGACCAGCGCGGCCAGCACCGGGAACAAGAAGCCGTGGAAGAAATAGACGCCGGCGGCAACGATCAGCACCAGCAGCCAGCGCGCCGCCGAGAGCGGTGGGATGACGGCGGCTCTGAGCGGCGTCGACAGACCGAACAGGCGCTGCCCCGGTTTCTGGATTTTCGCTTCCTTCAAACGCTCGTCTCTCCCCGGCCATCCCGCGGCTTATGCTCTGATATAGTGCAGCAATCGTGATGATAGTTCAAAGGTGATGGTGAAGCTGCGGATCTCCCCCCTCGAGGGGGAGATGGCCGGCAGGCCAGAGGGGGTAGCCGCGCGTAAGGCGCTAGCATTCTTTGTTCAAAGCAATGAGGTTGCGTCCAGTCGAACCGACCCCCTCTGTCGCCTTCGGCGGCATCTCCCCCTCGAGGGGGGAGATTACCCAAATTTCCCGGTCCTCGGGAAACCCTTCGGCACCATGCGGCCAGCCGACGCGCGGGCGCCGATCCATTCGGCCAATTCCTCGCGCGACCTTGTAAAGGTGCGGTCGGCCGAATCCTGCCAGGAAAGACCGGTCTCCAGCGTAAATGGCTTGAGATCAAGAAGCCCGCCATCCTTGTATTTCTGCAGCCGCACGCCCTTGCCGCGGCTCATTTCCGGAATGTCGGACAGCGGAAACACCAGCATCTTTCGGTTCTCGCCGACGATAGCCAGATGATCGCCGCCGACCGGCACGCAGCGCTTGGCTTCGTCGGGCGCCTTGACGTTCATCACCTGCTTGCCCTTGCGGGTGTTGGCGACGACCTCTTCCTCCGGCACGATGAAACCGTTGGCGTCATGCGAGACCAGCAGCAGCTTGCGCTTCGGATCGTGAACGAAGGCGGTGACGATGTCCTGGTCATTGTCCATGTCAACGATGATGCGGATCGGCTCGCCATGGCCGCGCCCGCCCGGCAGCCGATCGGCGCCGATGGTGTAAAATTTGCCGCCGGTGGTGAACACCAGGATCTTGTCGGTCGTCTGCGCATGGAAGGCGAGTTTCAGGCTGTCGCCTTCCTTGAACGCAAGCTGCGAATGATCGGTCAGATGACCCTTCATCGCACGCAGCCAGCCCTTTTCCGAAACCACCACGGTGACCGGCTCGCGCTCGATCATGGCATGTGCGATGTCGGTCAGGTCATGCTCGGGCGCATCGGCGAACTGGGTGCGGCGCTTACCGAGCTCGGTCTCGGGGCCGAATTTGTCCCGCAGGCTCGCAACCTCCCACTTGATCGTCCCCCATTGCTTGGCTTCGGACGCAAGCAGCGCCTCGATCTGCTTCTTTTCGGCAGTGAGGCCGTCGAATTCCTTGCGGATCTCGAATTCTTCCAGCTTGCGCAGGGCGCGCAGGCGCATGTTGAGAATGGCTTCGGCCTGGGTGTCGGTGAGCGACCAGCGGGCCATCATGACCTGCTTTGGCTCATCCTCCTCACGGATGATCTTGATCACCTCGTCGATATTGAGATAGGCGATCAGGTAGCCGGCAAGGATCTCCAGCCGTCTTTCGATCTCGCCGAGGCGGTGTTTCGAGCGGCGGATCAGCACGTCGCGACGATGCTCGAGCCATTCCTGCAGCACGCCTTTCAGTGACAGGACGTTAGGCACCTTGCCGCGCGACAGCACGTTCATGTTGAGCGGGAAACGGCTTTCAAGCTCGGTGAGCTTGAACAGCGACTCCATCAGGATGCCGGGATCGACGGAACGGCTCTTGGGCACCAGCACGACGCGGATGTCCTCGGCGCTCTCGTCCCTGATGTCCTCGAGCAGCGGCAATTTGCGCGCCATCAGGAGCTCGGCGATCTTCTCGATCAGGCGCGCCTTCTGCACGCCATAGGGGATTTCGGTGACGACGATGCTCCAGGTGCCCCTGCCCTGGTCTTCCTGGCTCCATTTTGCCCGCACGCGAAAGCCGCCACGGCCGGTTTCATAGGATTCGAGGATGGAGGCTCGGCTATCGACGATGATGCCGCCGGTCGGGAAATCCGGGCCCTGGACGAAATCCATCAGCTTGGCCACCGGCGCGTCCCGATGCTCGATCAGGTGAAGGGCGGCGTCGCAAAGTTCGGCCGCGTTGTGCGGCGGGATCGATGTCGCCATGCCGACAGCGATGCCGGACGAGCCATTGGCCAGCAGATTGGGGAAGGCGCCCGGGAGCACCACCGGCTCCTCGTCCTCCTCATTGTAGGTCGGCCGGTAGTCGACGGCATCCTCGGTGATGCCCGCGAGCAGCTCGGTCGCCACATCGGTCATGCGCGCTTCGGTGTAGCGCATGGCGGCGGCGTTATCGCCGTCAATGTTGCCGAAATTGCCCTGGCCGTCGACCAAGGGGTAGCGCATCGAGAAATCCTGCGCCAGCCGCACCAGCGCATCGTAGATCGACTGGTCGCCATGCGGGTGGAACTTGCCCATCACCTCGCCGACGATACGAGCGCATTTGGCGAAGCCCTGGTCGGGGTTCAGGCGCAGCAGGCGCATGGCGTGCATGATGCGGCGATGGACCGGCTTCAGCCCGTCGCGGACATCGGGCAGCGCCCGGTGCATGATGGTCGACAGCGCATAGGCAAGATAGCGCTCTTCGAGCGCCTTCTTCAGATCGACCGGTTCGATGTGATCGCCGCCACCATTGTCAGGCGGCAAAAGCCTTTTTCCCATGGGCTGGAACTAGCCGAGCGGGTGATTCGCGGCAAGAGGGCAAGCCTTGAAGTGGGTGCATGCCCTGCCCTGCAATACGAAGTCGCAGGCAAGCCCGCCAGCCAACATCAATCCGTTACATGCCGTCTCTATTGCGAAGCGCGACGACGCTCGGCGGCCCGGTCTCCAGCATGTTCGGATCGAGTTTGCCTTTCGCCGCGATTTTTGACCATTGTGGCGGGATGCGCCTTTTTCCCGTCCAGTTCGTCACTGAAGGGTGATGGCGCCAAAAATTGAAAAATAATTTTCAGGACACTCGCAGGGGCATTCGCGATGACAATCAAACGCTCGACTCTCAGGAAATTCGCCTTTTCGACCTTCTTGCTCACATTGCCGCTGAACGCGGCGCTCGCCCAGGACACCGCGGTCGCCGACCGGCTGAAGGCGGCACTTGCCGCGCAGGGCGTCAACATCTCCTGGACCGGCGTGACCGGCGACAACGCCAGCATGGTGTTGCAGGGCGTATCCATCAAACCGGGCGCGGAAAAAGAAGCCCTTGCGATCGGCGACGTCAAACTCGAGGGCGTGACCGAAGCCAATGGCGGCTATGATATCGCAACCGTGTCGACCTCGGCATTCGAACATAGCAAGGACGGCGTCACCCTCAATTTAAGCCCCCTCGTCATCCACGACATGATGGTTCCGGCCAGCGGCGCCAGCGGCCCGCTGGGCTCGCTGATGATGTACAAGTCCGCCGAACTCTCGAACATGAGGGTCAAGATCGCCGACAAGACCGCTTTCTCGATGGACGGGCTTGCCATCGAAATCACGCCGCCGGCCGACGGCCAAGCGATGAAATTCACCGGCACCACCGAGAAGTTCAATGCCGACCTGACGCTGGTCGAGGATCCCAAGTCGAAGGAAGTCATCAACGCACTCGGCTACCAGAACATTGCGGGCAATTTCGAGATGGCCGGCACCTGGCAGCCCACTGACGGCAAGATGGAGCTGTCGAAATACAACATTTCGGTCGAGAATGCCGGCACGCTCGGCATGACCTTCGATCTCGGCGGCTACACGCTCGACTTCATCAAGTCGCTGCAGGAAATGCAGAAGAAGATGGCCGCGCAGCCCGAAGGGGCCGACAACTCGGCGCAAGGCATGGCCATGCTCGGCCTGTTGCAGCAGCTTTCCTTCAACAGCGCCTCGATCCGTTTCGACGACGATTCGCTGACGGGCAAGGTGCTGGACTATGTCGGCAAGCAGCAAGGCATGTCGGGCAAGGATATCGCCAACCAGGCCAAGGCGATCGTGCCGTTCGGCATGGCGCAGCTCAACAATCCCGAGCTGACGGCGCAGGTAACGGCGGCGGTCGGCAAATATCTCGACGATCCGAAGAGCCTCGAAATCTCGGCTAAGCCGCCGGCGTCGGTGCCGTTCGCACTGATCATGGCGGGCGCCATGTCCAATCCGACCGACCTGCCGAAGACGCTCGGCGTCACCGTCAAGGCCAACGAAGACTGATCGAAGCGACCTCGACTTGCTTCAAGATACGAAAAGCCCGGCAGCGATGCCGGGCTTTTGTCTGCGATTCTCAATCGAACGAGTCACTTCGGAGGCTTCTTTAAAGCGCCGTCCGAAGCGCCATCATGCCTCTTTCTTGATCGGTGCGACACGCAGCGACAAGTCGCGAAGCTGCTGCGGCGTGGCTTCCGACGGCGCATTCATCAACAGGTCGTAAGCCTGCTGGTTCATCGGGAACATGGTGATCTCGCGCAGGTTCTTGGCGCCCACCAGCAACATCACGACACGGTCGATGCCGAATGCCGCTCCGCCGTGCGGCGGGGCGCCGTACTGAAACGCACGGTAAAGGCCGCCAAAGCGCTCCTCGACGGTCTGGCGATCCAGTCCGACCATCTCGAAGGCCCTGACCATGGTTTCGGGCAAATGGTTGCGGATGCCGCCCGAGGCAATCTCGAAGCCGTTGCACACGGCGTCGTACTGGAATGCCTTGATGCCGAGCGGCTCCTGGTTGTTGAGGGCGTCGATGCCGCCCTGCGGCATCGAAAACGGATTGTGGGCGAAATCGATCTTCTTCTCGTCCTCGTTCCACTCGAAGAACGGAAAGTCGACGATCCAGCACAGCTCGAAACGGTCGCGGTCGACCAGGTTCAGTTCCTCGCCGGCGCGGGTGCGCGCAGCACCCGCGAAGGAGACGAATTTCTTGTGATCGCCGGCGACGAAGAAGGCGGCATCGCCATCGGCAAGGGCCAGTTGAAGACGGATCGCCTCGGTGCGCTCCTCGCCGATGTTCTTGGCAAGCGGACCCGCGCCTTCGAGTTTCTCGCCTTCCTTGCGCCAGAAGATGTAGCCCAATCCGGGCTGCCCCTCGCCTTGCGCCCAGCTGTTCATGCGGTCGCAGAAGGCACGGCTGCCCCCGGTCTTGGCCGGAATGGCCCAGACCTCGGCCTTGGGATCGTTGGCCAGGATGTTGGCGAAGACCTTGAAGCCGGAATCACGAAAATGGTCAGAGACCGCCTGCATCTCGATCGGGTTGCGCAGATCCGGCTTGTCGGTACCGTATTTGCGCATCGCAACATCATAGGGAATGCGCGGCCAGTCCTTCGTGACGGGCTTGCCGTTGGCAAAGGCCTCGAAGACCGATGTCATCACCGGCGCCATGGTGGAAAGCACGTCATCCTGCTCGACAAAGCTCATTTCGAGGTCAAGCTGGTAGAATTCGCCGGGCAGGCGGTCGGCGCGCGGATCCTCGTCGCGGAAGCAGGGCGCGATCTGGAAATAACGATCGAAACCCGAGACCATGATCAGCTGCTTGTATTGCTGCGGCGCCTGCGGCAGCGCATAGAAAGTGCCGGGGTGAATGCGCGACGGCACCAGGAAGTCGCGCGCGCCTTCGGGCGACGATGCGGTGAGGATCGGCGTCGAGAATTCGGTGAAGCCGACCTCGCCCATGCGCTTGCGCATCTCGGCGATGATCTTCGTGCGCGCCACGATGTTCCTGTGCAGCGTCTCGCGGCGCAGGTCGAGGAAGCGGTATTTCAGCCTGATGTCCTCGGGATAGTCCGGCTCGCCGAAGACCGGCAGCGGCAATTCCTTGGCCGCCGAAAGCACTTCGATCTCGCGCGCGAAAATCTCGATCTCGCCGGTCGGCAGGTTGGCATTGGTGGTTTCAGGCAGGCGCGCCTTGACCTCGCCGTCGACGCGGATCACCCATTCGCCGCGCACTGTTTCGGCGATCTTGAAGGCCGGCGAATCGGGATCGGCGACGATTTGGGTCAGGCCATAGTGGTCGCGCAGGTCGATGAACAGCAGGCCGCCATGGTCGCGCACGCGATGCACCCAGCCCGACAGGCGAACGGAAGCGCCGACGTCGCTCTTTCTCAACTGGGCACAGGTATGGCTGCGGTAACGGTGCATTGTCATGGGCAAAAGTCCGGGATGTTGGGTTGCCGGCCGAAGCATCGCGGCCCGGCCTGAAAAATTTGCGCGAAAAGCGCATGGGAGGCCCGGTTTGTCAAGGCGAGTGGGCGGAGGGCCAGGGCAACGAACCCGGGTTGACGGGTTCTTTCGGAGCATTCGCCGGCGCGCAGGTCGCCCTATGAACCAAGGCTTGACAGCCGCAGGCGATGCGCGAGGTGATCGACGACCAATGCGGCGCTTGCGGAAGACGTTGTGGCCCGATGAAGGCGGATCTCCGCCCCGGGCAGCGGCGGCACATAAGGGCCAGGATGGACATCGCGCAGGCCGGGCGCGAGCATGCTGCCCTTGACCACGGTAACCGCAAGGCCCTGCTCGACGATCGCCTCCGTCGCGGCAAGGCTCGGGCTGACATAGGCCAGTCGCCACGGCCGGCCCGCTCTGTCGAGCGCGTCAGTCGCCCATGCGCGAAACAAGCAATCAGGGTCCGACAACGCGACGGGCAGCGGATCGAGTTCTTCGACAGAGTGGGTCCTCGCCGCCGCCCATATCGCTCTTTCGCGGCATATCAGATCGCCCTCGGCCACACCTTCCGGATGCATGGCGATGACCGCGTCAAATGATGAGCCGAGCCGTTTCAGCAGCCGCGCCGTGAGGCCGATCTCCATTTCGACCTGCATGAGCGGAAATCGCACGGCGATATCGGCGAGGAGGCGTGGCAGGATCTTGGTGCCGTAGTCCTCCATGACGCCTATCCGGATGCGTCCCGCTACCCGTTGGTTGGAGACACGGGCAATCGCCTGCTCGTTAAGTGCAAGAATGCGGCGTGCGTCGATCAGAAACCCCTCGCCGGCGGCCGTAAGCTCGACATGGGCCGTCGATCGACGGAACAGCGAAATGTCGAGGCGCTCTTCAAGGCGCTTCACCTGCAAGCTGACGGTGGCTTGCGTTCGATTGAGCTGCTCGGCGGCTCGCGTGAAAGAGAGCCGCTCGGCAACGACGACGAAAGTCCGCAACAATTCCGGATCGAGACTCCGACTGCTCATTGCGCAAGCTTATCAAGCTCATTGCATTTATTCGATTCCTTTTACCCGGTTTGCCCGATACCGCTGGACTCCGAACTGGCAGAGGGGAAGCGATGGAAACTGGAGGCGTGCTCGCGGCGATTCTCTCCAGCGCCTTTGGCGGCACCGCTGTCGGTGCAACGCGCTATCTCGCGCGTTCGCTGGATCCGCTCACCATCGGCGCGATCCGGTTCGGGGGTGGTTTTCTAGTGCTCGCCGCCGTAGCGCTTCTGCGGCGGGACAAGTGGCCTGCGAAAAGCGATTGGCCGGGCGCCGCCGCATTGGGCCTGCTGTTCTTCGGCCTATTCCCGGTGCTCTTCAACGGAGCCCTTGTCTACACGACGGCGGCGCGAGGAGCTCTGGCGCTTTCGACGCTGCCTGTGCTCACAATGCTCGCAGGCGCGGTTCTAGGGATCGAACCGCCGACGACGCGCAAGATCGTCGGCGTCCTGGTCGCGATGGCCGGAGTGGCTGTCGCGCTTGGCAGCAGCCTGACGACAGCTCCCCAGGGCGCCTGGCGCGGAGACCTCCTGATGATCGCGGCGGCATTCTGCATGGCGCTCTACAATGTCTGGTCGCGACCTTTTCTCACCCGCTGCGCGCCGACATCATTCGCCGCGTTTGGCATGGCCGTCGGCACGGCCTGCCTGTTGGCGCTGTCGACTTTGACTGGAGGCCTGACGCGACTTGCCGCGCTTGAGGCGTCGCAATGGGTTGCCAGCGGATACCTGGCCGTAATTTGCGGCGCCCTGATCTTCTTCCTCTGGGCGTTCGCGCTTGAACGTGCGCCGCCAACGCTGGTTGCCGTTTCAGTTGCCGTGAACCCCGTGACGGCATCGATCTTCGGCGCCGTCTTTCTCGGTGAGCAAATCAATGCAAACCTAATTGTCGGGCTCATCGCTGTCCTCGCGGGAATAGCCATCGCGTCGGGAGCAGCCGGGCGGTTCGCCGTGGGACGTCGAGGAGGCAGGCGCCGACTTCCTTGAACAGAAAGGCGGACACATCCTGTTGGCGCGGGGAATTGCCGCTGGTATTGACGGAAGCGATGGTTCAAGAAGGGATCACAGACATGTGATCGCCTCTTAATGTCCTCCATCCGTCCGCTGATCCCGCTCCTCATCGCCGCAGGCATCCTGCTCGGCGGCAATGGGCTGCAAAGCACGCTGATCGCGCTGCGCGGCGCGCAGGAAGGTTTTTCGGCTTCCGACATCGGCCTGATGGGCACGTTCTATTTCGCCGGCTTTCTGCTCGGCTGCCTGGCCGTCACCCGCATCCTGAAGGCGGTCGGCCATGTCAGGACCTTCTCGGCGCTGGCCGCGGCCGCCTCGGCCGGCACATTGCTCCTGGTTCTGGTCATCGACCCGGTGATGTGGTGCGCGGTGCGTTTTGCCGGCGGTTTCTGCTTCGCCGGCCTGTTCACGGTGATGGAGGCCTGGCTCAACTCCGGGGTCAGCAACAAGGACCGCGCCCGCGTGCTTGCCATCTACCGCATGGTCGACATCGGCTCGGTCACCGGCGCGCAGTTCCTCATCCCGATCTTCGGAGCAGGCGGCTTCGCCATATTCGCCATCATGTCGATGATGATCACGCTGTCGCTGGTGCCGGTATCGCTGGGCGATCGCTCCAACCCGACGCCGCCGGAAGACGTCAAGCTCGACCTGGCGCGGGTCTGGCGCATCTCGCCGCTCGGCTGTTTCGGCTGCATCGCCGTCGGCGTCACCAACAGCGCGTTCCGCACGCTGTCGCCGGTCTATGCCGAGCAGATCGGCATGTCTGTCGCCGATGTCGTCACCTTCGTCAGCGTCGGTATCTTCGGCGGCGCACTCATCCAATACCCGCTAGGCTATCTCTCCGATCGCTGGGACCGGCGCTCGGTGCTGCTGGCGACGACATGCTGCGCCATGCTGGCAGCGCTGGCGCTTGCGTTCGTGGCGGGAGCCGACCCGTTTCTCAACTTCCTCATCATCTTCATCTTCGGCTGTTTCGCCATGCCGCTCTACTCGCTGTCGGCGGCGCACTCCAACGACCGCGCCGGCGCGGGCGAGTTCGTTCTGATCAACGCCGCCTTGATGCTGTTTTATTCCTTCGGCGCCATTGGCGGCCCTTTCGCCGCATCGACGGCGATGCAGTATTTTGGCCCAAGCGCGCTGTTCGTGTTCAGCGCGCTGGTCTATGCAATCTTCATCGCCGTCATCCTCTATCGGATGCGGGCACGATCGGGCGTGCCGGCTGGCAAGCGCAGCCGCTTCACCGCGCTGTTGCGCACCTCGACGGTTTTCGCCCGGCTGGCGAGAAGAAACGGCGATCCGGACGGGCCGGACGGGCCGTGATGCGAGCGCCAACGCTTGACGAAAGCCTTCCCGGCTGAAATCTAGGAAGACCCTACTCCTGCCAAAAGCGATTTGATGCACGTCATCACCACCCAAAAAGAACTCGAGACCGTTCTCGCCGCTTTCGAAAAATCGGATTTCGTCACCGTCGACACCGAATTCATCCGGGAAACGACCTTCTGGCCGATCCTGTGCCTGATCCAGATGGCGGCGCCCGGAATAACGGCGCTGATCGATCCGCTGTCGCCAGACATCGACCTGAAGCCGTTTTTCAGGCTGATGGCCAATGAATCTGTCGTCAAAGTCTTCCATGCCGCGCGGCAGGACATCGAAATCATCGTCCATCTGGGCGATCTCGTTCCCCATCCGGTGTTCGATACCCAGGTTGCGGCGATGGTCTGCGGGTTCGGCGACAGCGTTTCCTACGATCAGCTCGTGCAGCGCGTCACCGGCGCGCGGCTCGACAAGTCCTCGCGCTTCACCGACTGGCGCCACCGGCCGCTGTCCGAAAAGCAGCTCGACTATGCGCTTGCCGACGTCACCCATCTTATCGAGGTCTACCAGCATCTCAGCGCCGAACTGGAGCGGGAGAACCGCGCCCACTGGCTGAACGAGGAGATGGACGTCCTGACCTCGCGCGAAACCTACGATCCGCACCCCGAGGATGCCTGGAAGCGGCTGAAGATGCGGCTGCGCAAGCCGCAGGAGCTGGCGATCGTGCAGGCCGTGGCGGCATGGCGCGAGCGCGAGGCGCGCGAACGCGACGTACCCCGCGGCCGCGTGCTCAAGGACGACGCCATCTACGAGGTGGCGCAGCAGGCGCCGCGCGACGCGGCCGCGCTGGCCAAGCTGCGCACGATACCGAAGGGCTGGGAGCGCTCCTCGACTGCGACGGCGCTGCTTGGCGCGGTCAACACCGCACTAGCTCTGCCCAAGGAGCAATTGCCGAAGCTGCCGAAGAGTTTTCAGCCGCCCGAAGGCTCGAGCGCCGCGGCGGAACTGTTGAAGGTGCTGCTCAGGATCGTGGCCGAAAAGCAAGGCGTCGCATCGAAGGTCCTGGCTTCCAGCGACGACATCGACCGCATCGCCGCCGAAGGCGAAGCCGCCGACGTGCCGGCGCTGCAGGGCTGGCGCCGCGCCGTGTTCGGCGAGGCGGCGCTGAAGCTGGTGCGCGGCGAGATCGGCATCAAGTTCGACAAGCGCAAAATAGCGGTGTTCGATTTGTAGGCGGAGCGCCCCAACGAAGGGGAGTACTGCTCAAACCACCCGGAGCAGGTGCAGCGCGAACCAGATCCAGCCCAGCAAAAGAATCACTGCCCCCAGGGAGAAAGACCGGCTGCGCAGGAGCAGATTGTTGCTGGTCAGGTGAACCCAGGCATGAAAATAGCGGGTCGCGACAAAGATCCACATCAGGGCCAAGGTCAGATAGTTGACGCCGTTGGTCAGGTGCAGCATCAGGCACAGCACATAAAAAAGCACCGGCAGTTCGAACTGGTTGCTGAGGTTGCTGGCAACCGTCACGCAGGAGGCCGGCTCGGTGGAGCGCGCCTTGTACTGGCTGACTTTGGCTTCGCCCGATTGGATGGCGACATACCTGCGCCGGGCCATGGCGCTATAGACGATGTAGACCAGCAACACGTGCGCCAGAATAGGCCAGAAAATCGATGTCTGGTTCATGAACCCTCCCCGCCCGGTGCCGGGTCAGATCAATTCTGTTTCTGACCTGCCAGCCAGAAGACGGCGATGACGATCACCGGAATTGCGAGCAGCGCGAATTTGGTGACGATCAGCGCCGAGGCGAGACCCAGGGAATCGGGATTGGCCGACAGGAAATCCGACAGAAGGCGGGCCACGGCGATGTTCTGGGCGTAGTTGGCGATCGTGTAGGGCAGCACCAGGATCAGTGCGAAGATCGATTGCATCTGGCCCGGAAGCACGCGGAAATTCCTCAACCGCCTTCCCGTTGCCAGGATCAGGCTGACCAGCGTCACCGACAACAGCGCGGGGAACAGAAGATCGAAGGTCAGATAGTGCCAGACCAGGATGATCTCGCCGCCGCGCCGGCCGAGCGCCGTCAGCCAGGCCATGCCTTCATCCGGCGTGAAGCCAAAAACGCGCATGTCGAGCGACGGCAAACCGCCACTCAACTGGCGGAAATAGAAGAACTCCATGAGCGTCATGGCGATGAAAACCGCCACCGATGCGGTGCAAAGGGCGGCAGCGTGGCGCGATAGCCGCAAGATGGTCGCGGCCAGATTGCGCCAGAACGTGTACTGGTCGGGCCGATCAGGCTCCGCCGGGATAGTTGGGGCTTTCGCGGGTGATCGTGACGTCATGGGCGTGGCTTTCACGAAGTCCGGCGTTGGATATGCGCACAAAGGTGGCGCGTTCGCGGAAATCGGCAAGGTCGCGGCCACCAACATAACCCATAGCGGCTTTCAGGCCGCCTGCAAGCTGGTGCAGCACGCCAGACACAGGTCCTTTGTAGGGGACCTGCCCCTCGATGCCTTCCGGCACCAGTTTCAGCGTGTCGCGAACCTCCGCCTGGAAGTATCGGTCGGCCGAGCCGCGCGCCATGGCGCCGACCGAACCCATGCCGCGATAGGCCTTGAAGGAGCGGCCCTGGTGCAGATAGACCTCGCCCGGGCTTTCGTCGGTGCCGGCAAGCAGCGAGCCGATCATGGCGGCACTGGCGCCGGCGGCAAGCGCCTTGGCCAGATCGCCGGAATATTTGATGCCGCCATCGGCGATCACCGAGGCGCCCGATTTGTGCGCAGTTTCCACCGCCGACATGATGGCCGACAGCTGCGGCACGCCGACGCCGGCGACGATGCGGGTGGTGCAGATGGAGCCGGGGCCGATGCCGATCTTGACGGCATCGGCGCCGGCATCGATCAGCGCCTGGGTGCCCTCGGCGGTGGCGACGTTGCCGGCCAGGATGCGCACCGAATTGGAGAGTTTTTTCGCCCGCGTGACGGCATCGAGGACACGCTGCGAATGGCCATGCGCGGTGTCGATGACCAGAAGGTCGACGCCCGCCTCGATCAGGCGCTCGGCGCGCTCGAAACCGTCGTCGCCGACGCTGGTGGCGGCCGCGGCGCGCAGACGCCCCTGCGCGTCCTTGGTGGCGTGCGGGTTGAGCTGCGATTTCTCGATGTCCTTGACGGTGATCAGCCCCACGCAATTGCCCTGCTTGTCGACGACGACGAGCTTTTCGATGCGGTGCTGATGCAGAAGCCGCTTGGCCTCGTCCTGGTCGACATTCTCCTTGACCGTGATCAGGTTCTCACGGGTCATCAATTCGTAGACCTTCTGCGCCGGATCGGAGGCGAAGCGCACGTCGCGATTGGTCAGGATGCCGACCAGCCGGCCGCTCTTGTGGCCGCCGGAGCCGCCATTCTCGACCACCGGAATACCCGAGATCGAGTAGGTGCGCATCAGCGACAACGCGTCGGCCAGCGTCGCGTCGGGACCGATGGTGACCGGGTTGACCACCATGCCGGATTCGAATTTCTTCACCTGCCGCACCTGCTCGGCCTGCTCGGCCGGCGAGAAATTGCGGTGGATGACGCCGATGCCGCCGGCCTGCGCCATGGCGATGGCAAGCCTTGCCTCCGTGACGGTATCCATGGCCGCCGACAGGATCGGCACGTTGAGGTCGATGTCGCCGGCAATCCGGGTGCGGATGTCGGTCTGGCCGGGCATGACTTCGGAATGGCCGGGCTGCAAAAGCACGTCGTCAAAGGTCAGCGCCAGCGCGCCGGTGGACGTTTCGATGATTTTTGCCATGGCCAGCCCTTTGAATGCGGGAAAAGCGCTGGACCGGGATGGACAGCGCGACTCTCTTCTTCCCTTTCAGGATTGGCGGTGGCTGGTACCACGTCCCGGCACGGAAGAAAAGCCGATCGTTGCGGACGCTTCAGCTTCTATTGCGAACCAAGGAAAGCATCCAGCAAAGCGTGACGCGGCGATGCAAAGGGGTTGACGACGGTTACACCGCCCCAGGTGAAGCCGTCCTGCAGGTCTTCCGACAGAAGCAGCCGGCAACCCGTTTGGGATGCAGCCGAAAGAATGACGGCATCCCAGATGCCGAAGCGATGGTCCGCCGCAAGATCGACAGCCATCGTCATCACCTCCGGCGTCGTCCCAGCAACCGGGAACGCGTCGCGCCAGCTAAGCAGCGCATCCCGAGCCTCCTGGCGCGACCTTCCGGCTTTGCGGACGAGGACATTGAACAGTTCACCCAGCACCTGGACCGGAACAATGGCAGCGTCTTGTGGAACCTTGCGCAGCAGTTCGAGAACGTGGTCGCGTTTGTCTACGTTGTTAACGCCCTCTGCGTAGGCAAGAATGTTGGTGTCGAGCGCGACCCTCACAGGTCATCCTCGTAGAGCTCATCGCGGGTCCAGCGTCCTGCATCGGCAACTGGCTGCCGTTCGAGTCGCGACAGCAATGCCGCGCGCGAGCGGGAGGCCACACCCTCGTGCCTCTCCGCAGGCACGATCCGTGCCACCGGCCGACCATGGCTTGTCACGACGTAGCTCTGGCCCTCGCGTACCTCACGCAGGATGCGAGAAAATCTGCGATTGGCATCGGCTGCCGAAACGGCCTCTTCCATGATCATAACGTCCTGTAGTTATTTTCACTACAATAGGGATAGTGTCCGTTTTTTGCAAGCAATCGTGTATCGCAGCCGCCACCGGAGGTTGCGGTCGCATAAAAGTGACAGCAATTTAACACGACATTGGTGTCCAGCCGTGATAACCGCCCTGCCTGCCGGCAAACTCCCGGTCGGCAACATCTGGAATCAAGCCCGGACGCGTTCCTTTGAACCGAACCATTCCGCTCATATTGGCGGTCGCTCTTTTCATGGAAAACATGGATTCGACCGTCATCGCCACATCGCTGCCGGCGATCGCCCTCGACATCCACACCAGCCCGATCGCGCTCAAGCTGGCGTTGACCTCCTATCTTGTGTCGCTGGCGATCTTCATTCCCATCAGCGGCTGGATGGCGGATCGCTTCGGCGCCAAGAACGTTTTCCGCGCCGCGATCGCGGTGTTCATCGTCGGTTCGGTCGCCTGCGCCGTTTCGGGCTCGCTGCCGGCCTTCGTGGTGTCGCGCTTCCTGCAAGGCATAGGCGGCGCCATGATGACGCCGGTCGGGCGCCTGGTGCTGGTGCGCGCCACGCCCAAGAGCGAACTTGTCGCGGCGATGTCCTGGCTGACCGTGCCGGCATTGGTGGGCCCGCTGGTCGGACCGCCGATCGGCGGCTTCATCACCACCTACTTCACCTGGCACTGGATCTTCCTGATCAATGTGCCGATCGGCCTGATCGGCATCTGGCTGGCCACCCGCTTCCTGCCGGAAACCGAATCGATGGAGACGCCGCCGCTCGATTTCGTCGGCTTCGTGCTGAGCGGGCTGGCGGCGTCCGGCGTCGTGTTCGGCCTGTCAGTGATCAGCTTGCCCTATCTGCCGCCGGCGACCGGCTTCATCACCGTGGGCGTCGGGCTGGTGTCGGGCGCTCTCTACCTCATGCATGCGCGCCGTGCCAGGAACCCCCTGCTGGCGCTCGACTTGTTCCGCAACCAGGTATTCCGCTCCTCCGTGCTTGGCGGCGGACTTTTCCGCATCGGCATCGGCGCCGTGCCGTTCCTGCTGCCGCTGATGTTCCAGATCGGTTTCGGGCTGACGCCGTTCCAGTCCGGCATGATTACCTTCGTCTCCGCGATCGGCGCCATCGGCATGAAATTCGTCACAGCGCTGATCTTCCGCGTCGTCGGCTTTCGTCGCGTGCTGATCGTCGGCTCGCTGGTGGCCGCCGCGTCGATCGCCGTCAACGGCCTGTTCACGCCCGATACGCCCTATCTCTTGATGCTGGCCATGCTGCTGGTGGGCGGCTTCATCCGCTCGATGTTCTTTACCGGCATCAACGCCCTCGCCTACGCCGAGGTTTCAGCCGAGGACACGAGCAAGGCAACACCGATCGCCGCCGTGTTCCAGCAACTGTCGATCGCGCTGGGCGTGGCGGTTGCCGGCGGCATCCTGGAAGTATCGACGGGTATCCACGGCGGCCCGTTGACATTGCCGGACTTCCATACCGCCTTCTTCATCGTCGCGGCAATTTCCGCCGCCGCATCGCTGTCGTTCATGCGGCTGGCGCCCGATGCCGGCAACGCCGTATCGGGCCACGGCCGCCTGACCATGCCCAAGCCGCTGGAACCGGTGAGGTCGCCGGGGGAGTGAGACGGTTCAGCCGTCGCCGTCCGCCGGCCCTTCGCCATGGCTCCGTGCGCTCAAGTTCTTCGAGACATCCACTGGACGTTCCGATCCGCCTGATGGCGGACCGGATTCTCGCCCTTTGAAATCCTTCGCCAGTAGATACAGCTCCACCGACTCATCGCGCGACGCAGGCGGCTTGACGTGGTGGACGGACCGGAAATTCTTCTTCAGCATCGAGAGCAGCTCGTTTTCGGCGCCGCCCTGGAACGTCTTGGCCAGGAAGTGGCCGCCCGGCTTCAGCACCGACAGCGCGAAATCGGCGGCCACCTCGCACAGATGCATGGTGCGGATGTGGTCGGTCCGCTTGTGGCCGGTGGTGGGCGCCGCCATGTCGGACAGCACGACATCGGGATCGCCGCCAAGCGTCTCGGCCAGCTTCCCCGGCGCCTCGGGATCGAGGAAATCCATCAACAGCACCGGCGCGCCGGGCACCGCGTCCATCTCGAGATAGTCGATGCCTACGACATGCGGATTTTCCGCGGTCGATTTGGTCCGCGCGGCCGCGACCTGGCACCAGCCGCCGGGGGCCGCACCAAGGTCGATCACCTTCATGCCGGGTTTCAGCAGATGGTGCTTGTCGTCGATCTCGATCAGCTTGTAGGCCGCGCGCGAGCGGTAGCCGTCAGCCTTGGAGCGCTGGACGTAGGGATCGTTGATGTGACGCTGCAGCCAGCGGCGCGACGATTCCTTCAGCCCGCTTTTCTTCTTGATCCGCGTCTTCAGCACGCGAATGCCGGCCGAGCCCGGCTTTTCCGGTTTCTTGGTCATTGGTTGACTTCTTGTCCAAGTTTTCTCGCTTGCCGGGTTGTGGCCGTTTTTCGGCGGCAGCGCGTTTGGCAAACGGCTTCCCCCACTCCGTCGCTGCTTCGCAGCGCCACCTCTCCCCCCTCCGGAGGGAGAGGAAGGGCGCCAAGATTGGCTAGCTCGCGCCAATCCTCTCCCCCGTCGATCGGGGGAGAGGTGTCGAGCGAAGCTCGACGGAGTGGGGGTCGACTGCTCACCGGAGCAACGCTTGCGCCAGCTTGCCCGAGCGTGACTTCTGGACAAACGGAACCGTTTGTCCGCGAAAACCGGTCGCCACTTTTCGCTGACGCGGTCCTGCGGTTCGGGATCATGTTCTGCCGCGCCCATCGTTGCGCCAGACGCCGTCATCGGCCATCAGCTCGCTCAATATGCCCTCGCGCAAGCCACGGTCGGCAACGCGCAGCCGCTCCGACGGCCACACGGCGCGGATCGCTTCCAGAATGGCGCAGCCGGCCAGCACCAGGTCGGCGCGGTCCGCGCCGATGCAGGGATTGGCGACACGCTGCTGGAAATCCCAGCCGACCAGCTTTTCGACCATGCGGTCGACGCTGTCCCTGTCCATCCACAGGCCGTCGACGCGGCGGCGGTCGTAGCGCTCGAGATCGAGATGGACGCCAGCCAGCGTCGTCACCGTTCCGGAAGTGCCCAGCAGATGAAATTTCGGGCTGGCCTTGAGGTGGCTAAGCCGATCGCGGCCATCGAAGGCGGCGAGCCGGGCGGCGACGTCGTCGACCATGGCGCCAAAAATCTCGCGCGTCACCGTGCGGCCGCCGAAACGCTCGGCCAGCGAGACGACGCCGACCGGCAACGACGTCCATGACACTATATGGTTGGCGAGCCGCGGCGAGCGGCGGCCGGTGAGATCGATCAGCGCGATCTCGGAGGAGCCGCCGCCGATGTCGAACAGCACGACGCCCTGCGTGTCGCGCTCGACCAGCGAACCGCAGCCGGACACCGCGAGCCGGGCTTCGGTCTGTCGGTCGATGATTTCGAGCTTGAGGCCAGCCTCGCGCTCGACGCGCTCCAGGAATTCGACCCCGTTCGCCGCCGAGCGGCAGGCCTCGGTGGCGATCAGCCGCGCCTTTCTGATCTTGCGGTTGCGCAGTTTCTCGCCGCAGACTTTCAGGGCCTCGACCGCGCGGTCCATCGCCGGTTGGCCGAGGCGGCCGCTGGCCGTGAGCCCCTCGCCCAGTCGCACGATGCGCGAAAAGGCGTCGATGACGCGAAACTGGCCATGACGCGCCGGCACGGCGACCAGCAGCCGGCAATTGTTGGTGCCGAGATCGAGCGCGGCGAAGACCGGCAATTCTGGCATCGGCGGCCGATGAGCCCCCGATTCGGGCCGAGCCACCGCGATGGGCGGTGTGGCTATGCCTGCAAGCGCCGCGCCAGCCGCGGCGGCGCGTGCCGTCGGCGCCCCGTTCGCCGCGGGACGGATATCGTCGCGCGCAAAAACCTTGCGCCCGCGCCGGCGTTTGCGCCTTTTCTTGGCCCTGCCCTTTTGATGGTGGTTCGCGTCGCTCGCCTGCCCGTCGGCGGAGCGTGGCTCCGTCGGGCGGCGTTGCTGCCATTTGGCGGTCCCCGGGCCTGCCGGCCCCGGGGAAGCGCTGGACGCGCCCACCTCCGGCGCGCCGGCGCCGGTGTCGCGGTCTTCCACTGTCGTTCCTTCCGGCGCCGCGCGAACCGGCGAACGGACGCAGCAGGCGCTTCTTTGTTTCAAGTTGCCGCCAGACTAGCAGCGCCGGCCCGGATCACCAAGTGCCGCATGGCACGAATTTTGCCGGCTGTCCGCAAACCGCCTGCTGCCGCGTCTTACGCAAAGTGGGGGTAAACAGCGACTTTCAGCACAAATGCATGCGGAGACGGTCGCATGGCCGGGCCGATATTCCCGCTCGGCTGTCGATTTTCCGCCTCTCGACGACGATAACGATTGCGGCTTGCCATGGCGGCAAGGGCCGGCGGTTGAATAGCCGGCTTCGATGAGGCATCTCTGAAATAGAGGGGGCAAAGCGATCGGAATCGCCGACCGCTTTCCCGCAATGACAGCGAAGGCAACGGGCCCGCAACGCATGGCAGTCAGGCAATGAACTGGAGACGCTATTTCTGGCCGGTCGTCGGCGTCGGGGCGGTGATTTTCTCGCTCCTGCTGCTCTGGCACGAATTGCGCGGCATTTCGCTGGATGATGTCTGGGACGGTATTGCGGCGATCCCGGCCCGCGGCTGGATCCTCGCGGGGCTGAGCTCGGTTGTCGCCTACGCCTCGCTCGCCGGCTACGACCACATCGCGCTCCTGCATATCGGCAAACGCGTATCGTGGCTGTTCGTCACGCTGTGCTCCTTCACCACCTACGCGCTGTCGCACAATATCGGCGGCTCGGTGTTTTCGGGCGCCGTCATCCGTTATCGCGCCTATGGCACGAGGGGATTGAGCGGACAGGACGTCGGCGTGCTGGTGGCGATCTGCTGGATTACCTTCGTGCTGTCGACGGTACTTGCCTCCGGCCTCGTTCTGGTGCTCGAACCGCAGATCATCGACCGCTTCTCCGGCATAGCCCATCACGGCCTGTCGCGGGCTGCGGGCATCGTCATGCTTGCCGTCGTCGCCGCCTATATCTTCGGCAGCTGGCTGCATCTGCGGCCGCTGAAGATCGGCAGCTTTCAGATTCACTATCCGGCCCTGCCGATCGTGGCGCGACAATTACTGATCGGCCCGATCGAACTCCTGGCGGCAGCCGCGATCATCTTCTTTGCCCTCCCCGGGACCCATAACCCCGGCTATTTCGTGGTGCTCGGCGTGTTCCTCGTCTCCTTCTCGATCGCGCAGATCTCGCACGCGCCGGGTGGGCTGGGCGTGTTCGAGGTGGTGTTCCTGGCCGGGCTCTCCGACATGGACCCCGTGGGCGTGCTGGCGGCCCTGCTGGTATTCCGGCTGTTTTATCTCATCGTCCCGCTGTTTCTGGGCCTGGGCATCGTGCTCTATTTCGAGCGCTCGCAGTTCGGGCGGACAGGCAATTGAAAAGCCGCGCCGAAACATCACAATTGAAACACCGGCAGGCTTGACTATTTTCTGCTGGCGGCTACAAGGCAGCGCTCACAGCGGTTCGCCCGCTCGGCCCGCGCGGTTTATGACCTCGCCTGCTGGGGAATAGGTTAACGGTAGACCCACGGACTCTGACTCCGTTAGTCCTGGTTCGAATCCAGGTTCCCCAGCCAAACTGGACTCCCTGTCGATAAAGCTGCCTGCTGTGCACCCATTGCTGCGCCGGCCACGACCGTTTCCGCAAGTAGATCAAACGGTTGCCTAAAGACGGCGTGAACTTCGCCTTTGTCCCATTTGCAGTTCGACAGCACCAGATTCAGGAGTCGATTTTTCTCGTGCGCAGGCTGTTTCGCAAACAGTCGGCTGGCGTTGCGTGCCAGTTCCAACAGCCGGATGCCGTCCTCCATGTACGATTCCTCGGCGCTACCATGACGCTCTATCTCGCGAAGCAGCCGCGTCTGTTCGATCCGCCACTGTGCTGACATCCGATCGTAGAAGGCGTTGTCGATGCGGCCATCGAGCTTGTCGAGATACATGGCATGCAGCCGATCCTCGAGCCGCTTGTACTCGACCTGACATCGATGGATCGCTTGTTCATGCTCGCGGCGCTCGTCGGCATGGCTGGCCAAGAGGCCTGCCTTTACCCATTCCAGTATCTCTTCGTCGAAATGCAAACGGTCAAGCAGGTTGGCGAATGTCTGGTCGAGCACCTCCTCGCGGACATATTTGCGGCGGCAATCACCGTATCCACCCCGACCTTTGTTGGTATGCCCCGTGCAGTGATAATAGACGTATTTGCTCTTCTTGATCTCGGCCACGATGGCGCAGCCGCATTCGGTGCAGGTCATCAAGCCGATAAAGGCGAACTCTTTTCCTATCGGGTGGGTCGGCACCGCATTGCGGCCTGTCAGAACGCCCTGTACGCGCTCCCATAGTTGGATCGACACGAGAGGTTCGTGCTTGCCCTCGTGCAATTTGCCGTTCCACAGGAACAGTCCGGTATAGAGGCGGTTGCGCAGGATCATATGCACGGTGCTGACCGGAACCGGGTTGCCGCTCTTGGGATAAATCAGCCCCTCGCCATGGGCTGCCTTAGCCAAGGCCTTGAGCGAATACCGGCCGGTTGCGTAACGCTCGAACAGCTGTGTGACGACTGGAGCCAGTTCAGGATGCGGCTCAATAACCTTTCTGCCATCCTTCCCAGTGGTGTTGATATAGCCCAGCGGAGCCTTTGTCGGCCATATGCCCTGCTCCGCCTTCTCCATCTGCCCCTTGCGGGCTTCTTCTGACAGGTTGTCGATATAGTTCTTGGCCATCAAGACCTTGATGCCGTGCATAAACTTTTCCGATGAGCGTGAGTCGCGCGAAAGTATCACGCCCTCCTTCGCCAGGTGGATTTCGACATCCAACTCGTCGAGCGTGACCCAGTCTTTCAGATTTCGATAAAGCCGGTCTGTCTTCTCCACCAAGACAATCTGGATGCCGGGATGCTTGCGCAGATATTTGACCATTTCGGTGAAGTTGGTCCGGCCAGTGGTCTTGGCCGTCTCAACGTCCACAAACTCCTGCGCAATATCGAACCGCTGTTGTTGGGCATAATCGCGCAACAGCTTGCATTGAGCCGGGATGGAGAAACCTTCCTTGTCCTGCTCCTTGGAGGATACGCGGGCGTAAAGCAGCGCCTTTGTAAGACCTGCGGGCCTTGCGACCTTCATAAGTCGCTGGTTCATCGTAGACGCCTCCTTCCCTCCATGGTCATCGCATCTGCCGCCGACGGACTGAGCCGGCGATGAGGGAGCCATGAAGCGCCTGCTATTCGCGCCGGTCAATTCGGTCCCATTCGGCGAGGATGCGAAAGAAGCCACCGAGATTATCGACGATTTGCCGGGCATCTTCCGTTGAGAGGGGCCGCTCCATGCGGGCCTCAAACAAGCGGGCCGTTCGTTCCAGAAATGCTTCGTCAATGGCGCGTTGGCGCGAAAACAGATTGGTTTGGGGGTTGCGTTCAACGCTGCGTTTTGTAACGCGTCGCTTCGCTTTCACCAGTTCCGTCCCGACCACATCTGCATCGGGAAAAGATTCGCTGAAATTGCCTCAGCGGCGAATGGCCGTTATGTGCGCTTGCGTATCCTTTTCTACTTTGTATCAATCCCAGCGGCCGGTTGCTGACCAAAATGAAGGTCCGCGGTGCGCTTTCCGAGACCGATCAAATCGGCCGCGATTGCTTGATATCGCCGACAGTCCGCCTGAACGATGGATCGATCAGGTCGCTCAAGCGGCACACTCCCGGTGATTTCCTTCAAGTCATGCAGGATCGACTCGATATGTGGCCAGGGAAAATCTGTTGGGTCGTCGATGTCGCGATCTGCGCCCACGATTATCTCCAGCTTGGCGACAACGCCGAGAAGTGAGTGTGCGGGCGTACGCGGAAGTCTATCCTGAATCTTCAAAGCCGCTGTCGCAGCCTCGACTTCCGCTTGGTAGGCGATCGAGTAACCAACCTTCGCATCCGTCGGCACCGGACAGGCTGCGCTGAGAACGCGCGTTTCCAGGCGTTGCTGAAGTCGGCAGAGAACCTGCGAGACATGCTGCGCCCGCAACCAGTCTCCTAGCAGCGCAAGCGCCGGATCTGCTTCGTCGGAACGAGCAGATCTTTTTGTAGCCTGCTCGCCACCTCCCCCGAGCGTGACGGAAGACAAAGTCATGCTATTGTCGGAATCAGCCATGATCCGAGCTCCACAACAGCTTGCACGTGGCCAGGCCGGATCGGTGTTGCATCACCTATCCGGCCGCCCAATTGAAATCGAGACTACACAAAGTGCAGCATATGATCAATCGAAATCACTATATTATGGTGATTTTATGAACCCGGTGCAGTGTCGCATGGCACGAGCTGCATTGGGCTGGGGCGTTTTAGAGCTTGCTAAGGAGGCCGGAGTCTCAACTCAAACGGTTGTGCGATTCGAACGAGGCGAGACGTTGAAGCAGTCCACAATAGTTCAGCTTAAAGCAACGTTCGAGGCAGCCGGAATAGAGTTCATTGCAGAGAATGGCGGTGGCCCTGGTGTGCGCTTGTCACGCGGTATTGCAAACACCTAGCCGAAGGCGGCACCTGCGGGCGGCATTACGGATTATCCGTTCCCGATCAATGTCAGCAATGCGCCTCATTTCGGTCGTTCGCCACGCATTCGGTTGATTCTGAAAGCGGCCATCGCTTTCGTCTTCCCTTTCATCGCGTTCTGATGACAACGGTTGGGTGACGGCTTGCAAGGAAGAGCAGGGAATTGCGGGCTAAAGTAAAGGATGGCGTCTAGCGCGGCCGGATTCGCTGGCGGCAGAAACGACGACGTCTTAGTCTGTTGGCTTAGAGAGTCCTGCGATTGACGATCGCGCTGGGGCAACCCAAAGGGAACACCTCAATGCTGTCGTCTTCGACCCTGGCCTTGGCCGAGACCCTGTCCGAGAAATTATCTAACCCCTTCTTGGACAAGGTGCTTGCGGGCTCGCTCGGTGTTGCCTGGGACAGCGCCAATCCTATCAGAGCGAACCTTTTCGCGGCAGGTATCCGGGAACTCGTGACCTACGTCCTTCACGATCTTGCTCCAGATGAGCAGGTGAAGGCATGTGATTGGTATTTGCTCGCCCAGGAATACGCTGCGAAGAACAACGTTGAGACCAAAGGCAAAATTACTCGCATTGATCGAATGATTTACGCGACCCAGGGTGGCCTTTCGGACGGTTCTCTTGAAGAACTCGGGGTCAACGTCGAGGTTGATCACAAGAAGCTTAGATCAGTTATGGACGAACTTTCCAAATACACCCATGTCAGGCCCGGATCCCTACTCGAAGGCGATGAAGCAGTGAGTGAGTTCATGCGGAATACCTTTCACGCGGTAATCCGATTTCTCGATGCAGTCACCGAGGTCAGAGACACAATTGCAGAGGCCGTTTCTCAGACAATCAATGAGGTGGCCGACCAGGCTTTAACAGAAAGCGTTGTCCAGGAACTTGATGAGCTTTCAACGCATACGCTAGTGGACGAGGTAGTCGCTCACGATATCCGTGTCGTAACGATTGGCCCGAAGGAGATCGAATTTCGCGTAAACGGAACGGTTTACGTTCAACTGAACTACGGTTCGGGATCAGATTTTCGCCGCGGCGAAGGTGTGTCTCTCTCAGACAAATATCCCTTTTCGGTCAGAATGGCCGCCTCCGTTGCCGACATGCGTCCCTACACACTGGAGCGTGCGTCCGTGGACAATAGCAGCTTCTATGAATGAGCGGCGGCTCCTAGCTAAATACTGCTGGCCTTCAAACAGATCCGAGCAAGCCAAGGCGCACGGAGTGAAATAGGCGAACTCGATATCTTGTCGACATGGAAGACGCGCTGCTCCTGGCAGAGCGGACCGAAATCTGACGTTGGGGGGTCATCCGGCGCGACACGGATGAATGCTTCGACGGGGCCATGGGTCTCGACGACCCCACCATCATGGGATGGAAGCCGGTCTGTCTGCTTTTATTGGTATCGATCTGAAAGCGGACACGCTGACCACCCGATATTGCTTCTGCTCGGTGTCGCTGAAGGCGTCTGCGGGGACTACCTGTGGAAGCATTGCAACAGGACTTGATTGCTAGTCGTGGCCGCCTACAGATCAATCGAAAGGGAGAGGTAAATGGCTATCGGGGCAATCACGATCCCATCTGTACAGGGCGACGTGCCGCTCACTCTTGAGGCTGGCAAGTCTACCGTTTTCATAGGCGCCAACGGTGCTGGCAAGACACGCTTGGGTGTCATGATCGAAAGCCGGTTTCAGGGCCACGCCGAAGTTCATCGTATTGCCGCCCATCGTTCACTCGCGATGAATACCGCAGTTCAGCCGCCTAGTTTAGATCGTGCACTGAACCAGTTGCGGTACGGATACCCAGAGGGCAATAACAAGCTTGGGCATCGCTGGCAGTCAAATCCGGCGATTGCTATGCTGTCGGATTTTGATCACCTTATTGCAGCTCTTTACGCCGAAGAGAATAATGTGTCAGTCAAGTTCAGGCAGGAGGTGAGAGCTAACCCGGCAACTCAAGTGGCCACGACCAAGCTCGATGTCTTACAAGAAATTTGGCAAGAACTCCTGCCGCATCGGTCTCTCATTGTAGACGCGTCCGACGTAAAGACTGCTCCATCGGGCCAACAAAATTCATCGTATAACGCGGCAGAGATGAGCGATGGCGAGAGGGTAATTTTCTATCTTATCGGCCAAGCGCTAATCGCGCAGCATAACACCATTCTTATCATCGACGAACCAGAACTTCATATCAACAAGTCCGTTTTGTCGAAGCTCTATGATAAAATTGAAACTAGTAGGCCGGACTGCGCCATAGTTTATATTACTCACGATGTGGAGTTTGCCGCGTCTCGCCACGCCGCCACCAAGTTTGTGTTACGTGCATATCAGAAGAGCCCTGAACAGTGGGACATCGAGCATGTCCCTGAAGACACCGACATTCCAGATGACGTCGTTGCCCTGATCGTCGGCAGTCGCCTCCCTGTGCTCTTCGTGGAAGGAGACGGAGGGAGCCTAGATATAGCCCTCTATCGTCGTGTCTTCGAAGGTTTTACCGTTATACCCGTCGGCAACTGCGATCAGGTGATTCACACTGTCTCTAGCTTTGCCAGCCGCAAGGAACTCCACCGCGTAGGCTGTGCGGGAATAATCGATGCCGATGGGCGATCCGTTCAAGAGAGCCAGTACTTGGCTGGGAAGTCTGTCTACACGCTGCCTGTCTCAGAGGTTGAAAACCTATTGCTGCTGCCGACGGTTTTCAAGGAGTTGGCAAAGGCACTTGCATTTAACGAAGTTGAAGCGGATCAAAAGCTTGCCGATCTCAAGGCGCGTGTGATCAGGCTGGCATCCAATGAGATTGATCGAATTAGCCTCGATTACACGAGGCGTCGGATAGACGCGATGGTGAAGAAAATAGGTCTTACTGCAACTGACATTGGAACGCTGGAGACCGATTTCCGTAACGCGACTTTAGCGGTAGATCCTCGGGGAATTTTCATGAATATGCAGTTGGAGCTAACGAACGCTGTGGCTATCAGCGATTATGAAACCATTCTGCGCCACTACGACAACAAAGGACTGCTAGCGGAGGCTGCAACTCTGTTGGGGTACCAAAAGAAGTCACTCGAGGAATTCATAGGCAGAACTTTGCGCAGTCAGAGCCAGCCAGCCTTGCTTGCTGCCATAGTAAGTCAGTTGCCTACGCCTGTTCCGCGCCCGTAGCGTCACAGCCTGGGCTAGTGACCTGCTTTGGGCTAAATTCGCAGTGCACTTGAACGACCGTGACGGGGTCGGGATTTGAACGGCTGTTCGTGACGAAATCGAACCAATAGCTGCCGGTCCGCTGTCGTGAAGAGTTTCGGGCGCCGGCAGGCGTACGAAAGTCCCCGAGGAAGGAACCCGCGGGCCACAGGTGACTGCTATGGAGATTTCGATTTGCGGCGGATGTCGGCGATGGCGCGATCGCCGCGGGGAAGCGCCGGGTTTGATGCGAACGGCCCGCTTCGTTGCGCTTCCGCGCGGTATTGCCGACCCGGCACGCGGTTGGGTGCGGCCCTGTCGGGGTCGTTGATCACCATGGACACGCGTGGGTCCGTTGCCGGAGGCTGAGTGCCTGCGGCTGAAGGCTGGAGCATGCCATGCCTGGTCATGGAGAGTTCTCCCGGTTCGTCGCCGTGGTGTCCGGCGGTCCGCGCGGCTGTCGCCACCGTTCGAACGTCTCGATGATGATCATGCTTCCGCCGCAGCACCGGCATGGCGGACGGAAGTCAGTCGGTTCTACTGAGTTGTCGTCCTCCGACGGCGCAGCGACGTTCAGCAGTTCGCGGGCGCGTGCGAGGCTGGTTTTGCGAGCAGAGCCGGCGAGCAGGCCGTAGTGCCGGATGCGGTGGAAGCCACGTGGCAGGATGTGGAGCAGGAATCGGCGGATGAACTCGTCGGTGGCGAGCGTCATGACCTGCTGCCGATCGGCGCCGTCGCGGCGGTAGTCCTTGTAGCGGAAGGTGACGCCGTCCTCGTCGAAACGGATGAGGCGCCGGTTCGAGATCGCGACCCGGTGCGTGTAGCGCGACAGGTAGGCGAGCACCGCTTCCGGTCCCGCGAACGGCGCCTTGGCGTACACGACCCAGCGCTTCTTGCGGACCGGCGACAGGTGCCGCACGAATGCCTGCCGCACGGACAGGTGCGCCATCGATCCGAAGAAGGTGAGCCGGCCGGCATCGTGCAGCGCAACCAACCGAGAGAGGAACAGACGGCGGAACAGCTTGCCGAGCACGCGCACCGGCAGCAGGAAGGCCGGACGCGACGATATCCACCGGCTTCCGTCCGGCGAGATGCCACCGCCCGGCACGATCATGTGCACGTGCGGATGGTGTGTCATCGCCGAGCCCCAGGTATGGAGCACCGCGGTGATTCCGATGCGCGCGCCGAGATGCTTCGGATCCGCAGCGATCGTCAGCATCGTCTCCGATGCCGCCTTGAACAGCAGGTCGTAGACCGCCGCCTTGTTGTGGAAGGCGATGTCGGCGACCTCGGCGGGCAGGGTGAAGACAACGTGGAAGTAGCCGACCGGCAGCAGGTCGGCCTCGCGCTCGGCCAACCATGTCCTTGCCGTAGCACCCTGGCACTTCGGGCAGTGCCGGTTGCGGCAGGAGTTGTAGGCGACGCGCCATTGGCCGCAGTCCTCGCAAGCCTCGACGTGACCGCCAAGGGCCGCGGTGCGGCAATACTCGATCGCCGACATGACCTTGAGCTGGGCGAGGCTCAGGTGACCTGCATGGGCAGCCCGGTAAACGGGTCCGGCAGCACGGAAGATGTCGGCAACCTCTATCGAGGCGCGCACGGCTCAGATGTCGGGCGAGACCTCTCCCGGCTTGAATAGCCCGAGCTTGTCGAGCGGGCTCATCACGGCACGCACCGTGCGGGTCGCCACCTTCGCGTAAAGGGCGGTGTTGCTGAGCTTGGCATGCCCGAGCAGGACCTGGATGATCCGGATGTCGGTGCCGTCCTCCAGCAGGTGGGTGGCGAAGCTGTGGCGCAGCGTGTGCGGCCCGACCCGCTTGGCGATGTCGGCCGCCCGGGCCGCCTCGACGACGATGCGATAGAGCTGCCGCGTGCTGATCGGCTTCATTGCGTGCTGTCCGGGGAACAGCCAGCCGTCGCGGTGCATCACGCCCTGCTGACGTCCGATCTTCCACCACTCACGCAGAAGCGTGAGCAGGTCCTCCGAGAGCATGGCGTTGCGATAGCGCCCGCCCTTGCCACGCTCGACGCGCAGCAGCATGCGCTCGCTGTCGACGTCGGCAACCTTCAGCATCGACACCTCGGCAACACGCAGGCCCGCGCCATAGGCGACTGACAATGCGGCCTGGTGCTTGAGACACGTGGTGGCGTTGAGCAGCCGGGCCACCTCGTCGCGGCTGAGCACCACGGGCAGGTTGCGCGGATGCGCCAGCCGGACAAGCCTGCGCGCCAGGTCCGGGCGGTCGAGCGTGTGGGTGAAGAAGAAGCGCAGTGCCGACACGATGCTGTTCATCGTCGGTACGGGAACGCCGTCCTCCTGCTGCTCGATCTGGAACCGGCGCAGGTCGTCGGCGGTAGCGGTGTCTGGTGAACGCCCGAGGAATGTCGCCAGGCGTCCGATGTCGCGGAGATAGTTGCGCTGTGTCTCGCGTGAGAAGCGCCGCATGTTCATGTCGTCGATCAGCCGCTGGCGCAGCGGGCTGACGGGTGCATCGAGAACGGGGTGCTGCATGGTCAGGCTCCTTGTTGAAGAAGCCCGTCATGCTCTGCCCCCGCCGGACCACGCTCAACGCCAGCGCGACGACCGGTTCTTGACCACTACCTCAACCGCAGGCGCCCCTCCCGCGCAGCGGGTTCGTTCCCCGGCCCCTTCCCAGTCATTGAACTTGTCTCAGAGAGGAGTGTTCAACGTCGACAGCAACGTACCACTCCGCCGCGTCTACTCGCTGTTTTTTCGTGATGCGCCGGTGTGCCATACAACGGGATCAGCAATCCACCGATTGACATCGGATTCCCGCCAGCCCGCACCGTTGATGCTGATCTTGATCTGGGCTGGGAACGTGCCTTCGGCGATCTTGCGATAGATGGTTGAACGGGACAGGCCGGTCCGGGCAAGGACGGTTTTGAGGCGTATGATACGATCCGGCTCGGGCATAGCTTACCTGCACCTCACTGGTTGTTGCTGATTTCTGCTGGGACAGACAGGACGAACCCCATGCCGGAGGCAATCAGGTTTGTCTCCTCAGCCGACTGCGGCGTGGAAACGGCGGCAAATCGGCAGGCCTTAGATTCCAATCCCCCGCCCCTTACCGATGCCATGGCTGAAGGCGAGTTCCGCGCCCAGGCGACGGCCCGTCTCCACGTTGATCCCAAGGTCGCGCTTCCGGTTTGCCAGCAGGGATTCAAGCTGCGGATCGCGTTCAAGGCTCTTGGCCATATCGGACATGGCCAAGCGCGTTGACTTGTAGCCCGACATGTCGCCGGCCAGATATTGCTCCCTTCCGGTACGGTCGAGCTTTTGCCAACGTTCCACGAACCGGTCGGCGCGGCCGCCGGGATCGAGGTCCATCCCAGTGCGAATTTCCGTTTCAAGCTGGAGAGCAAGCACGATGCGGCCGACGCGGCCGGCCCCCGCCTCGCGGACAAGTTCGGGATTCTTGACATAGGCCGCTTCGGCATCGCGCCAGCCATACGGCCGCACCTTCTCGAAAGCGCTACGGGCATCCCTCAATTCGCGCATCTGCTCGGGACTGCCCTGCCCGTCGGCATTTCCAGTACTGAGGATCGCGTCGAGCGCGCGCGCGTGGCGCACAAGCGCCTTGGTGCGAGCGCTGCGCAACGCCGCTTCCGCGTCCATCGGCATATCCCTGTCGCGCGGCACTCCAGTAGCAGAAGGATATCTTTCCGGCGTCCGGACTGCATCTCCGGTCCGCACCCCAACACTCTCCCTTCCCGGCCCGCTCCCACGGTCCTGCATGGGCTCGCCCTCAACAGGCGAGCGCAACCCGTCCAGCAGTCCCCCGATCCTGTCGCGCAGCTTCTCCGGAACGACGCGGCGCACGATCTCGACCAGGCGCTCACAGAACGTGATGCCGCGCCGCTCGGCATAGTGTTGCGCCGGGTCGATCTGCTCGTAATCCGACGCCATATCCTTGGCGCGGTCGCGTGACAGCGTACGGTCCAGGCGGTCCCGCGTACTGAAGTCGTCGCCGCCATAGTGCAGGTCCATCCCGTCGCGATGCCGCGACAGTGCGACATAGCTACCATGTGCATCCATGCCAGGTGTTGCGAGCACATGGGTCCGGTCGACGGTCATGCCCTGCGCCTTGTGAATGGTCGCGGCATAACCGTGGTCGATGTGCGCGTAGTCTTTCAGATCGAAGCGCACCGATCTGTCGTCATCGGTGCGCACGGTCATGCTCTGTGTGCTGACTTCCTCCACGATGCCGAGTGTGCCGTTTTTGACGCCAAGCCCGCGCTCGTTGCGCAGGAACATGACCCGGTCGCCGCTGGCGAAGTTCCTTGCACCGCGTTCCACATTCACGTGAACCTCGTCGCCGAGATCTCCAGCAGCACGCAGCCGCTCGCGCGCTGCCTGGTTCAGCGCGCACACCTCGTCGTTTGTGTGGGTGAGGATGATACGGCTTGCCTCTGGCTGCGCCTGCCTGTCGCGATCCCAGCGCTCGACGAGTTCAGCTCGCGCTTCTTCGCGCGTTGCAGCCTGATGCACCATGCCTTTCGCGTCATAGGCGTTGATCGCGGCGCCAATCCTGCCGCTTGCCAGATCGCGCGTGGCGTCACGCTGCCAGTCCTCGCGCTGACGGCGCACCTGGCCAATTTCGACACCTCCGTGTCGCTCGTGGATAGAGCGGAATGCAGCACCCGCTTCGATCGCCTGCAACTGCTGCGGATCGCCGACGAGCACGACTTTTGCGCCAACGTCCGCAGCATGGGAGAGCACGCGCTCCAACTGGCGCGTGCCGACCATGCCGGCCTCATCGATCACCAGGACATCGCGCGCGGTGAGTAGATCGCGGCCCTGTCCCCAGCTGTGTTCAATGCTGGCGATGGTGCGTGACTGGATGCCTGATCCGCCCTCCAGATTATCAGTGGCAATGCCGGACAGTGCCGCGCCTCGAACCTCATAGCCCGCCGCTGCCCAGGCCTGGCGCGCAACGCCCAGCATGGCGCTCTTGCCCGTTCCGGCAAAGCCGACGACGACACCAAGACCGCGACCATCGGTGATGTGCGCAAGCGCATCGGTCTGCTCGCCTGACAGAACAAGGCCGCGTTGCGCAGCCCGCGCCAGTGCTGCCTCGCGATGTGCGTCACTCACCGCGTGGCGCTCGTCCAAGTCGACCCGCTCCGCCGCGCGGTGAAGGCGCTGTTCGGTGTCGATCATCTGGCGGGTGGTGAAGCGATCTTCTCCACGTCCGTCCTTGCCGAGTTCGATCAGATCCGGCGCCTTGCCGACCGCGCCCATGACCTCGTTGAACTGATCGAGCCCATCGCTGTGCCGATGCGCGAACTTCGCGATGTCTTTTCGGGTGAAGGTCGATTGCTGATGCGTGATGGCATCCAGCGCCACGGATGGATCCGCAATGATGCGCGCGCCATTGTTGCGCGCGATCTCGCGGTGCAGCTCGGCGCGATCTGCTTCACTATCGCCAGCAGCAAGGCCGCTGCCCTCGATGCGCTGGGCCGGTGCACCGATCTGGGTTTGCGGCTCCAGGGAAATGCCCTGCGCTTCCAGACTGCGATGATCGATGCGGGCATCGATGTCGAGTTCGGCAAGACGTTCATTGGCAAGCTCGGCCCATCGCTCGCGCCAGCGTTCGACCAGCTGGGTAGCATTCCAGTCTCGAACCTTTGACCCAAAACCATTCTCGTCCACGGCCCGCATGGTGAGCATCACATGGACATGCGGTTTCGGGCTGCCATCCTCCGCCCTGTCCCAATGCACATTGAGATCGGCGACCATGCCCCGGCTTACGAACTCGACTTGTACAAAGTCGCGCGCCAACTCGATGCCTTGCGCCTGGCTGAGTTCGCGCGGGAGCGCAAACTCGACCTCGCGGGCAAGCTGCGCATCCTTGCGGACCTCGAACGCCTCGACATCGTTCCACAGCCGTTCGCGGTCGCGCCAGGCCTCGGGTGCATTCGCAGGCAGCATCACCTCGGAATGGACGACACCGCGCTTGGCCGAAAAATCATGGCTTCGATCAATGCGCTCGTCACGCAGCCGCGAAGCCGAGCGGTAGGCGGCCGACGCTACAGCACTGCTCCCGGCCTTGCGGCCAATGACCTTTACGTGAAGATGATAGATCGCCATCGCGACCAGATCATTTGCACGGCAAAGCCCACGTCGGCACGACGTATAAGCGCGCCCTCCCTCGAAAAATTCTCGGGATGGACCAGCCCGTCCCGGGCTGTCTCGGCAACCCTGAAGCCTTCCGGCAGGTGCTCAACTATCATTCACAAATGGACAATCAATGGAGACAGCCATGCGCAAACCACGAGACTTCGACGCCGAACTGAAGGCGCTGGAAGTCAAAGCGCGAGAACTCAAAACGCGAAAAGTGCAGCAACTTGGCGAGCTGGTGATCGCCACCGGCGCCGATCAGCTCAATACCGACGAACTGGCCGGCGCACTGGTCGCGATCGCTGAAACGAAAGACACGTCAAAACGTGAGGCATGGGCCAAGCGTGGGGTGATGTTTTTCGAGGGCGGGTCCCGGCGAGCTGCTTCGACATCTCAGCGCAACCCTCGCAGCGCTCCAGCACAACCGGGCAGCGCGCAATCGCCAGCAAGCGGCACAGGCTCGCAATGATATGCGCACCTGGCAGGTCGAGCGTCGCAAGCGCACACGGCAGCTCATCGAACTTGGCGGTCTCGTCGTCAAGGCAGGCATTGTCGAGCTCACCAATGAAGATCGCGCCATCATTCACGGCGCGCTGCTTTGGATCGCCGCCAAGCTACAGAGCCATGAAGGCGAGCATGCGCGTGACCTGTGGCGAGCGAAGGGAAGGCAGGCGTTCGACGCGGAACGGAATGACATGCAAAGGGGCCAGCAAAAGTAGCAGTGGCTGGCGAACAGCGGGCAGCTCAAGCTCCGGACAGCGCTCTGCCCGGCATGTCCTTGTCAACGATCGGGCGGCTCTTTTCCTGGCGTATGGCGCGGCGCTGCTCGACGGATCGTCCACGAATATCATCTTCGATTCTGTAAAGTTCGGCGATCCGCCGGAGCGCCTCGCTGGCGATCGGCGCGGGACCGGCCGCAGCGAGTTCGTAGAAGCGGCGACGGACATGTGCCCAGCAGAAGGCAAGCGTGACGCCGCTCTTTTCGGCGAGCACGCGATAGCCGCCATAACCGTCGACCTGCAGGATTCCGGTATAGCCTGCGAGATGAGCGATCGGACGTTCGGCCTTTCGGTCCGGCGCCTAGACATAGGCGACGCCCGGCGGATCGGCTCCCTCCCGTGGCCGGCCATCGCGGGCATAGGCCCAGAGCTGGCCTGTCTTGGTCTTGCCGCGTCCGGGATCGAGCACCGGCGCAGTGGTCTCGTCAGCGAAGAGTTTTGGTGAGGTCTTCAACTTACCAAGCAGCCGCTCGTGCACCGGACGCAGATGCCAGGCGGCGCGGCCGACCCAGTCGGCAAGGGTTGAACGGTCGAGATTGATGCCCTGCCGGGCGTAGATCTGCGCCTGACGATAGAGCGGCAGGTGATCGGCATATTTGGACACCAGCACCTGGGCGACCGTCGCCTCGGTCGGCAGGCCGCCTTCGATCAGCCGCGCGGGCGCCGGAGCCTGCACGACAACGTCCTCGCAGGCGCGACAAGCATATTTGGGGCGGCGCACGACGATCACCCGCAGCTGCGCGGGAACGATGTCCAGCCGCTCGCTCACGTCTTCGCCGATCCGGTGCAGGCCATTGCGACAGCAAGGACAGGCATGGTCGTCGACGTCGATCACCATCTCCAGGCGAGGAAGATGGGCCGGCAGCGCGCCGCGGTTCATCCGGCGCTTCGCGGTGCGTGCCAGACGCTCGGCCGGGGCGGCCTGCTCGGTCTCTTCCTCGCCGGCCGCCTCGATCTGCTCTGCTTCCTCAAGCCCCAGCAGAAGCTGGTCTTCCGGCAGCGTCTCGGCACGCCGGCCGAAGCGGTGACGCTGCAATTCCTTGATGATCTGGATCAGACGGGCATTCTCGACGTCGCGCGCCAGGACCATCGCCTTCAGCGCGTCCGGATCGTCGGGAAGCTGGTCAGCAGTCATCGCCATGACAGGATCAGACCATATTCACCGACAGCCCGCGGCAGCGGAATCCAGACTGATTCACTTCGTCGCGGGTCAGCCCGCCTGGGCTGGAACGCGGGTCTGGCGCGCCTCGTGGACCCGCCGCCAGTCGAGACCTTCGAGCAGCGCCGGCAGCTGCGTGGCCGTCAGCCGCATCATGCCGTCATGCACTTTCGGCCAGCGGAACTCCCCATCCTCCAAACGCTTGGCGTAGAGGCAAACCCCGGTGCCATCCCAGAAGATCAGCTGGATCCGGTCAGTCCGCTTCGCCCGGAAGACGTAGACGGCGCCGCTGAACGGATCGGCGCCCATCATCTCGCGTACTAGCGCCGCCAATCCCTCCGCACCCTTGCGGAAGTCCACGGGCTTCATCGCGACCATGACCTTGACCGCGCCCGTCGGCCCGATCACGACGGCGCTTTCAGCGCGCGGATCACCGCCGCCACCGTCCTGGCGTCAGCGCCACGGCCGACCCGCATGGCGACGCCGTTGATCTCCAGCTCGATCACGCCGGCATCCCGGGCGGCTTTCTGCTTCCGCGGCCGCCTTGCCGCTGGTTCAGGCCTCGGCGCTGCAATCACCGCCGGAACAAATAGCGGTTCTGGTTCTGCTGCCGGCGCTTCCGTCAACGGCAGACGAGCGGCCCGACGCCAAGCGAATAGTTGCTGCGGGGACAAAGCGTATCGCCGGGCCACCGCGCTCACGGTCTCGCCGGCTTCGTAGCTATCCGCCACGATCCGCGCTTTCTCCTCCGGCAACCATTCGCGCCGCCGGCCGGCGCCCGTGAAAACTCGAACCGTCGCGCAGGCTCAGGATCGCTGGACTTAAGCGTAATCTCTGAAATCGTCATATGTCGAAGCCCTCAAAGGCTCCGAACATCGTCCTTCACAGCCCGATACGAAAGGTGGCGTCAGAACACCGCTTACAGTCGATCCAGCGTTCCGGCATCACCAGCCTGCGCGGCCTGCCGTAGCCTTAAACAACCGAGGCCTTCGAACGGCTCGCAACGGAAAGTGGCAAGTTTCCAATGTGCGCAATCTATTGCGCCGTTCCCTCGAGGGTGGTCGGTTTTGATAGGCGGGAAAATGGGAGCCGGCGTTGAAGGCCGGTCTCGCCAATCAGAAGCTCCTGCGACGAATGCAAGAAACCACGCCTTCGAGGCACTATGCGTGACAAGCGCCCCTGCGCCTCACTGAATGCCGGGCCTTGTCGCTAAACGGTCCAACGCGTTAGTCGCTTGCTGAAGCCCCTGATCAGCCGCGTTGCGGTACAGGACCAGTGCCTCGTCAATCTTGCCCTGGCTTTCGAGTATCTGGCCAAGGTAGTACTGAGAATACTCGTTTCCGGTGTCGGCCGAGGCTTTGAGTTGGCCCACTATCAGCTTCAGATCAAGGCCAAGTTCGGCGAGCTTGACCTGATCGGTAGTCGCCTCAATCTCGTAGATCAAGTCGACGGCTTCTGTGTTGCCGAGACGGGCCGCGAATATCGCCCAGTAAAGCGCCTGATCGACGTTTTTCCCGACACCTTGCTCCCGAAGGTAATTTTCGGCCAGTTTTTCTGCCGCATAAGGGTTGGCAGACCATTCGATGCCCTTCAAAAAATATCTGTTTGCCATATAAAAGTCCTGCGGGTATCCATCGCAGATATTTCCGAATTGGTAAAAGGAACCCACATCGGCTGCCGAATCGCCGTCCTCGCGGTCCGCCCCAAGCTTTTGTATTTCGCAGTATTTCTGTTGGTCTTTTTCGAATCCGAATTCTCCATCGCGAAAGGAATATGCGTAATTACCCAGAGTCGCTCCGCCCCGATCCATATACTCCTTCAGAAGCCTCTTTCTCTCATTGTGATAATAATCACTATTGAATTCAGAACTCTGGTAAACTACCGCAAGATTCCTACCAGCTTCAATAGACCCAAGTTTGTATGCTATATCAAAATATTTTGCTGCCTTTAATTGATCACGATCAAATATTCCTGTATGATACTCGTATCCGATATCGTTTATTGCGGCGATGTAGTTTATCTTCTTCAATTCGAAGAGAACGGTGCGGACGATTTCAATCTCGCTAGCCTGAATATTGGGTTTCGAGGCGAGTGCCCGCACATATTGGTAGCGAAAACGCGGCTTGTCCGGCTCGCGCTCCGTCGCGACTTTACACGCGGCGACGACCCGACCGATGTACCCCCCCCGATCCAACAAAAAGCTTGTCAGACCCGGTCCGATTGCATCCGTTTGGAACTGGCTCGTGCCCCATAGATCGCAGTCATCGATCGGCATCACGGCCAGAGCCCCAAACGAGCCAGCTGCGGCTAGTACTGCACCACATGCCGCGGCGACTGCGAGCCGGCGCAGTGGCCGGCGCGCGACCTTCTTTGCCCACTCTTCCGGCAGGGCGAAGAGTTGGTTCGTCGAGGCGAGGCCGGGCAAGAGGTAGTCGACCAGGATGCGGTCGGAGCGGATGCGCTCGGCCGGCGGCGCGCCAGCTTCTTTCGGCGCTGAGACCTCCATGGCCGCGGCTGACGGACGTATGGCAGCCGTGATGCCAATCGCCTCGAGCAGCAGCGCCCGCACCTTGCGCCGTTCAGGGGCGGTGAGCCTTTCCAAGAGACGGGAGCGCATCCAGTCGGGCATCCAACCATGCCGGTACCAGGGGAGCTGCGCGACGCGAAGAATGTCGGGTGCGAGCGTCATCGGCTGGCCGCCGCGCTTGCCAAGCCGGTCGCGAAGATAGAGCGTCAGCAGCCAGCGTAATTCAGGATAGACCGAGGTAGCCGAGATCCAGCGGTAGGTCTCGGACCCAGCTTTCTGCTGGAGTTCGGCGACGAAGTCGTCGACTTCCGCTGAGGGTGGCGGCGCGCCCTGCATCCAGCGGTCAGCGCGCTCGTTGATGCGCGCGACCATCCGTTCCAGTGCCGGCGCGCTTGCGCGTGCCGTTATCGGGGGCTCGAATGCGAGCAGGCGAGCCGCAACAGCGCGGAGCCCCGCAGCCGAGGCATGCGCGATTTGGAGGCCCTTGGGCAGCGCCCAGCCGAGTGGGCCCATGTCGGATGCTTCCTCCGGAACGACGAGGAAGGTGCGCGCCACGTCAACGATCTCCGCAATCCAGGCCTTGGGCGCGCCGGAACCTGGATTGAGGAATTCGCTCTCGGAGGCGAAGAATAGGAAGATCGCGCCCGGAAAGCCGCCGAGCACGGAAGATAGAGCCTTGATCTCGCCGGAGCGCCTGCGTCGACAAGTCCAGGGTGAGCGGTCGAAGTCGAACTGCTCGACGAAAAGGCCGGCGTTCCGCAGTGTCTCCACCATTGCCTCGCCATAGGAGGCGAGATGGTCGCGCGGGCTACGTCGGTCGATCAGAACGACGATATCAGCAGGCACCGGCCGCGTGCGCCAGCGCGGCGTTAGCAGACCGCCCTGCTCGGCGGTCGCGATCGCCATCGCCTCAGGGTCGATCTCGCGGATCTCGTCGCGCGCCAAGCTGCGCAAGGACTGGAGGTCGGTGAGGAGCGCGCGGTCCCCGAAGCGCGGTCGGTCGCCGCGGAACGAAAGCGGTAGCGTGCGCAGATTCTGGCGCAGGCTCTCGCGTCGCAGATGCGCAAGCGTCAGATATACCAGCCCGCCAAACGCCGCAGCATAGACCAGCCATGGCAGCGCCACTACCACCGACTTCTGCCAACCGAACTCCGTGTAATACCAGCGCAGCGTCCGGTTCCACGGCGACTGCTTCGGAAGCTCCAGTTCCTTGATTGGGAAATTGCGGATCCAGTCGAGTAGCAGCCTGTTTGCGTCTATGGCGACCGCCGATCCAGACGTCAAGTTCGCCGGCTTGTTAACCGGCCGATCGATAGACTGCATCGCGAGTACGACGACCGCGATCGTGACCGCGATGACCAACGCTGACACCGCCCGCGTGGCGCCGGAGCGCAGGATGCGCCGCAGCCAAGTCTTTCTCTCCTCCGCGTCGCCGCTCGGCGGCGGCCCCTCCTTGCCATCCACCACCGCGTTCGACTCAGAGAACATAGCGCGGAAATGGTCATGGCACATCGCCTGCTGCGCCGGAGTGCCAGCGAGCACGGGCACGACGAGGCGCGCCAGCGCACCCTCTGCCTCCGGCATGGCGCCGGCGCTTTCTAGCCGCGACAACAGAAGGAAGAGCCGCGATTCCTGCTCTGCGCCGACGGCCAGCCCCTCAAGCCTGAGCCGCCCGAGGTACTCGGGCAGCCGGCTGTAGAAGGCGTCGCCGGCCAACGGAGATTCAGCCGCGCCCGCCATCGCGCCATCTCGAAAGCAGGTCCCCGACTCGTGACTGGTCGCCGCTGATCTTTGCGAGCGCTGGCAGACTGCGGCGCGCGAACTCCCGCGCCGCCGGATCGGAGAGCGAGGTCGATGGCGAGGCGCCTAGCCGAACCATGGCGCTCAACCAGTTGAGCAACTCCGAGGTTCCTGGCTTCTTGTCCAGCCCCGACGCCTCATCGCGCACGAACAGCGCGAATTTCACCGCGTCGCGAATCAGGGCAAGTCCAGCGTCCTTCGGGAAATAACCCGGCAGGCGCGCAAGGACAATCTGCTCCATCGACTCTGCATCGGGAAAGGGGATGTTATAGTAGATGCAGCGGCGCAGGAACGCGTCCGGTAGCGACTTCTCCGAGTTGTTGGTTATCACCACGATCGGGTGATGGTCGGGATCAGCCTCGACAGCGCGATTGCCGAGTTCAGGGATGCGGAAATACATTCGCTCGATCTCGTTCAGAATGTCGTTCGGGAAATCGCGCGGCGCCTTCTCCACCTCATCTATCAGCACGACCGACCGCCGCTTGCCGGGGTGGACGTACCCTGCCGGCAGCACATCTTGCACTGCCTTCGGTTCGTTGGCGCGCACAATCGCCTCGCCGAGCGCGTTGTAGGTTATGTAGTCTGCCGGCCGGCCGGCTCCGGAGCCGAGCTCCTTCGCGGTGAAACGCCCGAGTGTGTCGTATCCGTAGAACAGGTCGCGCGCCTGCGATGTCGACTTGGTCTCGAAGGCAAGCGGCGCGTCCAGCCCGAGTTCGAAGGCGACGCTTACTGCGAGCACAGTCTTTCCCGTTCCCGGCTCGCCGGTCACCATCAGAGGCTGGCGCAAGAGCAGCGAAACATTCACAGCATCGACCAGCCCCGGATCGCGGCGGTATTTACGCGGATCGCGCAGCTCGGCGCCCGGTGAAGCGGGAAGCGGCTTCGGGGCGGAGGGCGGCGCAGTCGATGGCGTCGCCGGATAGAGCATGGTCATGAGGCAGCATTCCCGGATGAGAGCGCGTCAGCGTTGATCTTCATCTCGTCCATGATCGTCCTTAGAAATGACGCGGCCTGCGACATCGGCACGGTGCGCTCGCCTATGCCGAGCGCGCCGGTGAAGAATTTTCGCAGCCGCTGGCGCAAATCCGGCGGTGCCTCGGACGCGAAATCGGCGTTCTCGTCAATCCAGGCGTCTATGTCGTCGTAGCCAACATGGCCGAGCTGGGGCAGGATCGCCGTCGTCGCGCGATCGCCTGACGACCTCGAAAGCGCTGTCAGGTCGTCCAGAACCCGCACTATAGACGATCCGCGCCTGAATGGCCAAAAGCGCTCGTTGGCGTAGCAGAACCGTCCGACCAGGACGATTGGATAGCGGCGCTCCACCGTATTCAGGCGGCTCCACCAACCGATCCACTCTCCGAGTAGGCGGCGGTGGCCGTCATTCCACCTGCGGATGTCGATGTCGAAATAGAGGAACAGCGCCCCGCTCTGGCACTCAAGCCTGCGCTCGATCGCCAAGATGCCCGAGCGCGACTTCAGCCCAAGCTTTTCCGTTAGCTCGTATTCCAGCTCGTCGAGGTGATCTTTGATTTCGTTTGCGTCGAGGCGAGGGCTGAGGTCAGCGGGCCAGCGCAGCAGCCGGTCGTCGACAGGGCCCGAGAGCTTGTTGCGTCGCAACAAGTCTGGCAAGTCGATGATAAAGAGCTGTTCGACGAAGATGTCCGCGCATTGCGAATCCTCGCCGATAACGAAAAACATCTGCGGCCGCACCAAATCGCGCTCGAGCTCCGTCTCCACCGCCTCACGGAAACGCCTTCGCTGCGTGCGGCGGTTGCAGAGATAGGGCAGCAGGCGAGCGAAGCGTCTTGAACGCACCTGCGACACTTGGGCCGGCATGTCGCCTTCGCGCAGCACGAAGCGACGCAACTCGGCGACCAAACCTTCGACATCGGCAGAGCCTTCGCGCCCAAACCCGGAGAGGTCGACGGCCTGCCTGATCCGTATCAGGCCGCTCATCTCATCGCGGCCAATGTCATCGATCCTGGCAATTACCAGCTTGTCGTTGATGCTGCCGTGATCGAATTCGCGGAAAAGTGAGTCGGAACGCGCCGGATTGTTAGAATTCCGCGAGAGAAAGAACAGCACACAGGCCGCCCCTTCATAGCCCTTGCGGATCTCGGCATCCCAGTCGGCGCCCGGCCGTATCCCCGGCAGCACTAGGCGGTGCTCAGCAAGGCCGGCCTCACCTGGCCGGTCGATCCACAGCGGGATTCCTGCCGCCAGCAGCGCCTCAAGGACCGGCTTCAGCACCGGTTTGTCCAGATTGGCATGGGAAACGAAGACGTAACGCATCATCGGCGAAGCGCCTAACCGCAGCGTGGCATGGCATTCGAGGAATGAGCGTAAAACGCTGCAAATCGCTCCCGACGCGCACTGCCCAGAACCGATATCCCCAAGCGTTCCGACATGCGCACAATCTTACTCCGGTTTCTAACAAAACCTGCACCAGGCTAACTCTAGGCCCTTGAACAGCGAAATGTAAATGCTCCTTGGCTTCAGTACCGCATGGGCAGGCGCGCTTAAGGACCTTACTACTCCAACGCCGAGTTTAGAAGTATAACACGCTTAAATTCGCAGTTGAATTTGAATCTGCCGGGTACCAGAAATTCTGGTTCCGGCTAGCGATGACTCTGCCGATCCAGGTTCAGACAGCAGAGAGTCCTGAATTGACGATTCAGTTACGTTCGGAAGCACCGCCGACTACCGAACTAAGGCAGCTTTCGGATGCGCAGAGTAGCACAGCATTTCCGATGTCCGGTTTCTCGGACACGATGTAGGACCAATTGCGCTGGGCCTGGCTTGGCACAATTCGCACGGGGCTCTGTATCGTCACCAAGCGCGTCGAGCAATTGCGTGATATGAGCCGGGCCGACAATCGTCAGGATCTAGAGCAGGCTCGGAAGATGCTGCGCTCAAAAGAATGTGCAAAACGTCCACTTTTCTGCTGGTTTAACGTCTCACCGAATGACTTGAGGTATTATGGCGGGTCCACCGTCTTTAGTCGAAGCCAGCGTTCTGCCTCGTCATAGAAGGAAATGCTCGATACAGAATTTGCGAGATCTTCCAATTTTGCCAAGGCAGCAAGCCTGTTCCGCTCAGGCCACTTAGTTATCCTAGTGGATGGAATCTAACACTTGGTGCCCGCGTTTGACGGCAGCAATGATCTTGTCAGGGTCGGCGGTCCAGGTGAAGGGCTTTGGTTGCCGGTTGTGCTCTTCGAGGAAGCGGTTGATTGCCGCCTGGAGGTCGACGACAGAGTGGAAGACGCCTCGCCTGAGGCGACGCTTCGACAGTTTTGCGAAGAAGCCCTCGACCGCGTTGAGCCACGAGCACGAGGTTGGCGTGAAGTGGAAAGTGAAGCGCTGATGGCGGTCGAGCCAGGCACGCACCTTGGGGTGCTTGTGGGCGGCGTAGTTGTCGAGGACGACGTGGACGACCTTGCCGGCCGGCACTTTCGCCTCGATAGCGTTGAGAAAGCGGATGAACTCCTGATGGCGGTGGCGTTGCATGTTGCGACCGATAACGGTGCCGTCGAGCACGTTGAGGGCGGCAAACAGTGTGGTCGTGCCATTCCGCTTGTAGTCGTGGGTCATGGTGCCGAGCCTACCCTTCTTCATGGGCAGGCCAAGTTGAGTACGGTCGAGCGCCTGGATCTGGCTCTTCTCGTCGACCGACAGAACGATGGTATGAACTGGCGGATCAACATAGAGGCCGACGACGTCGCGCAGTTTGTCGACGAACTGCGGATCGTTGGAGAGCTTGAACTGGCGCCAGCGGTTGGGCTGCAGCCCGTGCGCCTTCCAGATGCGCCTGACCGCGCTGGCGCTGATGCTGGCCGCCGCCGCCATCATGTCGGCGGTCCAGTGCGTTGTCTCGCCAGGCGGGTCCTGCAACGTCAACGCCACAACGCGCTCGGCTACCTCAGGCCCGAGCGGCGCAATGCGCGAGGGTCGCGTCTTGTCGCGCAACAGTCCTTCGAAGCCTTCCGTGGCGAAGCGCTCCTGCCAACGCCATACGCAGGTCTTGGACTTGCCGGTTTGCCGCATGATCTCGACGGTGCCCACGCCGTCGCTGCTCAATAGAATGATCTCGGCGCGCCAAACATGCTTCTGCGGCGCATTGCGATCCCTGATCAGCGCACTGAGGCGCTGGCGATCAATCGACGAAACAGTGACGGATATTCCTGTGCGCATGCACCAGACTCGCATGCGCACCCGCGAAAAGGAATCCCAAGCTGGACTCTTATGTCAGGCGGGAACCACTAGCGAGCTGATCGAGCAATTCATTGAGGCCTGCACCGCTCGTCAGTTGGCCGGCCACGCGCCGCGCATTGGTCCTGGAACATCTTCAGGCTTTAGCCTTGCAAGAAGCGGAATTGTGCGCTTAGCCTGTAGCCAAGCTGCCCCTAGCTCAAACAACACGAGTCTATCGGCTATATCCTCATCACGGTGCGCATGGCTTACGAAGATTTTCACCTTTCCACTCGTCACCACAATCATTGACCTCCCGTGCACTTCGTTTTTACCGAGCCCTGAAACGCTTATGTAGGGCTTCCACCTCGTGTGAGAAGGCCGATGCGCGGGATGGCAACCCCTTCATCAGCGCTGGACCGGCGCCGAGGCCCGACTTCAGCAACCCGCGACTCCTCCTTGGCCTTCCGATATCTTGTCTTCCAGGCAGAGGCGCTGAAAATGGGAGCCTAACTTGGCCATCTCACTGCTCTTCACAGGACACATGGTCGACAAGCCCGGGCGCCCAAAGCCGCGCTTTCCGGCCGATCTGGAGAAAGCGGCTTCAATGCGCATCGTCGAAGCCATAAGGTCACATGTGCCGATTCGCCCACCGACAACCGAAGCCGTCATGGGCTTTGCCAGCGGTGCGATGGGTGGCGACATATTGTTTCACGAGCAATGCCGGGCCCATGGAATCCGGACGACGATCGTGCTGCCCTTCTCGCCGGACGTCTTTGTGCGGACGTCGGTGCAGGGTATTCCCCACAGCAATTGGGAGCATCGTTTCTGGCAGCTTTGGAATGACACCCCCGAGGCGCGGCGCGAAACGATGGACCTGCCGGAGACGGACGAGGCATACGGCTCCTGCAACATTCGCCTGTTCGAGCTAGCGCGCCGACACGGCAAGGTTCACCTGATCGCGCTGTGGGACGGCAAAAGCAGCGACGGGCCTGGCGGAACAGCCGATCTTGTAGCCCGCGCCAGCCAGTCTAGCAAGCCGGACATCATCGAGCCTGCAAGTTTGAGGACAGGATCATAGCTCCAAGCATATTTGAGAGGGGACAATGCCAAGACCACTCTGCTTCATGGTGATGCCGTACGGCCGGAAACCGACTCAGGTCGAACAGGGCAGTGGCCCCGGCGACATCGATTTCAATGCCCTTTGGGACAAAGCGTACGTACCGGTGATTGAGGAGCTTGGATATGAGCCGAATCGTGCGGATCAGGACACGGGCGCATTGATCATCACCCAGATGCCTGAAAGGCTCTATTTCGCGGACCTTGTACTGGCGGACGTGACCATCCCGAACGGCAACGTTTACTACGATCTCGGCATTCGCCACGCGGCAAGGGAGAAAGGCTGCGTGCTTCTGGCGGCCGATTGGTCGAAACGTCTCTTTAACGTCACGCAGTGCGAACGATTACACACCCCTTGCGGAAGGAAATATCGAGCCTCGAGGGTGTCGTCGCCAGGTTCCGAAATTACCTGCCGTCTGCCACCGGTTAGCCGGGGCTAGACGCCACAAAGAGGAGCAGTGCGACCTACACGAGGACAGCACCAAACACAATGTGGGCAAGCGATAGGGATCTAGACTTTGAAAGCGGAGATTGGTCGATCTGGCATCGAGTGGGTGCGATTCTCGCCTAGCCTTGCACGTTTTTTTCCGCTCCCGATGTATTCATCTCGTACGTTCGCTGTGGTGGCGCCACAAGCGATTGCGCATTTGGCCGATGCTAAGCCGATGTCGAGCGCAAGTTCTGCTACCACATTGACAATGGGATACGACTCCGGCAGGTGCGCGCTCACATCAAGCGTCCCGCGCGCATCACGCAGCTGTGATCGTAGGCTCGTCCGCGGCGCTCGACTCGCGGGCGGTTGATGCCGCGGTGAAGGGTAGGAGCTCAGGGCTTCAAGGCGCAGCATGGTCATCATCGAGCTGCCGACAAATCCGATTCCATCGCGATTTGGAAACCGCTGGTATGAGGAATAGTTCCCGTTCGCGAGCCTTCCACCAAAGTCAGATACTGATATTCTTTATGTTACTTAAGATGAATGGGCCAACCTTTTCCTGGAGGGCGACCTCTGATGTTGCAATTGTCTGAGGGCTCATACTCATCTGGCTTTGGCCGCTCTTCATTGCCCCATCGGACGAGTGGAATTTGAAGAAGAGTACTTGGGTCAGATCATCCGAAGTCTGCAGGACAAAATAGGCGGCTTTCAGCGTAGCTCCGCCTCCGACTCCGCCGTCGACGTAGCTCAACCCGAAATTTGCGGTTCTGACCTTGATGCTCTTCTTTTGGAACACCGTGATCCACGGCGCGTCCTGATCCATGGAATGAAGCCCGTTCAGCACCGCAATGATGATCGAGCTCGCAGCGGCACCAGGACCGAAGATCGCAGTGACGATCGGAATGATCGCCTTATGCAGATCGGCGTTCTTGTCGGAGATGGTCTGTTGCGTGAGGCCGCTCGAGGTGACTTGCCATCCGATTTTCTTCATTACGCTGTTAAAGGCGTCGAAATATGCGGCAGGGTCCGGATTCCCGGCCGTCGCCTTGTCGGCCGCGAGTTGGCCGAGCAGCAGCGCGTTGCTGATCGCTGGACGAATCGACTGAGGCACGGTGTTGCTGAATTCGGCCATCTGCGAGCCGACGGTCACTGCCTGATGCGCGCCTGTGAAATCGGGGGGCGGCTCCTGCACTTCCGCTCCCCTCGTGGGTGCCTCCGGTAGCTCAAGACTTTGGATATACGACGTAATCTCAGACATGAGTTGCTTCCCTCTGAACAGTGGACTTCCGCAAGGTCGTGCCCACGACCACGCGCCTCAAGGAGCGGACCTGCGCCGTCACCATGTTTCAATCGTTTCGTCTGGCGAGATGTCGGGCACGCGTTCGATATGGTCCGTGTCGCCGAAATTGGTCTCGTGGGGCCCGCGCTTCGCGAAGCCATGCACTCCTGCTTCCCCGCGCAGCGCATTAAGGCGGTTCATCCAGCCAACGAGGAACCTATCCTGCCCCGGCGCCTGCGCGAACCGGCGGTAGAGCGCTTCGCGGATGGAGCAGTAGCGCGCGACCGTGTCCGGGGGGCTGCACGCGTCGCAGGCCTCCTGCGTCTTCGCGCCGAAATTTCCGTCCACGCCGACTCCGACGGCCTGCTGGAGCATCTTCACCGCACGCACCGGTCCCATATTGACCGCGGTGTCGAACTGGACGAGGTCGATGTGAGATTGAAGCACATCGCACCTAGCCTTCTTCCAGTAATTGTTTGAATAGATGGCGGCGACCTCGGCATTCGAAATCCCCTTGACGTCCGCAGCGGGCTGGCCCTGGCTCGCGCGCCAAACGTTGTAGACGTTCTGGGTCACCCCCTTCATGGTGCGACCGCCGTGGTCCTGCGGATCGTCCACGAAGCCGCCTTCCCAGCGAAGGACAAAGGCGAGAGCGTCGTTGTAGGCAGCATCCATGGCTAATCTCCTTCCATGTTGTCTTGGCCGAAAATGTCACTTGGCCAGGAATTCACTCTCGATGAATTGTCTGAGTTCCGCGACCCACACTCTGATACGCTGCCGCGTCGTATCGGTCTCGCTTGCCCCGCCTCTGAAAATATCTTCGTAGAATTCAAGCTGCTCGGTCACGGACCGCATTTTGACCGGCGAGCCAATATAGCGCCAGACGCGCTTGTATGCATTTTTGATTGTGCCCGAGTCTTCCTGCGCCGCATTCATGATGGCGACAGTCGTCCGGGCGTCGGGCGATTGGATAAGTGTCCAGAAGTCCGCCTCATCGGGCGCTGGCTGCTCGACGATGCGTTGCAGGTCCCTACCAACGACAGCATCGCAAGCCGTTCCGTCGCGCAGGGCCAAGCAGATCGCTGCGTTGTAGGCGATCAATCGGGGATAATCGTTCCCACCGAGCTCGACCGCCATTTCAGCGCACTCCCTCATCCTCTTAAGGGCATCGTTCGCGGCAGGGTCCGAAGGCTGAACCTGGGCAAGCCGCTTCCAGCAGCCCGCTTCCAGGGAGAGGCGCTCCGGCGTCGGACCCACCGCTTCGGTCAGCGACACCACCTTGGTCAACGCATCCTGGATCGCCGCGATCGCATCCGCTGGACTCTTCCCCTCCGCAAGCCCCCTGCGAAATTCGCTGACAGCGTTGCGGGAACGGAGATTGGCGAGCTGCTCGACCGCTTTCAGCTTGAACGCAGCCGTCTCGTTCTTGATTGCTGCGGAATAATAGTCGATCGCCTCGGGAAGAGCTCCAAGCTCCGCCCGCGCCTCCGCGAGAGCCGCGCAGAGCGGCGCCGACTTGAGCCAGCCCTTCCGCATTGCTTCGCCTTCGATTTTGACGAGCCGGTCTTGCTGGACCTTCAGATCGCGCTCCAGGCCGACGTTCACGTCTCCGCTGATCTGCTCGGCGGCCATGATCGCCTCCGAAACGCCCACGAACTGGTCGGCCTCGTCGGTAGCCGCTGGCGGCGCCGGCACGACGCGCAGGCGATAGTCGGGGTCGCCGTAGCATTGGAACGCGCCCCAGCTGTTGTTGTCTGGTTTTGTTTCGTAGGCCGCCCTTCTTGCCCGCAGCGTCGCCTCGCCGAACCTGGCGCCGTCGAGCATCTCTGAATAGAAGCGCAGGCCGAACGCCTTGGCGCAGTCGTCGTCGACCTCCCAGCCGGCGACGACAACGCAGCGCACGCCGAGCTGGATCAATTGCACGGCTACGCTCGCCGCCAGTTCGGGCCGCCCCTCGAGGCTCTCCTGCCGGGCCTTGTCCTCGGCCGTCGCGTCGATCTTGCCGAGGTTGCAGCAATTGACGAAAAATACGGCGGGGCTGACGGGCAGCTTCGACAGCACCGAAGGCCCCATCACGACGCCGTCCCCGAGAACCACGCCGGTCACCCGCCGGTTGACTCCGTCGGCGCCGGTCATGTCGTAGTCGACGACGCCGTGGGCGGAGATGTGCACGATCTCCCATGCCTGCCCCAGGAGTTGCTTGAAAATCTGGTTCGGGGTGGCCGCCGCTTTGACCAACAGCGTCACGTCGTGGCTTTGCCTCGTCGCGCCCAAGAGCTCAGCGAGGGCCGTCGCCTCCGCTTCTGCGCCGGGGAGCGCGCCAAAGCCCTTCATGGGCTCCGCGCCCGGATCGCCGATGACGAGCGCCTTGGGCTTGCCCCGAGCAGCGAAGACCTTCTCTGAGAACTGGGTCTGCAATAATTGCCGCACTATCCCGGCGCGGACGGCGGGTGGCGCGAGCTTCGGCGCGTTCGTGTCCTCGGCGCTCATCCAGGGCCGCCGGTCATCGAGCAATTCCCACGGAAACGCCGCGCTCTGTTCGTCGAGAATGAGTCGCTTGTTCTGCTCCTCAGCACTGCGGTGCTTCAGCGATTCCGGCCACAGCAATTCGAACAGGATGCGCCCGGGCGAGATCGGCGCGCCGTCGAGGTCGACATTCTGAGCCGTCCTGCGCATCAGCGGTGCGACGATGTCGAGGTTGGCGGCGATCGTTCGCGCCTCGGTCCGCGCGAAGCCGCCGCCGACGGTGAACGAGAGGGTGCGATCCTCCGCCCTTCCGACGGGGGGCACTGTGATCTGGATCGGCTCCCACCAGTTCGGGTCCGGCGAGATCGGCGCATTGCGGCGGCCTCCGCCGCGGGGGCTGAAGCGGGGCGGGAGCCTGAAGACGCCCTCAAGAACAGGGTCGTTCTCGATCGCCTTCCTTACGGCCCGCCATGTCTCGTACGCGCGATCTTCGTAGAGCTCGATAATTTCGACTACACTGAGCCGGGCGCCATTCCTTTGCAATCCGGCGAGCATGGCGTTCGCCTGGCTTGTCGCTTGAAGCAGCGCTTGCACGCAGCTGTTGCGGTCGAGACCCACTCCACCGGCCCCGACCAGAAGAGTGCTCAGTCCCATCGGTGCCTTCGGGTCCGCGGAGTTCGCGCCGACGTAAGCCCGGTCCAGCGACTCGACCATAAAGGCGAGAATTCCTCGACGCAGTGTTTCGCGAAGCGCGCCGATCGAAAGGCTGGCGGGCTGGCCGAGTCCCACGACCACGGCCCCGGAGGGCCGCCAGCTCGGATCGACGAGAATGGCGCAGGTTCCGATCCGCCCGGGGTACAGGCCCAGCTTGCGTCGCTCGGTGAGCCTGAAGCCCAAAGCCCGATCCAATCGGGCTTCCGTCCCAGCGAAGGTGTCGCCGATGTAATGACCGACAAGAACGGGGAACCGCGCGAAGGCGAGGTGTCCATGAACGACGCAAAGATCGATCCTGTCATTCTGCGTTTCGCGCGGATCAGTATCACTCATCACGCCCCCTTGTGACGACGAAGTAGCCCGTTCCGCTACGCCGATACCTGATAGACAGTCTCTTTTACGCGCCGCCATTGAGCTTAATTGTAGGAATTTCAATAGTTTATCGACCGCCACCTCATAGTATCGCGTGCACCGAGCAGGCCACTTAGCCGCCTGCAGAAATCGATTGCTATCCTTCTAGATTTTATACTGTTGTGCGCATGCATTGGGCTACACCCCATGCAATTTACTCAAGTTCACCTCGAACGACAAAGGATCATAGTGAAAGAGGCGAGCAGAGGTGTCAATGACCACGGAGTCCGGACCCTATTTTTTCGCGCAAAAGGGAACCCGGCTTTCGGTATTGAGACGCCTTTAACAGCGTAATGAAGAAAATCGGATGGCAAGTCACCTCGGCCGAGGCTCACAAACAGATCGTGACAGAAAGCCGATGGAGCGCGCAAGCGCGCTCTGGGGTGCGGTTGTATCGTCGCGCCTTTATAAATTGCGTCCCTCAAGAGGTTCGTCTAAAACGAGTTTTGATTGCCCGCCTGATATGGCGTGTCGCGGTTTCCAAAGTTGGCTCAGCCAGATGACTGCAGAGAGCGACGAACCGAAGGTTGCGATTGGCATGCGGGCCGGGCACATCTCGCCACTATCTAAGAGCGATGCCCATCAGAAATACGACTACGATGCGTTTATTTCTTACCGTCGGGGTGATGCAAGCCAACTCGCCCATTGGATCAGAAATAAACTGCAGCGGACTCGTCTGCCCTTGGAAATCGTCGCCGAATTGTCACCCGAGAACAAGGAGCTTTACGAACGCCGGCCCCAAATCTGGTTAGACACCTCATACGAAAAATCAAGCGACGATTTTCTTCTTAAGAAGGTGTTTCCAGCTCTCGATAAGTCGGCTCGGCTCATTGTGGTATCCACGCCTCTGGCACTTGAGAGTATTCGATCGAGCGATGGTCAAAGTGAGAACAATTGGTTAGTTCGAGAGATCGACCATTTCGTTGGCAGTCTTCCGACGAGCCTTGGGGAGCGCCCGATCGATCTTGTCTTCGGCCCAGGCGCCGTCGAGGGTTTGTACCCCGGGCGCCTCTCGGAGAGAGAGCGCTGGGATTGGATAGATCTCCGAGAATACAACGGGTGGCGTGGCAGCACTTTCAGTGACGCGCTTGATGATGGCGTCACAAAGTTAGTCGCAGCGCTCTATGACGTTCCGGATCGATACCTGCCACTTCTACGCCGCGAGGAGCATCGACGCCGTCAAAGGGCGATTCTGGGATTCGCGATTGCCGGCTTTTGCATTGCTGCATTCACCACGGCGCTTGCTATATGGGGTTTTTCTGAGCGGTCAAACGCCTTGACTGCACTCCAAGTCGCCCTCACAACGCGAGCTCAGATGTCGGTTCGGCTTGCGGCCGAGGAACTGAGCAAGAAAGATCCCGATCACGCATTGGTAGCGGGATTGGCCGGGGTCGAGACGCCGAGTATGCTTGAGCCAGATCATGCATTAATAGGCGAGTCCATAACTGCAATATCCAGCAGTCTTTCTGAGGAAACATTTGGCGCGACGTTACGCGCCCATGCTGATGCGGTGTTGAGAGCCTTCTTTGGACCCGCCGGTACATCGATAGTAACCATTGGTGCAGATGACAGAGTGATTGCGTGGAGGCGAGGCAAGGGGCAAGCGATTCGGCCATCTGGGAGCGCTCAACTTGCTGGAGATGTATTTGCAGCAACGTCAGATGGAGGGCTCGTCGCGTCCGGCTCGGCAAACGGCAACGTCACCTTCTGGAGTGCACCTGGCTCGGATCTCTCTCCCAAACCTTACAATTTTGGCGAGCCTGCTGTCATGCTCGCTCTAAGCAATGACCAACAGCTCGCGGCCGGCGTAGGTACTAGCGGAAAGCTGGTAGTGTGGAACGTTTCGGAGAATGAGACGGTCTGGGCCGACTCGACTGCGGGATCATCGTTTATTGCATTCGGCCGAACTTGCAACTGCTTGGTCCTTGGTTTGGCGACCGGTGACCTCCAAATACGGCCGTTGGACCGCAAGGCGCCACCAGAGCTGGTTCATGGCGCGTCAGGCAAGGTTACAAACGGCGCTTTCGGGCGAGCCGGACAGTTCGTTTTCAGCACGGACGACGGGCGTCTGTGGCTGACATCAGAGCACCAATGGCCAGCAGCGATCGGTATTGGTCGGCACGAGGGAGGTGTCACGGACATTGCCGTCTCCCCCGCCGCGGATTTTGCCGCTACAGCCGGCGTTGATGGAGTTGTTCGCTTCTGGGATCTTCGATCAGGATCAGAGGTTACAAACACAGCGTCAGAGCACGGCGAGGCGGTTACCCGAGTTGCATTCGCTCCGAATGGTGACAGCGTTGCGTTGGCTTACGCCGATGGAACCATTGCGCTCTGGGACATTAGCGACGCAAGGTCCCCCGCTTTTGAGACTCTGCTGCTGCGTGGGCACACTGCGCCCATTTTGGATCTGAGCTTTAGTCCGGACGGAAAGTGGCTGCTGAGCGCATCATTGGATGGGACCGCACGCCTTTGGCTCGTGCAGACGGCCTCAGTCTCTGACTCGCGCCAAGCCCACGATGGACCAGCAATCAATGCTCTCGCGAGCGGCGGCCATTGGGCACTAACTGCTGGCATCGAAGACAAGCTAGTCCGTCTTTGGAGCGGCCCGCCTTGGAAGCCCATTTACTCAATTTCCGTAGACGCTCCACCTAGCAAATTGGCACTTTCAGCTGATGGACGACGAGCTTTTATTGGAACTCGGACCGGCGACATACTTCAATGGCAGACTGACGGGTCGAAGGTTAATCGAATTTCACACGACAATGGTGTAATTAGCTCACTCAATATCTCGCCCGATCAGGCCACTTTGTCTGCCATCGGGGTCAACGGGACGCTTCAAGTGTGCAAAATCGCGGAGACGACTTCGCAGTGCGCCCCGGAGGGGCCACCGCTCGGATGGGGCTATTCCGTGACCAGCAGCGAAGACGGACGTTGGATAGGTGCCTCTGGCGGAACCGAGGGAGGTAGTGGGTGGGGGTTGGTGTGGGACCTTCACGCAAACAAGGGGTTCACGCTAGAGGGGCACACCGATCGGGTGTTATCAATTCAGTTCGATCGCTCAGGGGAGAGGGCCGTTACCGCTTCATGGGATGGGACGGCGCGAATTTGGGACTTGGCTACGGGACGAGAGATCGTTCGAATTGAGGAGCAAAAGGGCCGCTTGTCCACCGCCGGATTTAGCCCAGATGGCAAATGGATAGCGACATGTTCTTACGACAGGACTATACGGATTTGGCGGGTGCTGCCCTCTGGCTCGGCGAGCAAGCTGATTGTCCTATCAGCGCGCGACGGTACTCTGGTTTCTGATGAATTTAGTGTCGGTCAAATACAATTCGACCCAACTGGCAGTTTACTGGCCGCCACGCTGCTGACCGGTGACATCAAACTCTGGCATATGCCTGATGGAGTACCTCGTGGACTCCTCAAGGGAGATGGCTCTGGTACTCTCATCTTCTCCTTCCAGCCTGATGGCTCTCAATTAACCGGCACCACGGCGCGGGGGCGCTTGCTGAGGTGGGACGTGTCGCCTGCGCTAGTCGTAGCCGACAACGTGCTCTTATCATTGGCTCGTGGTTTCGTGCCGCTAGCGGGATCGTTAGCGGGGAAGCTGGAGCAGCCCGCAAACGGCTCGTCTGGCGCGTCGGAAACTTGTTCCTATGAAAGGGAACACTATATTGGCCTTCCGCCTCATCGCCTGTCGGGAGCCGCGCGCGCGCGCCAACAGGTAATTATCCCAACCGGCTGTCAATCAGGATCCACGAGCGACAAGGGGACCCTCAAGGGCGGACTAATCGCGGAGGCCGAGGGTGATTTTGCAACCGCCGCATCCAATTTCAATGCAGCAGCTAGCAACGGGGCCGCAGCAGCTCTCATCGGATTGGGAGACCTCGGCTTCGTTGACGAGTTTGGTGGCGAAGGCCTCACGGACCCTTTGACCGAGTACACCCGCGCTCGCGATCTGGGGGCACCATTTTCCGATTCCAGGCTGGGGTGGCTTCTCCTGACAACGGGCGAAGGAGATCTCGAGCAGATAAAGTCGCACTTTGTTCGATCGATTGAAAAAGGTGACGCAGATGGATTTGCCGGCCTTGCCTGGCTCTATCAACAGCATAGTCTATCGCCGAAAGACCTTGAGATGGCCTTCTCGCAATATATCAACGCGCAGTATGCCTACGAACGTGACGGCGATCTTGTTCACGCTCAACAGATAGCCGAGCAAAGATCAATGCTCGCACAATTGTTGGCGCCAGAGCGTGTCGCGAACTCCTTTCTTGCAGCTAGGCGGTCGATCCAAATGTCGACGAGCGCGCAGCAATGAGTAACCCTCGCGCAATCGCTGGGATAGCCGCGGCGTTGCTAGCCCTCACCAACGCTGCGATCGCAAGCGAGGCCAAGCCGCTATCCCCGGTCCACGCCACTCAATTCGAATTCACTACATTCCTTCATAATCGGCCTCTGGAGCTGGGTCTTCTACTGGGAAAGCATTTTAGCGATGTGGTCCCTGGACAGAAATGGGATAGTTTCCCTTCGCCTGAAGAGTATAAGAATCAATCTATTCGATACGGAGTTTTTGAGAGACCGCCCTTGATAAAGGGCTGGGACTTTCTTGGTAACAATTACTGCGTATCGCATTACAGTATGTTTATACTTTTTTTTAATCGCGGTTTTGTATTCAAAGTTGAGTTGCGATTTGTTGCGGATACATTCGCAGGGGTGATTAAGTCGAACGATCCCGCTTTCTGCGGTGACGAGACACCTATATTTACGGCGATAGCTAAGAAACTAGGAGGATCCTCTACCCAAACCCATGATGAGTATGTAATAAAGAGATATACTAATACTTATGTCGAGACATTGTCAACCGGTGGTGGCAATACAGACTGGAGTTGGGATCTTCGAGGAGGCCCAAGCCTTCCGAATTTCTAAGAGGCCGTTTGGAAAATCGCTTAGCTGGGGTGATGGCGAGTTGTGATTCAGGCTCTGGATGGGTACAAAACAGAGTCGTGGCCAGATGGCCCAGATCGCCAAGCGTTACCCCATCTGATTTGACGGACGAGGAATGGGACCAGATTAGCCTGCTGACGCCCAAGCCCGGGCGTCGTGGCCGTTCGCGTGAGGCCGATTTCCCGGAGGTGATCAACCCCGTGCGCTACCTGGTCCGCCCCGGTTGTGGCTGGCGGCTGCTGCCGATCCGCTTCGGGCTCTCTCAGGCGGTCTACGGCTGGTTCGCTGGTTCCGCGAATTGGCGCGGCCCTTTCTGTTCCAGACCATCCACGACGCGACGCTGATGCTGAGCACCGCGCCGACGGCCAAAGGCTGGGATGTAGCTTTTTCGCGAACGCGCAAGCCTGCCCAGCCCATGCTGGATACGCACTCCGGATACGATGTGAGATGTGAAGGGCTCCCCGGCCGTCTCTGCACACTACACTTTTTCTTCTTGGGTGATCATTCAAGCGCAGCGGCAGGACGCTTCAAGACTTCGCCTTAGTGCCATACGCACTTCTACGGCGCCGGCTTCGGAAGTCCCAACGGACCGGCATGGGATCACGGACGTCGACGGGATCGGCGACCCGCAGCACCGCATCGCCAATCTGTTCTGACGAAATCGGATCGTCTTGCCGCCGCCACACACCCAGCCCGTTCGAAACCCGCCGGTTCGACCTTGCTAAAGCAAATGCAGAATGCCTTCATCGACCGCCCGATGGCGTTCGCTAAATCGAGGAACTTGGCGTTTGATTTCCGCAGATCACCGGTGCGCGCCTAGAGTATCTGACAAGATCGGCGCGCCAGACAGGATGAACCTGAGCATTGCGCGGTTTGGCCCGCCCGCGTCTGGGCCGAAGAACGAACCCCCTGCGCGGGACGGCCGTGTGAGATGAGGTAGAAGGGGTACGAGCCGGTCGTCGCCCCAGGGTTCGCTCAGTCCAGAGCGCAAAGAAGGCCAAAAGCCCCCTAACCTCTCGGCTACCCCTCACCGGCGTTGCGCCGCGATTGCAGTCTTTCGCACTTGCACCTCGGCCCACGCGGCAGCCACGGCCTCCGGCGGCAAAGAGCGAGCCAATGTTGCCGTGCGCGCGCGGGCGATGGCGGCGGTTGCCGTGTCGCCAACTTCCGCGTAGAGCCACTCGGCGATGGCGTAGCCGCGGAACGCCGCGAGGCCGTCGTCGGCGCCCTGCTCCTCCGTGTCGGCCTGGCGCGCGAGCCGGAGCTGCGCGGCCGGGTCGCCGCGCTCGGCGGCCTCGAGCCAGATGCGGCGGGATTCGGCCTGGTCGGCGGGTGCGGCGGATTCTGTGAGGGCAAGCGCCAGTGCGTTGCCGGCGGCGACCACGCCCTTCTCATAGGCGGTGCGCAGCAGGCCGCTGGCGCGCGCCACATCGCGCTCGATGCCGCGGGCGTTGAAGTAGAGCAGCCCCAGATTCATGAAGGCCGACGGATAGGTTCTGTCGACCGCCGCCTGATAGTTCGCGCGCGCCAGATCGAATTGCTGCGAGGCTTCGTAGGCGCGCCCTAGCTGATAGAGGAAGCGCGGTTCGCCCGGCGCCATCTCGACCGCCTTAGTGCAGGCATCGATCGCGGCGGTGGCGTTTAGCGAGGCAAGCAGCACGCCCACCGTTGTCCGCGCCGGATCGAACGGGTTGGCCGCAAGCCGGTCGCACTCGTCGATATTCACCGTCGTACCGGTGTTCGCTTCGAGATCTTCCTCGAGGAAGAAATCGCGGCGCTCGCCGGCGAACAGGGCCCGTGGTGAGCGCGCCTGCAGCAGCGGCAGCGTGGTGCCCTCGGGCAGGGGCTCCGGCAGATCGAAGATCCAGATCAGCCCGTCGGCGGCCGCGGAGGAAGTCAATATGCGCTTGTTGTCGGGGCTGAACGCCACGTGGCCCATCGGGTCGCGCGCCCGCGCTGGGGCGGCGATCTCGCTGCCGGTCTGGAGGTTCCATACGCGGACGTTGAACGCCTGGTCAGTCGTCGCGCCCATCGTCTCGTCGGGGCTGAGAGCGAAATTGACGACGCCAGACCCGACGTCGATCCGCCGGAGCAAGGCGCCGGCATCGGTATCCCAGATGCGGACGACGCCATCGAGCGACGCAGTGACGGCGCTGCTGCCATCGCCGAGGAACAGCGCGTCGTTGATCAGATCGGCATGGCCCGGAAGCGTGACGAGTTGCTTGCCCGTCGCGGCGTCCCAGATGCGAGCGGTGCCGTCCCAGCCACCGGTGATCACCCGAGCGCCGTCGCGCGAGAACCGCGCACTCTGGACAAAGCGCGAATGCCCCGAGAGGAGCGCGAGCTGCTTGCCGGTCGCCACCTCGTAAATGCGGGCGAAGGTATCCATCGACGGGATTACCACGCGCAGGCCGTCCGGAGTCCATTGTACGTCTTCGACATGATCGGTATTGCCCTCGAAATGGCGAAGCTCCTTGCCCTCGGCAACGTCCCAAAGCCGCGCGATCCTGTCCTCGGACCAGCTGACTAGCTGGCGCGAATCCGGACTGAAGGTGAGGCCGTTCAACGGGCTGCCGATCTCGAGAACATGCTCGAGTTTCCTGGTCTTGACCTCCCACAGGCGGATCGTTCCGTCCTGGGAGCGTGTGGCGAGCGTCTGGCCGTCAGGGCTGAACACGGCATCGTCCAGCCGGTCTGTGTGCCCCTGCAGCGTCGCAATCCAGTCGCCGGTGTCGGTGTCCCAGAGGCGCGCCGTCCTATCCGGCGAGTAGGTGACCACGAGCCTGCCGTCAGGACTGTAGTGCGCCCCGCTCACATAGTCAGAATGTGCCTGCACCAGCAGCCACCGATGATCGATATTGGGATCCCAGACGCGGGCCGTATTGTCGAGGGAGGTTGAGAGCAGGCGCTTGCTGTCCGGACTCCAGGCCAGGCCGGTAATCGAGTGTTGGTGGCCGCTCAGCACGCCCAATGCGGCGCCGGTCCAGGCATCCCAGATCCGCACTGTGCCATCCTGCGATCCGGAGGCAATGAGCTTGCCGTCGGGACTATAGGCCACCTCGTTCACCCAATTGGTATGGCCGGACAGGATACGCTGGGTCTTGCCGCTCGACACCTCCCAGATGCGGGCATTCTTGTACTCGGTGGCCGCGACGATGTAGAGCCCGTTCTGACTGAAGGACGCCGATTTCACGTCGTAGAGGTTGAAATCGCCGCCGCCGAAGGTGCGGATCGCTTCGCCTGTAGCGGCGTTCCACAAATGGGCAGAGCTATCTAGCCCGCCGGTCAGCACCTTCGTGCCATCGGGGCTGAAGGTGACGAAGCTGATCGTCCCCTCGTGCCCTGTCAGCGTGGCAATCTCGGCTCCGGTCTCGACGTTCCAGAGGCGCGCGACCTTGTCATTGGCAATCGTCGCGAGCTCCTTGCCATCGGGCGAGAAGACGGCGTCCACCAGATAGTTCGTATGGCCGACTAGCGTATGCAATGTCTCGCCCGTCACGGCGTCCCAGATCCGGGCTTCCCGGTCCCATCCCGCCGTTGCGATGCGCTTGCCGTCCGGACTGAAATGCGCCCGCCAGATGCCGGCAGCGTGGCCGATCAAACGCTTCAATTCCGCACCCGTCGCGACATCCCAGATGCGGGCGGTGCCATCGTCCGATGCGGTAACCACGGTCTTCCCATCGGGGCTGAACTCGACATTGCGGACCGTCGAGAGGTGGCCGGTGAGCACATGCAGTTCGGCGCCGTTCACGGCGTCCCAGATGCGCGCCGTGCCGTCATCCGACGCGGTGGCCATCAGCTTGCCGTCGGGGCTGTAAGCGGCGCCGCTCACATAGCCTGTGTGTCCGGCAAGCACGCCCACCAGCCGATCCTTGCTGATGGTTCGCTCCATCGCTGCCACCGCCTCGTCCACCAGCGGCCGGTCGGCCAATTGTAGATCATGCGGCAGGGCCACCAGCGTCAGCGCCGAGGCCAGATCGACATTGCCGGCGTCGAGCTGGCGCTCGGCGGCATCGGCGAGGAATTTCGACTGATTGATCTGGGCGGCCGCAAGCCGCTGCTTGGCGAGCCCCTCGGCATTCTGCGCGGCGCCCTGCATCAATAAGGCATAGCCGCTCAGCATCGCGAGCACGACAGCGAGAGCGACCGAGCCTGCGGCGATGGCGACGAGGCGTCGCCGCGCCCGCTCCTGCTGGCGCTGGCGCAGATCGTCGTAGCGGCAGCCTAGCACCGTCGCGAGAATGCGGAGAATCTCGCTGTTGAGCGCACGCAAGCTATTACGGCGACTATCGGCGCGGATATCCGCGGCCAGTGGCTGGGACTCACCCGCGGCGCCCGAATAGAGCGTGCGCGGAAAGGCGGTCTCTGGATCGCCCTCGATCAGCAGCGGCAGGATATTGCTGCCCTTCCCCATCTCGCGGAACGCGGCGATTTCGGCCGAAACCCAATCAGACTCCTTGGCGCGCGGCGAGCAGACCGCCACAAGATAGCGCGCCGCCATCAACGCTTCACGAATGGCCTTGGTCAGGTCGCTATTGGTGGCAAATTCCTCGCGATCGCGGAACACGCGAGTCAGGCGGGCCGGGATGCCTTTCCGCACCAGCGCCCTTGGCGTCCGGAATGCCTCGAGCCGCCGATGCAGCCGGGTCGCGATCTCTTCATCGACACCGCCATGCCGATAGCTGATGAAGATGTCGAAGCCGGCCGTTGCGAGTGCGGCGCTCGGCGGTGTCGGCACAACCTCATTGTCAGAAGTCGCCGTGTCCATCGCCGTCTCCCAAGACGGCAACAGCTTACCGCGGCGGCTGGAATAGGCGCAACCGAGATATTCCCCGCCC
>NZ_JAIUIF010000010.1:137500-194592 GCF_020165475.1 Mesorhizobium sp. BR1-1-15 | reverse complement strand
GGGGGGGGGGGGGCCCGCGACCCATCGGCAGCCCCCACCCCGGCGCTGCGCGCCGACCCTCCCCACAAGGGGGAGGGTAAGGAGATACAATGACCGACGAACCCTTGCTACGCGTTTCGGCGCTCTCGAAATTCTACGGCTCGCGCGTCGGCTGCGACAACGTCACCTTCGATCTGTGGCCGGGCGAAGTCCTGGCTGTCGTGGGCGAATCCGGCTCCGGCAAGACGACATTGCTCAACTGCCTGTCGACGCGGCTGCTGCCCTCATCCGGCACCGCCAGCTACCGCATGCGCGACGGCCAGTTCCGCGAACTCTACCGCATGAGCGAGGCCGAGCGCCGCTTCCTGATGCGCACCGACTGGGGCTTTGTCCACCAGAATCCGGCCGACGGCTTGCGCATGACGGTGTCGGCCGGCGCCAATGTCGGCGAACGCTTGATGGCGGTGGGCGACCGCCACTACGGCAAGATCCGCGCCACCGCCGTCGACTGGCTGTCGCGCGTCGAGATCGAGGAAGATCGCATCGACGACGAGCCCCGCGCCTTTTCCGGCGGCATGCGCCAGCGCCTGCAGATCGCCCGCAACCTCGTCACCGGCCCGCGGCTGGTGTTCATGGATGAACCGACAGGCGGCCTCGACGTCTCGGTGCAGGCGCGCCTGCTCGACCTCTTGCGCGGCCTCGTCACCGATCTCGGCCTCGCCGCCATCGTCGTCACCCATGACCTCGCGGTGGCGCGGCTTTTGTCGCAGCGCATGATGGTGATGAAGGACGGCCGCGTCGTCGAAAGCGGCCTCACCGACCGCGTGCTCGACGACCCGCGCGCGCCGTACACGCAATTACTTGTTTCCTCGATTCTGCAGGTTTGACGATGGCGCCAAGTCACCCCCCTCTGTCCTGCCCGCAAACGAATAACGATTGGAGTACCTTCTGATGCCGACGCCTCTCGTTGTTTCCGACGTCGCCAAGAGCTTCACCATGCATCTGCGCGACGGCATCAAACTGCTTGTCGTCGCCGGTGTCTCCTTCTCGATCTGCGCCGGTGAATGCACCGTGCTCGGCGGCCCGTCCGGGGCCGGCAAGAGCTCGATCCTGAAGATGCTCTACGGCAATTACGCCGTCGACGAAGGCCAGATCATCGTCACGCACGAAGACGGGCTCATCGATCTCGCCAGCGCCAGCCCACGCACCGTGCTTGCCGTGCGCCGCCAGACCATCGGCTATGTCAGCCAGTTCCTGCGCACCGTGCCGCGCGTATCGGCGCTCGACGTCGTCGCCGAGCCGCTGGTGGAGCGCGGCGAGGATCGCGAAGCAGCAAGAAGCAAGGCGCGCGCCCTGCTGGCGCAGCTTAACCTGCCGGAAAAACTCTGGGCATTGCCGCCGGCGACCTTCTCCGGCGGCGAGCAGCAGCGCGTCAACATCGCGCGTGGCTTCATCACCGGGCACCCGATCCTGCTGCTCGACGAGCCGACCGCTTCGCTCGATGCCAGGAACCGCGAGGTGGTGATCGAACTCATCGCCGCCAAGAAGGCGGCAGGCGTCGCCCTGCTCGGCATCTTCCACGACCATGATGTGCGCGAAGCGGTTGCCGACCGCATCATCGACGTCACCGCCTTCGCCCCGGGAAAGCTCGCCGCATGAGCAGGAAATTATCGGAGACGCCGCTGGTCCATCCGACGGCGGAGGTGCAGAATTCGACGCTCGGCCGCTGGACCGAAATCGCCGACCGCTGTCGGGTTTCGGAAAGCGAACTCGGCGACTATTCCTACATGATGCAGGACTGCGCCGTCTGGTGTGCGACGATCGGCAAATTCTCCAACATCGCGGCAAGCGTGCGCATCAACGCCACCAACCACCCGATCTGGCGACCGACGCTGCACCATTTCACCTACCGCGCATCGGACTATTGGGACGATGCCGAACACGAGAGCGAATTTTTCGCTGAGCGCCGCGCCAGGCGCGTCACAATCGGCCACGACACATGGCTTGGCCATGGCTCGACAGTCCTGCCCGGCATCACCGTCGGCGATGGCGCCGCCGTCGGCGCTGGAGCGGTGGTATCGAAGGATGTCGCTCCCTACACCATCGTCGCCGGCGTGCCGGCAAAGCCGATCCGCGAGCGCTTCGACCGCCGCACTGCCGAGCGCTACCAGGCGCTTGCCTGGTGGGATTGGGACCATGCGAGGCTGCGCGCCGCACTCGACGATTTCCGTCAGCTCGAGGCCGAAGCTTTCCTGGAAAAATACGGTGGATGACGGTGGTGAATGGAATAGGGCTGCTCACTATTCGCATCCCTTACATAGAGTTCGGGCAGGGGGCTGTCTTCTCAAGCCGCCTGCCTTCCGCAGTTTCAGGGACGTGGAGCATTTCGAGGAACTGATGGTCCTGGCCTGATCGCGCGCGACGCGGCTGTGGGTGGTAACAAAACTGACATCAATCCGACACCGCAGGTTCATGGCGCTGCGCTAGCGAGGGTCAACAGGACCTTCAACCGCGACTGGACGGGAACGCACCATGTCAGCCACGCTCGAAATCCGCGGCGTCACCCGACGATTTGGCAAGAACACCGCCGTCAACGATGTCAGCATCTCGATCCCGCAGGGTCAGATGGTCGGCGTCATCGGCCGTTCCGGCGCCGGCAAGTCGACCCTTCTGCGTATGATCAACCGCCTCATCGATCCCAGCCATGGATCGATTTTCTTCGACGGCGCCGAGGTCTCGCAATTGCGCGGTTCGCCGCTCAGGCGCTGGCAGCGCGACTGCGCCATGATCTTCCAGCAATTCAACCTTGTTCCGCGCCTCGACGTGCTGACCAATGTGCTGCTCGGCCGGCTGAACCATCGTCCGACCCTGTCGAACCTTTTCGGCATGTTCTCGCGAACCGAATGTGCGCAGGCGGTCGCCGCCCTCGAGCGGCTCGATATCGCCCGTACCGCGCTGCAGCCCGCAGGCACCTTGTCGGGCGGCCAGCAGCAGCGTGTCGCCATTGCCCGCGCCATGATGCAGCAGCCCCGGGTGATCCTGGCCGACGAACCGATCGCTTCGCTCGACCCGCTCAACGCCAAGGTGGTGATGGATTCGCTGCAGGACATCAATTTGCGCGAAGGCATCACCGTGGTCACCAACCTGCACACGCTGGACACCGCCCGTACCTATTGCAACCGCATCATCGGCATGGCCGCGGGCAAGGTCGTGTTCGACGGGCCGCCGGAGGAGCTTAACCGCGAGGCCGTCCGTCTCGTCTATGGCGCCGACAGCAATGGCGGCGAGATATCCGAGGCCATCACCTCGACCAGCGTTGCCTTCAAGCAAAAGATCGCCGCATCCGCCGGACCGCTCGAACCCGCATTCCCGGGTTACTGAGAGCGACCTGGATCGCCAGCCCGCGTCAGGGCACCCGTCAAAATCACCAACGCCGCCGGCGCGGGGCCGGAACCTACAGGAGAGAAATCAGATGTTCAGGAAAATGGTTTTCAGCGCCGTTTCGGTGCTTGCAATGGCCACCGGCGCGGCGCATGCCGCCGATATGAAGGAATTCCGCGTCGGCATCCTCGGCGGCGAGAACGAAACCGACCGGCTGCGCAACTACCAGTGCCTGGCCGATCACCTGAAGGCCGAATTCGGCTTCGAGAAGGTCTCGCTGTTCCCGGCCGCCGACTATGACGGCGTCATCCAGGGACTTCTCGGCGGCACGCTCGACTTCGCCGAACTCGGCGCTTCCGGCTACGCCAGCGTCGTCCTCAAGGATCCCAAGGCGGTAACCCCGATTCTCACCACCCAGCAGACCGACGGCGCGACCGGCTACTATTCGATCGGCCTGGCGCTGAAGTCCTCCGGCATCACCGACATCAAGTCGGCCAAGGGCAAGAAGCTCGGTTACGCCGATCCGGATTCGACCTCCGGCTACCTGATCCCGCTGACGCAGATTCCGAAGGACACGGGCGCGTCGAACGAGACCTTCTTCGCCTCGACCCAGTTCAATGGCGGCCATGAGAACAATGTGCTCGCCGTGCGTGACGGCAAGGTCGACGTGGCGGTGGACGATTCCTCCGGCATCGGCGACTTCAAGGACGGCTACACCTCCGGCACCTTCCACAAGGAAGTCGCCAAGGGCGCCGTCGACCCCAACGACTTCGTCGAGGTCTGGCGCTCGGGCCTGATCCCGAACGGTCCGCTGGTCGTGCGCACGGCGCTCGGCGACGAGATGACGGCCAAGCTGGCGGCCTTCTTCACCGACCTGCCCAAGAAGGACAAGGCTTGCTTCGAAGGCGTCGAAGGCGGTGATTTTACCGGCTACGTTCCGGTGAAGGCGGATTTCTATAACGTCATCGTCGAAGCCCGTAAGGCAGCCATCGGCGGCTAAAGGCAGAAGTCAGGAAGGGCGGCGTCGAGAAAACGCCGCCCTTCTTGCATCTCCGACCATGACCCTTTCCCTGACAGCTCCTTCCGGCGCCACGCACCAGATGGCCGACGCCTGGCGTCGCCAGACCTCCTTGCGCCGGCTCTACACCGCCATCGGCGTCGGCCTGCTGTTGGTCGCACTCGGCGGCACCATGTGGTTCGCCGACGATGCCAATGCCGGACACTTCTTCGACCGGCTTCCGCACATACTGGATTTCCTGAGCTGGCTCGTTCCCAAGGACTGGAACGATGTCTGGCGGGCGCTGTTCGACATCGCCTCCCCGCATGACACCGGCACGCAGGAATTCAACTTTCCGCTCGGCCGCGCCTATGTCTGGGGCGGCTTCTACATCCCCGAATATTTCGAGCTGATGCTGACCACGCTTAACGTGGCGCTGGTCTCGACATCTATCGGTTTCGTCTTCGCCGTGCCGTTCTCCTTCATCGCGGCGCGCAACCTGACGCCGCATCCGCTGCTGCGGCTTGTCGTCAAGCGCTTCATGGAACTGCTGCGGGCCTTTCCCGAGATCGTCATCGCCGGCCTGTTCGCGGCCATCGTTTCGATAGGTCCGATCGCCGCCATCATCGCCATCGGTCTGCATTCGATCGGCGCGTTGGGCAAGCTGTTCTATGAGATCAACGAGAACATCGACATGCGCGCCGAGGAAGGCCTGCGGGCCGTCGGCGCCAACTGGTTCGAACGGGTACGCTTTGCCGGCCTGCCGCAGGTGCTGCCCAATTTCATGTCCTATACGCTGCTCAGGATCGAGATCAACGTGCGCATCTCCACCATCATGGGCGCGGTCGGCGGCGGCGGCATCGGTGAGGAGCTGAAGCTGTCGATCTCGCGCGGCTTCGGCGCCAAGACGATAGCCTTGGTGCTGCTCCTGTTCACGACCATCTTCATCGTCGACCAGTTCTCCGCCTGGCTGCGCCGCAAGCTGGTCGGCGAACAGGCCTTTGTGATGAGCGCCTGATCATGACCGCCGCCGAAATCCAGTCGATCGAGGAACGCTTCCCGCAAGTGTTCCGCCGGCCGTTCCACAAGCGTTTCGGGCCGCTGCTGCTGCTTGGCGGCATCTTGCTCTACCTGCTCTACGCGCTGTGGTTCTTCAATCTGCCGCAAGTGCTGCGGGAATCGCATTGGGAGCGGCTGCCGCTGTTCCTGACCCAGTGGATCAGTTACGACGTACAGCCGATCTTCCGCCTCGACGAGCCGCAGATAACGGCCAAATACCCGCGCTTTTCGGTACTTGGCCCCAATCCCGACCCGGATTGGGTCAGGACCAACGCCGACGGTTCGGTGACGGTCCTGATCGACGGCATGGCGAAGTCGGTCACCTTCGACAAGACACGAGCGACGATCGTCGCCGCTGGCAAGAGCGTGCTGGTGGCGCTGGACAGCGGCAAGCCGCTGGTCTCGGGACCTGTTCCCGACTGGGTCACCGTGCATGAGAATGAGATCGTCGCCGACATGGGCTTCGCCGGCGAGGTCCGCGTCGCCCCCGACCGCGTCAGGATCCGCAAGCGCTTTCTCGGCTGGGCGAACTTCGTCTTCGACACACGCTCGCCCTTCTTCGGAAAATCGCCCGGCGAAGTGATATCGCTGATCACATCGGGGCCCGAGCTGAAACCGGGCACCTCCAATCTGGCGCTCGCCGGCGACAACATCTGGAACAATGCGCAGTGGCAGCATGGCGATGTCTGGACAAAGCTGTTGCAGACCATCGTCATGGCCTTTCTCGGCACCGCGCTCGGCGGCATCGTCGCCTTCCCGCTCGCCTTCTTCGCCGCCCGCAACATCACCCCCAACCGGCTGGTCAACCAGCTGCTCAAGCGCTTCTTCGACTTCATGCGCTCCATCGATATGCTGATCTGGGCACTGTTCTTCACGCGCGCCTTCGGACCGGGTCCGCTGGCCGGCAGCGCCGCGATCTTCTTCACCGAGATCGGCACGCTCGGCAAAACCTATTCCGAGGCGCTGGAGAACATCGATGACAAGCCGCGCGAAGGTGTTGTGTCGACAGGCGCCAACCGTCTTCTGGTGCAGCGCTACGGCGTACTGCCGGAAGTGGTGCCGGTGTTCATCAGCCAGACGCTCTATCAGTGGGAATCCAACACCAGGGGCGCAACCATTATCGGCGCCGTCGGCGCCGGCGGCATCGGCTTGAAACTGTGGGAAGCGATGCGCACCAATTCGAACTGGGCCAACGTCTTCTACATGGTGCTGCTGACGCTGGTCGTGGTCTTCATCTTCGACAACATTTCCAATTTCCTGCGCCGCAGGCTGAGCCGGACGATTCACGACTACAACAGGTTGCAGGCCGAGCAGGGCTAACCTTGTGACGCATAAGCACGGGCATCGTATGGTGCCGCGCCAAGGGTCGACCCCCACTCCGTCGAGCTGCGCTCGACACCTCTCCCCCGATCGACGGGGGAGAGGAATGGCGCCAGGCCGTCCTGGCTGACGCCTGTCGCCCTAGGCCGAGGCTTCTTTCTATCCGCCAAAGGTCGCCGACGCAGGTCTTGTTCGCGTCACTATCGCCCGACCAAGGCACCTAGGCGGCCTTCTTCCACCCGTTCTTGATATGCTTATATCCATCCCGATAAACCGCTTCCGGGCTCTCGGAAAAATCGCGCCACACCTTGGTCGCCGCCGCGAGATCCTTCAGCGAACGTCCAAACGCCTCGATCGTCAGCCAGTCGTCGTAGCCGCTCTTGCGGATGGCCGAGAATGTTTCCTTCCAGGGGATGTTGCCGCGCCCCGGCACGCCGCGATCGTTCTCCGATATATGGATATGCACGACATTCCTGCGATGCTTCGTATAGGCGCCGATCGGGTCTGCCTCCTCGATATTGGCGTGGAAGGTGTCGTACATCGCCTTGATGTGCGGCCGGTCGATGGCATCGATATGCTCCGACAGGTCGGCCATCGTGTTGAGGAGATAGCATTCGAAGCGGTTGAGCGCCTCGAGCCCGATGGTGACGTTCCTCTTGCCTGCATGATCGCCGATGGCGCGCTGCGAGGCGACGGAGCGTTTCTTCTCGGCCGCGGTCGGGCCGGACCCGGAAAAGGCGCCGAGCGTCGAATGCAAGGGGCCGCTCAGCGTTCTGGCGCCGAGGGCATCTGCGCAATCGATCGCCCATTTCATGTAGTCGACACCGGCCTTGCGCGTTGCCGCATCGGCCGAGATCAGGTTCATCGCCGGATCGCCCATCGCTGAAACGGCGGTCCGTTCAAGCCCTATGCGATCGAGCAGCTCGCCCAATTTCCTGTAGTCGTCCGGCATACCGGCAAAGATCGGTATCTCGACGCCGTCGAAGCCGGTGGCCTTGATGTCGCGAAGCAATGGCTCGTGCTTCTTCGATACGGCCGTCGTCCACAAGAACATGCACATGCCGATTTTCATCGACGCCCCTCCCCAAAATTGATCCCCCGCGAGGTCAATTTAAAGTTTCGTCCACGCTCCATTCTTCTTCGACGATTTCACGCAGGCCTCGATGAAGGCCATGCCCTCCACGCCGTCCTGAATGGTCGGGAACACGACGTCCTTGGCAGGCTTGCCGCCCTTGCGCCGCGCGGCGCGGATGGCGCGCGCGGCCTCCTGGTAGATGTTGGCGAAGCCTTCGAGATAGCCTTCGGGATGGCCGGAGGGAACGCGGCTGACACGGCCCGCCACCGGCAGCGCGCCGGCGCCGTTGCGGGTGATCAGCTGCTTGGGCTGGCCGAACGGCGTATACCAGAGATAGTTCGGGTCGGCCTGCACCCATTCCAGCCCACCCTTCGAGCCATAGATGCGCAGCTTCAGCCCGTTCTCATGGCCGGGCGCCACCTGGCTTGCCCAGATCATGCCTTTTGCCGCATGCGTCTTGCCGACCGGCTTGAAGCGCAGCATCACGTTGACATTGTCGTCGAGCTGCCGTCCCGGCACGAAGGCGTCGAGATCGGCCGACAGAGTGTCGAGTTCCAGCCCGGAGACAAAGCGCGCAAGATTGTAGGCATGCGTGCCGATGTCGCCGAGCGCGCCGCCGGCGCCGGCCTGCTTGGGGTCGGAACGCCACGCCGCCTGTTTTTGACCGGTGGCGGCAAGATCCTCCGTCAGCCAGTCCTGCGGATATTCCGACTGCACGATGCGGATGTCGCCGAGCACGCCCTTGGCCACCATCTCGCGCGCCTGGCGGATCATCGGATAGGCGGTGTAATTGTGGGTCAGCACGAACACCTTGCCGGTCTTCTCGACGATCGCCGCGAGCTTCTTTGCCTCGGCCAGCGTCGTCGCCAGCGGCTTGTCGCAGATGACATGGATGCCGGCTTCAAGAAACGCCCTGGCCGCCGGCACATGCACATTGTTCGGAGTGACGATGGCCACCGCCTCGATGCCATCCGGGCGCTTTGCCTCGGCCTTGGCCATCTCGGCATAGGACGCGTAGCTGCGCGAAGGGTCGAGCCCGAGCTCGGCGGCAGAGGCCTTGGCGCGCGCCGGATCGGACGACAGCGCGCCGGCGACCAGCACGAACTCATTGTCCATGCGCGCCGCGATCCGGTGCACCGCGCCGATGAAAGCGCCTTGCCCGCCACCGACCATGCCATAGCGGATCGGGCCGCCTCCCGTTTCCGACTTCGATGCACCAACCATGTCGTCTCCCTCGTGTCTGAGATACCTCCCCCTCGAGGGAGAGGGAAAACCCGCGCTAGATTCCCATCATGGCGCGCAGCACCTTCTTATCCGTGGCACCGCCGGCGAAATCGTCGAACGCCTTCTCCGTCACCCGGATAATGTGGTGCTGGATGAAGGGCGCGCCTTCGGCCGCGCCATCTTCCGGATGCTTCAGGCAGCACTCCCACTCCAGCACCGCCCAGGAATCATAATTGTACTGCGTCAGCTTGGAGAAGATGCCGCCGAAATCCACTTGTCCGTCGCCGAGCGAGCGGAAGCGGCCGGCGCGGTTCGTCCAGCTCTGGTAGCCGGAATAAACGCCTTGCCGCCCGGTCGGATTGAACTCGGCGTCCTTGACGTGGAAGGCCTTGATGCGCTCGTGGTAGATGTCGATGAATTCGAGATAGTCGAGCTGCTGCAACAGGAAGTGCGACGGATCGTAATTGATGTTGCAGCGCTTGTGGCCGCCGACCGCGTCGAGGAACATCTCGAACGTCGCCCCGTCGAACACATCCTCGCCGGGATGGATTTCGTAGCCGACGTCGACGCCATTGTCCTCATAGACATCGAGGATCGGCTTCCAGCGCTTGCCTAGTTCTGCGAACGCCTCTTCGATCAATCCGGCCGGCCGCTGTGGCCAGGGATAGAGGTAGGGGAAAGCCAGAGCGCCGCTGAAGCTCACCGAGACGTCGAGCCCGAGATTGCGCGACGCCTTGGCCCCGAACTGCATCTGTTCGACCGCCCATTGTTGCCGCGCTTTGGGGTTGTTGTGCACCGAAGCCGGCGCAAAGCCGTCGAATTGCGCGTCATAGGCCGGATGCACCGCCACCAATTGCCCCTGCAGATGCGTCGATAGTTCGGTGATCTCGACGCCGGCGTCGGCACAGATGCCCTTCACCTCGTCGCAATAGGCCTTGGAAGACGCAGCCTTCTGGAGGTCGAACAAGCGCGCGTCCCAGGTCGGGATCTGCACGCCTTTATAGCCGAGGCCGGCCGCCCATTTTGTGATCGATGCAAGCGAATTGAACGGCGCTGCATCGCCCGCGAACTGCGCCAGGAACAGTCCAGGGCCCTTCATCGTCGTCGGCATCGGCATCCTCCCTCATTGTTGTCGCGACCGAGCATAGCGCCGATTGAAGACAGGGCCAGCCACTTTGGTCTGTTCTCAACGGTCACTTGCGTGCATTGTCATTCTGGTATTACCAAACGTGGCGATTTGGTCAAGCCTTGCCACTCACATTCAGAGCCCTCCGCCGCGCCACGGGAGGGCAGCATAGTCCAATATAATCAATGGAGTAATCCAGAGAGAAAGTTGCCATCGCACAGTTCTTGCCGCGCGTTGGAAATTGCTGTAGACCTCGTCGTGGGCCCAATTGGTCGAACCAGTTTGCGAAGAAATGCTGGAACGCCTTGGGGAGGAACCGTCCGTCACATCCGGTGACGGCATGTTGCAGGCGAACCATTAGGGACGATCCGGGAAGGACAGACCATGCATCTTTCGACGCACAATTGGATGCGCGCGGAACCGTTGGAGACGACGCTCAAGCGCATCAAGAAATTCGGCTATGAGTCGATCGAGATTTCCGGCGAGCCCGACCAGTACAAGACCAAGGAGACGCGCGCGCTCCTGAAGGAGCACGGCATACGCTGCTGGGGCGCCGTGACCTTGATGCTGGGCGAACGCAACCTTGCCGCCCGGGACCAGGGCCAGCGCGAGCGCTCCGTGCAATACGTCAAGGACGTGTTGACCATGGTCAGCGAACTCGACGGCGAGATCATCACGCTGGTTCCCGCGACCGTCGGCAAGGTCGTGCCGGACGGCACTGAGGAAGAGGAATGGAAGTGGGTGGTCGATGCCACCAGGGAGTGCTTCACCCACGCCAAGAAGGTCGGCGTCAAGATCGCGGTCGAGCCGCTCAACCGTTTCGAGACCTACCTGTTCAATCGCGGCGCCCAGGCCTTGGCGCTGGCCGACGCTGTCAGCCCGGAATGTGGCGTCTGCCTGGACGCCTACCACCTCCATATGGAGGAATTTAACGTTTACGACGCGATCCGTAAGGTCGGGAAGCGCCTGTTCGACTTCCATGTCGCCGATAATAACCGCTTCGCCGCAGGCCTTGGCCAGATCGACTGGCCGAAGATCGTCGCGACCTTGCGGGAGGTCGGCTATGACGGGGCGCTGACCAACGAGTTCGTCGCGCCTGTCGACCGCACCCCGGCCGCGCCCTACCCCGACATGGTCGAACGCCACCCGGTCGACATCTCGCCCGAGCAGCTCAAATTCATCCAGGATCACGGCTCCAGCGTGCTGACGGAAAAGTTCTACACCGACCAGATGCGGATCACTGCCGAAACGTTGCTGCCGCTGATCAAGTAGCCGATCCGATTGGGAATGAGCCCTCCCGCCATCCGGCGGCAGGGCCGGGGAAGACCATGCGCATCAAAAGCGTCCAGGCCTGGTGGATTCGCATACCGATCGAGGCGGCCAAGCAGCACCGCAGCGATTTCGGTCAGGTGACGACCTTCGACGCCGCCATCCTGCGCATCGAAACCGATGACGGGCTGGTCGGCTGGGGCGAAGGCAAGAACGCCGCCGGCAGCGCCGGCAGCTATGGTGCGCTCGTCCATATGCTGAACCGCGAGGTCGGGCCGCAGCTCGTCGGCCGCGATCCGGCCGATATCGGCATCATCTGGGAAATGCTCTACAACGGCGTGCGCCACGACAGCGCGGCGCGCGCCGGCCATGCCATGCCGCAGCTGGCGCGGCGCGGCATGAGCGTGGCCGCCATCAGCGCCGTCGACATCGCGCTCTGGGACATACTGGGCAAATCGCTCGGGCAGCCGGTCTGGCGGCTGATCGGTGGGCGCAAGCTCGATCGCATGCCGGCCTACGCCTCGGGTGGCTGGGCGTCCGCCGACGCGATCGGCGACCAGCTCAAATCCTATGTCGCCAGGGGCGGCTTCAAGGCGCTGAAGATGCGCATCGGCGCCATGGATGGCGCCGCGCATGTGTCGGCCGCTCGCGTTCGCGCCGCCCGTGAGGCGCTCGGCCCCGACGTCGAGTTGATGGTCGACGCCCATGGCACCTATACGGTGGCGGAGGCCAAGCGTTTCATCCATCTCGCCGGCGATCTCGACCTTGCCTGGTTCGAGGAGCCGGTGATCGCCGACGACAAGTCCGGCCTTGCCGAAGTCCGTGCCTCCGGCGCCATACCGATCGCCACCGGCGAAAGCGATGCGACCCGCTATGCCTTCCGCGACCTCGCCGTGCTCAAGGCCGCCGACATCTTCCAGCCCGATCCCGCCTTCTGCGGCGGCATCAGCGAGGCCATGAAGATCGGAACCATCGCCAGCGCCTTCAACCTGCGCTTTGCGCCGCATCTATGGGCCGGCGCGCCCTGCTTCTTCGCCGGGCTGCATGTCTGCGCCGCCTCGCCGTCGAGCTTCACCGTCGAATACTCGCTCGGTGCCAATCCGATGATCCACGACCTTGTCGAAGAGACTGTCGAAGCCAGGGACGGTATGATAGCGATCCCCGAAAAACCCGGATTGGGATTCACCATTTCGGAGCGATTCCTGGAGGCGCACGCGCAACGCAATTGACGATGAAAGAAAACAACCTTCTCGCGGAGCTTGCCGCCTATCTGTTCTCCCATTCCGACAAGGAGACGGGCCGAACCCCGTCGGAACGCGAACTGGCGGAGCATTTCGGCGTCAGCCGCGGCCAGATCCGCGAGGCGCTGGCCATTCTCGAGGCCATGCGCATCGTCGAGCGCAGGGCCAAGTCCGGCATCTATATCGACACCAAGCAGGCCAGCGTCGAGGCGCTGGCGCTGTTCGCGCGCGCCGGCCTGCCGCTCGATCCCTTGCAGATCTACGAGACGGTCGAATTGCGCAAGATCCATGAGATCAAGGCGGCCGAACTTGCATGCTCGCGTGCCACCGAGGAGAATTTCGAACGGCTGCGCGAGATCCTGAAGGCCTCGGAAGAACGCATCGCGGCAGGCGAAGGCCTCGCCAAGGAGGACCGCGAATTCCATCTCGAGATCGTGCGCGCCACCAAGAATGGCGTCTTCCACAACATCTGCAGCGTTTACTATTTGATGGGCGAGCAGCGCCTGCCGATCTACTTCAACGATCCGGAGCGCAGCGTGCGCTCGCATGCCGAACACATCCAGATATACGAGGCGCTGCTGCGGCGCGACGGCAATCTCGCCCAGGCGCTGATGAGCGCCCACCTGCAGGGCGCGGAAAGCTACTGGAAGGGGCTGATCGAAGGCCTCGGGGCGGCGCCGCAAAACCCGACGCTCGAACAGGCCTGACGGGGATGACGCGCATCCTGTCGACGCACAGACTGCATCCGCGCGCCGCGGCCATGCTGGCGGGGGCGGGTGAGCTTGTCGTCGCCTCGGCCATCGATCCGGGCACGCTGGCCGCCGAGGCGAGGAATGCCGACATCGTCATTGTGCGCGCGCCCCTGCCGCCCCTGCTGTTCGAGGGTGCCACCAGGTTGCGGGCAGCGATCCGCCATGGCGCCGGGCTCGACATGATCCCGATGGAAGCAGCGACCGCGGCAGGTGTGCTGGTCGCCAACGTGCCGGCGGTCAACGCACGCTCGGTGGCCGAGCATGTGATGTTTGCAGCCCTCGCCCTGCTTCGGCAGTTTCGTGTCGTCGACCGCGACCTGCGCGCCAAGGGCTGGCTTGCCGGTCGCGAGCACGCCAATTCCAACATCGAGCTCGCCGGCAAGACGATCGGCATCGTCGGTCTCGGCGCCGTCGGACAGGCCGTTGGCCATATCGCCGTGCATGGGTTCGACCTGAAAGTGGTCGCAACGACCCGCAGCATGCAGCCGGCGCCGGACAAGGTCGGCTTCCTGTCGATCGACGCGCTGGTCGAGCAGAGCGACATCATCGTCCTGTGCTGTCCGCTGACGCCGGAAACGCGCGGCCTGATCAGCCGCGAACGCATATCGCGCATGAAACCCAACGCGCTGCTGATCAACGTGTCGCGCGGGCCCGTCGTCGATGACGACGCGCTGATCGAGGCCTTGCGGGAGCGCCGCATCGGCGGTGCCGCGCTCGACGTGTTCTCGACGCAGCCGCTGCCATCGGATCATCCCTATTTCAGCTTCGACAATGTCGTCATCACCCCGCACATGGCCGGCATCACCGAGGAATCGATGATGCGCATGGGCGTTGGCGCGGCCGGCGAGGCCCTGCTGGTCCTGGCAGGCAAATTGCCGGTCAATCTGCGCAACCCGGAAGTGGTCGGGCATTATCGGCGACGGTTTCCCGCCGACAGCTAGACCATCGCCGTTTCGCCCCAATTCTTCGCGACGCTGGAGCCATGTCCGTTCTCCGCCTCGCATTCCTGTGCCTTGCCACCACTTCAGCGGGCCTGCTGCCCTCGCTCGCCGCGGCCGAAAGCAGCTATGTCTATTGCGACAACGGGCTGCGCTGCTTCAAGGCTCCCTGCCCATCGAACAGCGTGCTCGACCTCGCCACCGGCAAGATCATCAAAGGCGTGTCGATCGACACCGGCGGATTGCCGACGAAGGACAAGGCGATGGTCGAGGCGTCGGATGCGCTCTCTGCCGGCAAGATTGTCGTCAGGGGATCGATCGAGCGACGCACCCAGACCATCACCGGCAAGCAATACAGCCTGCCGTGGCTGATCGCGACGGCCGTCGAGCGCGCCGCCAAGGACAGCGAACGCAAGCACTGCTCTTCACACTGACATTCGGTTCAGTCCCGATCAGCCGCCCAGCAATCTCTCCACTTCAGCGGCGATGCTCAGCAGACGGCGGTCGTGGCCGTGGCGCGCCACCAGCATCAAGCCGGCCGGCAGCGCCATGCCTGGTATCGGCAGCGAGATCGCGCAGAGATCGAACTGGTTGGCCACCTGCGTGTTGCGCAGCAGCAGGCCCTCCGTGCGATCGCGCAGACCGGCATCTTGCGCCAGGGAGACGATGGTCGGCGCTGTCACCGGCGTGGTTGGCAGGGCCAGCACATCGACCGACGTCAGCCGCTCATCCATGGCGGCGGCCAGCACGGCACGGCGACGCAGTGCCCTGATGTAAACCGGGGTCGGCAGCATTGCCGCCCGCGACAAGGGTCCGCTCACATGCGGGTCAACCGGCACCGGAGAGCCCGCCGCCAGCCAGTCTGCATGCACTTCGGCCCCTTCCATCGCGGCGATCGAACCGCGTTTTGTGACCGCGCGAAGGTCGGCGATCAGGTCGTCGATCGACAGGTCCGCGACCCGTGCGCCGGCCTGCTCGATCTTGCCGAGGCAGCGCTCGAACGCTGCTGCCACCGCGCCTTCAGTCTCTCCGAAAAGCACGCCGCGCGGGAGACCGATGCGCAGCCCCGCAAGGGCGAGTGGCGCAGGCAGCGCCAAGTCCTCGCCCGCCATCACCGCATCGGCCGCGGCGCATTGCGCCACGGTGCGGGCGAGCGGGCCGACCGAGTCCAGCGTGGCCGACAGCGGAAAGGCGCCTGTGAGCGGCACCCGCCGCGCCGTCGGCTTGAAGCCGACGACGCCGTTGAGTGCCGCCGGAATACGGATCGACCCGCCGGTGTCGGAACCAATGGAGATTTCGCTCGTCCCCTCGCCGACGGAAACGCCGGCGCCCGAGGAAGACCCGCCGGGAATGCGGTCGGCATCGGTCGCGTTGCCAGGCGTGCCATAGTGCTGGTTGTCGCCGATGGCGGTAAAGGCGAACTCGGTCATGTTGGTCTTGCCGATGATCACCGCGCCGGCTTGCCGCAGCCGGCGCACAATCATGGCGTCGCCAATTGCCGGCGCAGCATCCTTGAGCAGCAGTGATCCGGCCGTGGTCGCCTCGCCGCAGACATCGAACAGGTCCTTGATCGAAATGATCGTTCCGTCGAGCGGTCCGAGCCTCACGCCGGCCCTCCGCCGCGCGTCGGCGGCATCGGCTGCGGCTCGCGCGGCTTCGGTATAGAGTTTCGTGAACACACGTTCTTCACCGGCACGGGCGGCGAGACGCGCAAGGATAGTTTCCAGGTGATCGCGGACGGATTGCATCTTCGGTGTCGGACTCCGGACCTCTGGGACGTCTTAAGCTTAGCAGCCAGCGCGTGGCGTGCCGAGACTTAACCCGGCGCGGGCGGTTTTGCACCCCTGGCGGACGCAAGGAAGAGAACGATGCTCTACAAAGGCAGCTGTCATTGCGGCAAGGTCGCCTTCGAGTTCGAGGCGGAACTGACCGAAGCCGTGCGGTGCAATTGCTCGATCTGCTCGCGCAAGGGCGCCTTGCTGTGCGCCGTTCCGCATCAGGCGCTGCGGGTGCTGGCCTGGAGCGACGAGATCGGCACCTACACATTCGGCAACTGCGCCATCGCGCACCGCTTCTGTCGCACCTGCGGCATCCATCCTTTCGCCGAGGATGTGCGCGAGGGGAGTGAACGCAGCGCCTACATCAACGTCAACTGTGTCACCGATGTCGATCCGTCCGCCTTGTCGATCTTCGACTTCGATGGGCGTTCAGCCTGAGTTTCGCCGGCAGCCTGCCGCGTCTGCCTGTCAGCGACGCCGCCATCGCAAAGGCAACGGCCCGAGAACCATGATGGTTCTCGGGCCGTTGCGCAAGTCAGGGATGCTTGTCGGGAGAGCCTACTCGGCGCGTTTTGGGCCGAGCAGAAACACCACGACTGCCGCCAGCAAAGTCGCCACGCCGCAATAGGCGAAGGCACTGGCGACGCCGGCATGATCGACCAGCAGGCCGCCAAAGACGGCGCCGAGCGCAATCGCCACCTGGAAGGTGGAGACCATCAGGCCGCCGGCGCTCTCGGCTTGATCGGGCGCGGCCCGCACCAGCCATGTCTGCAGCCCGACCGGCACCGCGCCGAAGGCAAAGCCCCAGGCCGCCACGGCGGCGGCGGCGATCGCCGGCGAGGCGCCGAAGACCAGCATCGAGGCGGCGGCCACTGCGATCAGCAGGGGTGCCAGCGCGACGGCGGCCTTGAGATTGCGTTCGGCCAGGATGCCGCCGGCGATATTGCCGAAGAAGCCGCCTATGCCATAGGCCAGGAGCACCAGCGAGATTGTCTCGATGCCGAGCATCGGGATCTTCTCGAGGAAGGGGCGCACATAGGTGAAGCCGGCAAAGTGCCCCGAAGCGACCAGCAGCACGACCAGCAGCGCCACCCTGATCGACGGGCGCTCCAGCACCTCGAGCAAAGTGCGGAAACTTGCCACGCCCATCGGCGGCAGCTTCGGAATGGTGGCCACCTGCACCAGCAACGCCAGCGCGGCGACGACCGTGGCGATCATGAAAGCCGTGCGCCAGCCCCAGATATCGCCGACATAGGCGCCGACAGGGGCGGCGGTGACGGTGGCCAGCGAAACGCCGGTCAGGATGATCGACATGGCGCGCGGCATCAGCCGCATCGGCACCAGCCGCAACGCCATGGCCGCCGACATCGCCCAGAAGCCGCCCAGCGCAACGCCGAGCACGACGCGGGCAAGCAGAAGCATGGACAGCGACGAGGCAAAGGCGGCCAAAAGGTTCGAGGCGATGAGGAATGCCGTCAGCATCCACATCACCAGCCGGCGGTCCATGCGCCGTGTTATGATCGCCATTGTCGGAGCGGCAATGGCGCCGACGATCGCGGTCGCGGTGACCGCCTGTCCCGCAACGCCTTCGCTGACGCCGAGATCGCTCGCCATCGGCGTCAACAGGCTGGCGGGCAGGAATTCCGCCGTAACGAGACCGAAAACACCAAGCGCCAGCGAGACGACGGCGCCCCATGCCGGCTCTGTTCGTTCCTCCTGATCGACAGTGTTCAATAGGGCGGCGTCGACGACGCCCGTCGCGGGTTCGGCCATGGTCAGTCTCCGATGAAGTTGCAGCGCAACATTTGGCTGCACTGCAACATAGGGAGTGACGGCCTGGAGTTTCCATGCTAGAAACACCATTATGTTTGACCGTTCGTCCAAAATTCCGACCACTGGCGATCCGCTGACAGACATATTGCGCGGGCTGCGTCTCGACGGTGTCGACTACGCCCGTTGCGAAATGCGGGAGCCTTGGGGCATCCAGTTTCCGGCCCAGGCAGCGGCGCGATTCCACTTCATCGGCCGCAAGGGCTGCTGGCTGATGCAGCCCTCGGGCGAGTGGGTCGAGCTCAAGGCGGGCGACGCGGCACTGCTGCCGCGTGGCGCAGCGCATGTGCTGGCAAGCGAACCGGGCACCAAGGCTTGGCCGATCCAGGGCTACGCGGCCGAAGAAGTCTGCAAGAACGTCTATTGCATGTCCAATGAAGCCATGTGCCCCGATGGTCGCTGTCCGGGCACGCTGCTGTTTTTCGGCAGCATGTACTTCAACATCGATGGCCTGCATCCCCTGCTCGGCATGATGCCTGATGTCATGCGCGCGCATGAACTCGAAGCTTATGAGCCGGGTATTCCGCATCTCCTGGACTCGATGGCGCGTGAAGTGACGATGGAGCGCGTCGGCTCCGGCGGCATTCTGGCGCGGCTCGCCGACGTCCTTGCCGCCACCGTGATCCGCTCATGGGTCGAGCGCGGCTGCGGCGATTCCAGCGGTTGGATCGCGGCGGTCAGGGACCCGGACATCGGGCGCGTTCTGGCCGCCATCCATCTCGAGCCGGACCGTGACTGGACCGTCGAGGCGCTCGCCAGGATGATGGGCGCCTCGCGATCGGGCTTTGCCGAGCGTTTTGCCACCATTGTCGGCGAGACGCCGGCCAGGTACGTCACCCAGGTGCGCATGCACCAGGCCCGACAATGGCTGGTGCGCGATCGCCAGAAGATTTCCGTCGTCGCCACACGCCTGGGTTATGAGTCGGACGCCGCCTTCAGCCGGGCCTTCAAGCGCGTCATCGGCTCGGCTCCCAGCCACCTGCGTGCCGAGGAACATGCTGAGATCCGCCAGGCCGGCTGAAGCGCCAGGCCGTGACTCCAGGCTGGAGCAATTCCGTCCGGAATTGCCCGAAGAGATACAGCAGTTCAGCGTTTCCGTGGGACGCTGAACTGCTGTAGGAATCGGCATGGACTTGACCTCGCCCAACGACACTGTGCCGGCCCCGGGGGGTGCGTTGACCGAGATGTTGCGCGCGCTGCGCCTCGAGGGCGTCGACTATGGCCGCTGCGAACTGGGCGCGCCTTGGGCCGTGCTCTTTCCGGTGCAGAAGGCGGCGCGGTTTCACTTCATCGGCCGTGCCGGATGCTGGCTGCTTTCGCCACCAGGCGAATGGATGGAATTGAAAGCCGGCGATGTATTGCTGTTGCCGCGGGGCGCCGAGCATATCCTCGCCAGCGCACCCGGTGTGCAAGCCGAACCGCTCGAAAGCTACGGCGTCGAGCCCCTGCAGGACAATGTCTACAGCGTCGAGCCCCTGCAGGACAATGTCTACGCCGTCTCGAACGGCGGCCATGGTGCAAAAACGCTGCTGTTCTGCGGCAGCATGCACTTCAACCACGATGGCTCGCATCCACTGCTGGCCATGATGCCGGATATGCTGCGCGCGAAGGAGCTGATGGCCGGCGAGCCAGGCATCCCGCATTTGCTGGAAGCCATGGCCGACGAGGCGACGAGGAACCGGGCCGGCTCCGGCATGATGCTGGCGCGGCTGGCCGATGTATTGGCCGCAGCCATCATCCGCTCCTGGGTGGAGAACAGCGCCGGTGACATCACGGGTTGGATCGCGGCGATCAAGGATCGGGACATCGGCCGCGTGCTGGTCGCCATTCATCGGCAGCCTGACAGGAACTGGACCGTCGAAGCGCTGGCCCGCGAGATGGGCGCGCATGCATCAGGCAAGGCGGTGGCTCGAGGAAGAAGGGATGCGGGTGTCGGTGATCGCCGCCAGATTGGGCTACGATTCGGAAGCGTCGTTCAGCCGGGCCTTCAAGCGCATCGTCGGCAGCGCGCCCAGCCATTTGCGCGCCGCGGGCGGCGCCTCGGGAAAAGGCTAAATCAACGCTGTTTGCAGTGGCGATTTCCGGCCTGGATGAATTGCCAAGTGTTCCGGACAGAATGCCATTCCCGGCTTGGCCATTTGCAATAGCTTGTCATCCAACAGACGAGCGCTGGCGGCAAGTCGGCCCGAAGAGGAGAAGCGATGCCAAATCACTTAAAAATCCTGACGCTGGCCGCAATGCTCACTATCCCCGGCCGTGCCTTCGCCCTTGAGGACAGCTATCTGCCAGCCAGCAAGATTCCCTATGTTTCTGAGGCGCCGGACCAACCGCAGCGTCTCGGACCGCTATGGGGAGAAAGGGCCAAGGGCCCCGCGGGTACCTTGCTGAAAGTCCCGGGCAACTGGCGCGCTCCTGTTCACGCGCACACCGCCGATTATCGCGCCGTGGTGATCCAGGGTCTATGGGCGCACTGGCGGATGGAAGGCGGCGAGGCGAGCAAGGTCGAGTTGCCTCCCGGATCCTACTGGACCCAGAAGGCCAACGAGATGCATGACGACGCCTGCCTCTCGGACACGGAATGCGTGATCCTGCTGATCAACACCGAGCCCTATGAGACCTACCTGCCGAAGTAGAGGTGCGGGACGGCTGTCCGGCCGGCATTGCTCGGAGGCTCAGAACTCGGGTTAACAAGACCTGACCACAGCCAGTCCCGCTGTGCCAGTTTCCCATGATAGGAATTTTTTCTTGACTGGGTGAAGGCAACTATGGTAGATATTTGGTTATGGTGCTGAGTTGCGCCAAGGACCCGCCGCACAGGCGGGTTTTTCCGTTCAATGCTTCATCAACAGCGCACCGACGAAGGCTCCGGAGGGACCCGTTAACCCGGATTCCTTGCCCTGCCGCAAGGCGGGCTTTTTGTTTAGGGCGCTGTCCGGAACATCGCATTCGCGATATTCGCCTCATCCGGCGTGCCGCAAACTCACGCCGCTGCCCTTGTCGAACAGCACCACCTTGTCCGGATTCCAGGCAAAGCGCACCGGCTGCTCGATCGCGACATCGGTCCGCGCCGGCACCGTGGCGCGCAGCGTGGTCTCGCCCACGCGCAACGTCAGGATCTTTTCCACGCCATGGTTTTCGACGTCGTGGACGCGCGCCTCGACCGGCGCACCGCTCTCGAGATAGACGTCCTCGGGGCGGATGCCGAAGACGAGCGGGCGACCGTCGGTCGCCGCACTCGCCTTGGCTCCCCCTGAAAGCGGCAATTCGAAATTCAGCGGCGCCATGACCGCACGATCGTTGACCACCCTGCCGTCGATGAGGTTCATCGGCGGCGAGCCCACGAAGCTCGCCACATAGGTGTCGCGCGGATTGTTGTAGATCTCATGCGGCGTGCCGGTCTGGACGATGCGGCCATGGTTGAGCACGCCCACCTTGTCGCCCATGGACATCGCCTCGATCTGGTCGTGGGTGACGAACAGGAAGGTGGCGCCGAGCTGCATCTGCAGGTTCTTCAGTTCCGTGCGCAGCGCCTCGCGCAGCTTGGCGTCGAGCGCCGACAGCGGCTCGTCCATCAGGAACACGCGCGGCTTGCGCACGATGGCCCGGCCGATCGAGACGCGCTGCATCTCGCCGCCCGACAGCCGGTCGGTCTTGCGGTCGAGCAGATGCTCGATCCTGAGCGTCCGCGCCGCGCGGTCGACGCGGTCCTTGATTTCGGCGTCGGGCAGCCGCCGGATCTTCGGCTTCAGCGGGAATTCGAGGTTTTCGCGCACCGTATAGCGCGGGTAGAGCGAATATTGCTGTAGCACCAGCGCCACGTCGCGCTCCGCGGCGCCCCAGTCGGCAACGTCGATCCCGTCGATGAAGACTTGGCCCTCGCTCGGTTTTTCCAGTCCGGCGATCAGCCGCAGCGTCGTTGTCTTGCCCGCGCCCGTCTCGCCGAGCAGGACGAAGAACTCGCCATCGGCGATGTCGAGGTCGAGCCCGGTCAGGGCCGTGTGATTGCCGAACGTCTTGGAGATATTCTTGAGCTGGATATGGGCCATCAGAGTCTCACTCCGAGCGACTTGCCGCTCGCCGCGTCGAAGAAATGCGCCTGTGTCGGATCGATCCTGGCGAACACCCTCTCGCCGGGACCTGAAATGAAGCCGCTCTTGGTGCGGGCGCGCAGCATCTTGGAGCCGACTTTCAGGTCGACGATGTCGAACGAGCCGAGCGGCTCGACGATCTGCGTCTCGACCGCCATGAAGCCCTCCGCCGCCTCACGGCTGATGAGGACGCCTTCCGGCCTGATGCCGAGTGCCAGCCGGCCGCCCGCATGGCCGTTCAGCTTCGACAGGAGCGCGCGCGGGAATTCGAAACCGGTTGGCGCATCGCCCACCGTCACCGAGGCCGACGAGGCTTTTTCGGCCACCGCCGCGTCGGCCACGTTCATCACCGGACTGCCGACGAATTGCGCGACGAAGAGGTTGGCCGGGTGCGAATAGACCTCGTCGGGGGAGCCGACCTGCTGGAGAACCCCCTCATGCATGATGACGATGCGATCGGCGAGGCTCATCGCCTCGATCTGGTCATGGGTGACGTAGATGGTGGTCGAGCCTTGCTTGATGTGCAGCCGCTTGATCTCGGCCCGCATCTCCTCGCGCAGCTTGGCGTCGAGCGCGCCGATCGGCTCGTCCATCAGCATCGCTTTCGGCCGCCGCACCAGTGCCCGGCCGATCGCCACGCGCTGCATGTCGCCGCCCGACAGCGCCGACGGTTTCTTGCCGAGCAGGTCCGTGATTTGCAGCGTCTTGGCGACCGAGCGAACTTCCTGGTCGATTTCGCTCTTGCTCTTTCGCGTGGCGCGCAAGGGAAAGGCGATGTTCTCGTAGACGCTCATATGCGGGTACAGCGAGAACGACTGGAAGACCATGGCGATGTCGCGATCGGCGGCCTTCAGATGCTGGATGGGCTTGCCGTCGATGAGGATGTCGCCCTCGTCGATCGTCTCCAGCCCGGCAATGGCGCGCAGCGTCGTCGTCTTGCCGCAGCCCGACTGGCCGAGCAGCACGATGAACTCGTTGTCTTCGATCTTGAGGTTGAGGTCCTTGATGACCTGGACGGCGCCGAAGAACTTCTGGACGCCGCGAAGCTCGATCTGGGTCAATGCTGCGCTCCCGGATTTCGCTGCGGATCGCCTGACTGGCCGGTTCCGGCTTCCTCTTGCGGTGCGATCTTGGAGGTGATGTTGAAGCCGATCAGGCCGATCAGGATGATGGTCAGCCCATAGCTGTGCAGCAGCAAGTTCCAGGGTTGGCAGAGCGCAACGATGCCGAGCACCATCAGCACCTGGCTGCCTGGTTCCAGATATTTCTGGTTGATGGCGCGAAAGCTCATTTGCGGATCGCTCCGAAGGACATGCCGCGCAACAGGTGATTACGAAGCAGGAAGGTGAAGATGGCGACAGGAAGCAGGAACAGGAAAGTGCCGGCGGCGATCACCGTCCAGTCCGGCAGCCCGGAGCCGACCTGGCTCGGGATGAACGGCGGTGCGGTCTGGGCGCGGCGATTGGTCATGATCAGCGCGAAGGCATATTCGTTCCATGCCGTGATGAAGCAGAACACGGCCGTCGCGGCGATGCCGGTGGCGGCTTCGGGCAGCACGATCTTGAAGAAGGCTTCCATGCGCGTATAGCCGTCGACGAGCGCCGCTTCCTCGTACTCCTTCGGGATCTCGTCCATAAAACCCTTCATCAGCCAAACCGAGAAGGACAGGTTGAAGGCGGTGTAGAGGATGATCAGCCCGATATGGGAATCGTTGAGGCCGACCGCCCGGTACATCAGGAACATCGGGATCGCCACCACCACGGGCGGCAGCATGCGGGTCGACAGGATGAAGAACAAAAGGTCCGCCTCGCCTTTGACCCTGAAGCGCGAGAAGCCATAGGCGGTGAACGTACCCATGCCGACCGCCAGCACCGTCGAAGTGATCGCGACGATCAGCGAATTCATGAAACGGTTCGGATAGCCCGACCATTGCACCTGGCCCTTGCCGTCGCGCACGATCTTTTCGCCGCCGTCGAAGACGACGCGTTCCCACCAGGGCGCCGCCGCGTATTCTTCCGGCGAAGGCGGGCTGCGCAATTGCGAGCGCTTGGTGAACAGCTTCACGAAGGGCGATATCTCCGGCTGGAACACGACCGTCGGCGGGATGGTGGTGGCAAGATTGCGCGGCTTGAACGCCGTCGAGGCGATCCAGTAGATCGGCGCCAGGAAGATCACTGTCGCCACCAGCACGGCGACGATTGCGACGCGGTTGAGGGCGATCTCGGAAGAAGTGCGGACGGCGGCCATCTCAGCGCTCCTTCACTTTGTTGAGATATTTGACGTAGATGTTGGTGATGGCCAGCACCATGATCAGCACGATGTAGGCGAGCGCGCAGGAGCGCCCGGTCTGCCATTCCTGGAACGCCATCTTGTAGAGCCGGATCGAGATCAGTTCAGCCGTCGGCTGGGTGGTCAGGATGTAGGCCAGATCGAAGGTCTTGAACGCTTCCATGGTGCGGAAGATGACGGCGATCATGAGGATCGGCGCGACCAGCGGCAAGGTGATGCGGAAGAAGGTGTAGAACGGACCGGCGCGGTCGATAGCGGCGGCTTCGTAGAGGTGCTTCGGCACCGCCGAGAGGCCGGCCAGCGACAGCAGCATGACGAAGGGCGACCACATCCAGATGTCGGTCAGCGCCACCGCGTAGAGTGCCATCTTGGGGTCGGCCAGCCACTCGAAATTGCCAAGCCCAAGCGCATAGTTGATGACGCCCCATGACGGATCGTAGAGCAGTTTCCAGAACAGGCCGACGACGGCCATCGACAGCATCATCGGCAGCAGCAGCAGGGTCGTCAGCAGCCCCTTCAGCGGAATATCGCGGTTGAGCAGCATCGCCACGCCGAAACCGACCAGCAACTGTCCGGCGACCGAGATGATCACGTATTTGGCGGTGATCGCGAAGTTGGACCAGACATAAGGATCGCTGAGCAGGTCGCGGTAGTTCTGCAACCCGACGAAATTCGCCGGCGCGTTGGTCGAGGCGCGGAAATCGGTGAAGGAATAGCCGAGCGAATAGATCAGCGGAAAGATGTTGAAGACGATCAGGAACAGGATCGTCGGGATGATGAAAAGATTGCGGATCGAAATATCGCTAAGGCCACGCGCGGCCGCGCGTGAAGATCTGTCCAGCGTGGTGATCATCGTGGTCGCCAAGACCCTGCTCCCGCTTGAAGAAAAAGAAACGGAGGAGGCATGAGCGCCCCCTCCGTGGGACATGAACGATTATTGGCCGCGGCCGTATTTCTTGAAGGTCGCGTTCCAGTCGGCGGCCAGTGCGTCGAGCGTTTCCTTGGCGGTGCCTTCGCCGCCGATCATGTAGGGATAGACGCGCTGGTTGAGCTGCTGGAGCAGTTCGGCATATTCCGGCACCGCCCAGAAATCCTTCACCTTGAACATGGTCTCGTAGAAGGCCTTGTTGTAGGGCGTCGCATTCTGGAACTCTTCCGACTTGAGCACGGCTGCGCTGCAGGTGTAGCCGCCGAGTGCCGCCCACTTCTTCTGGGTCTCGTCCTTGATGAACCATTCGAGGAACTTCATCGCCTCGTCCTGCTTCTGCGAGTAGGAGACGACGGAGATGCCCTGGCCACCGAGTGCGGCGAACTGGTCGCCGTTCGGCCCGGGAGGATTGGCGAAGAAGCCGGTGTTCTTGGCGTTCGGGTTCGACGCCTCGTTGATCAGCGAGGGGAAGAACGCGAAGTAGTTCATGCTCATCGCGGCCAGGTTTTCGGTGATCGCCTGGTTGTCCTCGACGAAGAACGACTTGGCCCAGCCCGGAGGCGTGAACTTGTAAAGCTCCTTATAGGCGTCGAGCGCGGCGACAGCCTTGTCGGAGTTGATGAAACCGTCGACCTTGTAGGTCGAATAGTCACCCAGTTCGCCGCCATAGGAGAACAGCGCGTTCTCGAAGCCCATCGCCATCGCGTCATAGGAATTGTCGGTGTAGATGGCGATGCCGTATCTCTTCTGGTCCGGCCGGTGGAAGAATTCGGCGATGTCGCGCAGCGCCTTGAAATCCTTCGGCACGTCGAGGTCGTAGCCGTATTTGGCCTTGAAGGCTTCCTTCTCCTTGGGATCCTCGAACCAATCCTTGCGATAGGACCAGCCTACGGCGTCGCCTTCGAGCGGGATGGCCCAGTACTTGCCGCTGTTGCCAGGATATTCGGCGTAGTACTTCACCGTCGCCGGCGCCATCACCTCGCCGAGCTTGTGCTTGTTGAAGAAGTCGGTGAGGTCGACATAGTGGCCACCGGTCGACCCGGCGCCGAGCCACTGCGAGTCGCCGACGACCAGGTCGTAGGCATCGCCATGAGCGTTGAACTCGGTGAAGGCCTTGGTCTGGAAGTCGGCCCAGGGCGTGGTTTCCACCGTGATCTTGACGCCGGTTTCCTTCTCGTACTCGTTGCCGAGTTCCTGGAGGTAGTTGGCAGGATCCCATTCCGCCCAGAAGATGGTGAGCGATTTGTCCTGGGCGTAGACGGATGTTCCGCAGGCAAGTGTCAAGCCGATACCAGCAAGCAAGCTGGTCACTATCTTGCGCATGATGTTTCCTCCCTTGTGCGCATTCTACCGTATCAAGCGAGCCGGCAAACGGGGCCGGCCCTGGTAGTTCCTCCCTTGGTCGCGCCTTCCGGTTTGGAGCCTCCTCGCCCGTCCGGAAATGGATCGCAGCCCTCACTTTCGATCCGCTTTTCTCCTTTGATCTGGTATTACCAATTTTGAAGCTTCGTCAAGCCCTTTCTTGAGCAATGGTGACAGCTCGAAGTCTCGAATTCCAGCCTTATCTGCCTGTTTTTCCTAAATTTTCCTACTCATTGATAGACATCAGCCTTGTTCATGCTTCAGCATTGCGGTTAATATCAGCAGCCGGCATGCAAATCTGGTAGAACCAGATACCTGCTATTTCGTGACCCTTGTTGGTTCGATCGCTTGTGCTTCGGAGACTGATTCCGCGATCGCCGCGCGCACCAGGGCGACCGCCGCCCACTGGGCGACAGACATCATCCGGCGACCGTCCAGTCCCCAGATGTCCTTCAGCACGATAAGCACCTCGACGCCGAAGATCAGCGACAGCGCCTGCGCCAGCCGCTGAAGGTCGCGCGGCGGCAGCCGGCCCTTGAGCGGAGCGAGCGCGTCCTGAAGCAACTCGACGCGGTGGCCGCGCTTGAAGGTCGGTTCGCTGCCCAAAGTGCCGGCCTGGCGCCGCGCCCACTGATCGAGCGACAGTTTCAACGCCGCCTTGAATGTGGCCTCGAAAGCCTCGATGCGCGGCATGGCCGTATCGAAGAGCTCGGCGACGCGGCGCTCGGCATCGGCAGAGGTGGATTTCCAGGTGAGGATCGGCCCGAGCCCCTCGTTAACCACTGCCTGCACCAGTGCCGCCTGGCTCGGAAAATACCGGTAGGCGGTGGCGCGGGACACCTGCGCCGCCTCGGCAACCTCGCTGACCGAAGGTGTTGCGCCTGCCTGCATCAGCTTCGTCGCCGTCTCCAGCATCAGCCGTTTCGTGCGCGCGCGCGGTCCACGCTCTGGTCCCCCGGCGGTGTCGTCGCTTGCTGCGGCGTGTTGACGTGAGACATCCATACCAATATGATACGCGCGTCTCAAAAAATTGCAATGACCTCCTCGTTTTCGGAATGGCTAGGTTGACGCTCTGTAGAGCACTGAGCCTCTGGGTGACTTGGACCGGCAGAGGGAGGCATCGATGAAGCGCATTTATGTGGTGGGCACCGCGGACACCAAGGGTGAGGAACTCGCCTTCCTGGCCGACGCGATCGCCGCCACGGGTGCCGCTGTCTGCCGGGTCGACGTCGGAACGCGCGGCGCGAGCGTGCCGGTCGACATTGCCGCTGAGGATGTGGCAGGCCACCATCCCGGCGGGCGAGACGCGGTGCTCGCCGGCGATGACCGCGGCACCGCGGTCGCCGCGATGGGCATTGCCTTCGCTCGCTTTGTCCAATCGCGAAACGACATTGCCGCCATGATCGGCATCGGCGGCGGCGGCGGCACGTCGATCATTAGCGCAGGCATGCGCGCGCTGCCGCTCGGCCTGCCCAAGATCATGGTCTCGACGCTCGCTTCCGGCGACACCGCGCCCTATGTCGACATCTCGGACATCGTCATGATGCCGTCGGTGACCGACATGGCCGGGCTGAACCAGCTCTCGCGTGTCGTTCTGCACAATGCGGCCCAGGCGATATCGGGCATGGCCGCCAGACCGCCGCCGCCGCCCGAGGGGAAGCCGTCGATCGGCCTCACCATGTTCGGCGTCACCACGCCGTGCGTGACGGCAATCGCGGATCAGCTCCGTTCGACCTATGACTGCATGGTCTTTCACGCGACCGGCACCGGCGGCCGCAGCATGGAGAAACTGGCCGACAGCGGCCTGCTGTCCGGCGCCATCGACATCACCACCACTGAGGTCTGCGATCTCCTGTTCGGCGGCGTGCTGCCGGCGACGGAGGATCGTTTCGGTGCCGTTGCCCGCACCGGCCTGCCTTATGTCGGCTCGGTTGGCGCGCTCGACATGGTCAATTTCTGGGCGCCTGCGACCATTCCGGACCATTATCGCGGGCGGCTGTTCTACGAGCACAACCCGAACGTCACGCTGATGCGCACGACGGCGCAGGAATGCCGCAAGATCGGCGAGTGGATCGGCACAAGGCTCGCCCACTGCAAGGGGCCCGTGCATTTCCTTGTCCCGGAGAAAGGCGTCTCGGCGCTCGACATCGAAGGCGGCGCCTTCTTCGACCCGCAAGCCGATGCCGCCCTGTTCGAAGCCATTGAGCGCACGATTAAGCCGAACGCGACGCGCCGGCTGACACGCCTGCCGCTGCACATCAATGATCCCCGATTCGCCAAGGCCGCGGTCGCGGCTTTCCTCGAAATCGCCAGACAGTGAGATCCAAGACATGCCGGCAATACCGCGCAAGGACATACTGAAGAAATTCAGGGGGATGATCGACAAGGGCGTGCCGATCGTCGGCGGCGGCGCTGGCACCGGCCTGTCGGCCAAGGCCGAGGAGGCCGGCGGCATCGACCTCATCATCATCTACAATTCCGGCCGCTACCGCATGGCCGGTCGCGGCTCGGCCGCCGGCCTGCTTGCCTATGGCAATGCCAATGAGATCGTCAAGGAGATGGCCTACGAGGTGCTGCCGGTGGTCAGGAAGACGCCGGTGCTGGCTGGTGTCAACGGCACCGATCCGTTCGTCATCATGCCGCTGCTGCTCTCCGAACTGAAGACGATGGGTTTTTCCGGGGTGCAGAATTTCCCCACCATCGGCCTGTTCGACGGCAGCATGCGACAGAGCTTCGAGGAGACCGGCATGGGTTTTGGGCTCGAGGTCGACATGATCGCCGAAGCCCGCAAGCTCGACCTTCTGACCACGCCCTATGTCTTCAACCCGGACGAGGCGCGCGCCATGACCAGGGCCGGCGCCGATATCGTCGTGGCTCATATGGGCGTGACGACGGGGGGCTCGATCGGCGCCACCTCTGCCAAGTCGCTCGACGATTGCGTGGTCGCCATCGACGCGATCGCCGAAGCGGCCCGTTCGGTGCGCAAGGATGTCATCCTGCTTTGCCATGGCGGACCGATCTCGATGCCGGACGACGCCCGCTACATCCTCGAACGCTGCAAGGGCCTGCACGGCTTTTATGGCGCGAGCTCGATGGAGCGGCTGCCGGCGGAAGCGGCGATCGCCCGGCAGACCGCCGATTTCAAGGCCGTTACGCTTGGCGGCCTGAAGACGACCACGAAGAAAAAGAAGGGATCATGAGAATGACCGACAAGAGCAAGGTGTTCGTCTACCCGAAGGATGTCAGCGCCTTCGGATTCGACTGGGGAAAATTGTCGCTGACGGTCGCTCCGGAAGTGAACGGCGCGACCCGCTTTTCCGGCGGCGTCGTCGACCTGCCTTCCGGCAAGGGCCATACCCGTCATAACCATCCGGGCGCGGAAGAAATCATCTTTGTCATTTCGGGCCATGGCGAGCAGATGGTCGAGGACGAGCAAGGCAATCCGGTGGTCGAGAAGGTCGGCCCCGGCTGCACCATTTACGTGCCGGAGAGCCGCTTCCACTCGACGCTCAACACCGGCGACGGGCCGATGCAGCTGTTCGTCGTCTATTCGCCGGCAGGGCCGGAACTGGGATTGCGCGAACTGCCGGATTTCAGGTTGCTGCCGGCCGGGAACTCCCCTCCCTCGCGACTTTGAGGCGCCCTTCCGATATGCTATCGTCCAGCATGCCTCCTTGAGAGAGAAGCGATGACGCGTTTCAGTCCCCAGGAATTCGTGGAAAAGCTCGCAACGGGCAGCCTGCCGGATGGCAACCCGGCCATGACGGTTGGCGGTATTGTCAAGGCCAACGACGCCGACCCGTCAACGCTTCTCTTTTCGACCGATTTGTCCTGCGAATCCTGGATACCCGTGCCGCTGAGCTTGATCCAGACGGTCGAGCAGGTACGGACGGTCAACTGCAAAGACCATAAGCATCCGCTGGTCAAGATCGCTTTTACACCGCCCTCGCCGGATCAACGTGACATCAATGCCCTGCTTATGATCATGGCCGGGCTTCAGAGCCAACTCTCCTGGTTCCATCGCAACGCCAAGTCCGGCAGTCCGTGGGCGTCAACGTTTGCATCCGATTGCGCCGTCGTCTCCGCATCCGAGGGGCTTACCATATGCTGCACCCAGACGATCGACGGAAGATTGGAAGTCGTCTGCACTGGAATGGTTTAGTGCCTGTCGCGCAAAAGTGACTTCTGTTTAGCGGCAACGGCAAAGCGCCGCGCATGAATTCGTTTCGACGCGACGCGCCTTAGAGACAATCGAGACCGGCACGCTCATTTGTAACGTGGCAGGTTACATGCCACCCCGGTTCCATGCCCGACCCCGATCCCCGAACATCACATAGCCGGTATCGGTAACCGCCACCGTATCCTCCAGCTTGATGAAGCCGCGCGTCGGGTGAAGCATGGTCGTCTCCACCGATAGCACCATGTTCCTCTCCAGCGGCTTGCCCGCATAGGTGCCTTCATAGGTCACCGGATGGTTGGTCATCAGGAACGGCGCCTCATGCGTGATCAGCCCCATGCCGTGAGCGAAGAAATCCGTGTAGGGCGCGACCTTGGATTTTTTCAGCACGCCTTCGGCATGGGAAATCATGTCACCACCCAGCGTACCCGCCTTTACCTTCGAGAACGCCGCCTGCTGCACCGCCTCGACTTCGGCCAGCAGGTCCTCCAGCTCGGCATCCGGGTCTCCGAGAACCCCCATGCGGCAGAGGTCGCCGATATAGCCATGATAATTGCCGCCGGAATCGATCGACAGCACTTCACCCTTTTTCCACGCCTGCGGCGACGCCGCGCGGTTGTGGCTGGAGCCCAGCGTCAGCAGGCAATATTCGAAATGCGCGCCGCGATTGGTCTCCTCGCGGCGAAGCTGTTCGATCATCTCGCTCTTGGTCGTGCCTTCGCGCGCCCATTGGATGGTGGCCAGCATGGAATCGGTGATCAGTTCGGAGGCGATCCGCAGTTTCTCCAGCTCGGCCTCGGTCTTGATGGCGCGCATGCGCTCCAGCATGTCGGTGGCATCGACCAGCTTGGCGTCGGGGAGCGCTTTGCGGATCAGGGCATAGGCGTCCGACGGCAGGAAACCCGGCTCGATGCCGATGCGAGCGTCGCCCTTGCCGATCTTGCGCACATGCTCGACAGCGAGATTGGCGGCATCGAGCGTGCCCCAGCAGGCGGCATGCAGCGTCGGCGTCCAGAACGGGTGGTTCTGGTGTTCGCCACCCTCCATGCGGTTGCCGATATAGGCGGCGTGGTCCGGTCCGCCTTTTTCGTAGATCACGATCGGCAGGTACCGGCTGTGGCCGATCGCATCCATGGCGGCGAAGAAGATGAACTTGTAGCCGCCGAGCAGATATTGGGTGTTGTGCTTGGATGTCGCGAGCAGGACGTCGATATCAGCCTCTTCCATCAGGCCATCGACCCTGGCGTGGTCGAATGGGATGTCGCCGACGGCACTCTTCCCCGGAGCTATGTTCATTGTCTCTCTCCCTGAATGTCCGCGCGGATCGGCTGGACCGCCGGATGCCCGATCCCGATAGGTCTTCCGACTTCGGGTCAAATCTGCACCATTTTCGCCCATCTGGTCCAGCCAGAAACAGGCTCGCCCAGCTGAATGGCCGTCGCCGGTGCCGATAATGTGAGGTGCATCGGATGACCTGGTCTTACCAGGTCAGGTTTATCGACCACTCTCCCGTAACTGGTCCAGCGAACAAAAATTTCAAAGCCACGCCACGATGCGCCAATTCCGTCTCTGGCGAAAGCCACGGCAAGGCCCATAATCAAACGTGCATGGAAACGCCCGAAAGGCCTCCGTGCAAGATATGAGATAGAGGGGGAATAGGATGATGTCGGAGTTCAGGATTTCACGCCGCACGGTGCTTGCGGGCTCTGCCATGCTTCTGGCCTCCACCGCGATGCCGGCCTTGAGCTGGGCGCAGACGCCGAAGAAGGGTGGCCGGCTGGTGCTCGCCGCCGATTCCGAACCGCGCAACCTCAACCCGGCCATCGTCGCCTCCAACGGCGTCTTCTTCATCTCCAGCAAGATCGTCGAAACGCTGGCCGAAGCCTCCTTCGATGGCAAGGACGGGCTTGCACCACGCCTGGCGGTCAGTTGGGAAGGCGCCGCCGACGGGCTGTCGGCGACCTTCAAACTGCGCGAAGGGGTCAAATGGCATGACGGCAAGCCGTTTACCTCGGCCGACGTCGCCTTCTCGGCGCTGCAGATCTGGAAGCCGCTGCAGAATCTCGGCCGCACCGTGTTCAAGGATCTGGCCGCGGTCGATACCCCTGATGAATTGACCGCCGTGTTCAAATTCGCCAAGCCGACGCCCTTCCAGCTGATCCGCAACGCTCTGCCGGCGCTGAGCAGCGTGGTGCCGAAGCACGTTTACGAAGTTGGCAAGATCGAGGACAACCCGGCCAACAACGCGCCCATCGGCACCGGCCCGTTCAAGTTCGCCGAATACAAGGCCGGCCAATACTACCGGCTGACGAAGAACACGGATTATTGGGGCAAGGGCGAGCCCTATCTCGATGAGATCATCTACCAGGTGCTGCCCGACCGCACTTCGGCGGCGAGCGCGCTGGAAGCAGGAGAGATCCAGCTCGCCGCCTTCTCCGCCGTGCCGCTGGCCGATCTTGACCGCATCTCGAAAGTGCCGGGCCTGAAGGTGATCACCAAGGGCTATGAGGGACTGACCTACCAGCTCGTCGTCGAGATCAATCACCGTCGCAAGGAGCTCGCCGACCTGAAGGTGCGCCAGGCGATCGCGCATGCCATCGACAAGGATTTCGTCGTCAAGACGGTGTTCCTCGGCTATGCCGCCACCGCCACCGGCCCGGTGCCGAAGAACGACCCGCAGTTCTATACCGCCGACGTCCCGACCTATGCCTTCGACGTCGCCAAGGCCAATGCGCTGCTCGACGAGGCGGGTTACAAGAAGGGCGCCGACGGCAAGCGCTTTTCGCTGAAACTGTTGCCGGCTCCCTATTTCAACGAAACCAAGCAGTTCGGCGACTATCTGCGCCAGGCGCTCGCCGCCATCGGCATCGACGCCCAGCTCGTCAACAACGATTCCGCCGCGCATATCAAGGCCGTCTACACCGACCACGCTTTCGACCTCGCCGTCGGCCCGCCGGTGTTCCGCGGCGACCCGGCGATCTCGACCACCATCCTGGTGCAGAGCGGCATTCCGGACGGCGTGCCGTTCTCCAACCAGGGCGGCTACAAGAACGATGCGCTGGACGCGCTCATCGCCAAGGCGTCCGAGACGCTCGATACATCGGCCCGCACCAATCTTTACAAGGAGTTCCAGAAAGAGGTGGCCGCCGACCTGCCGCTGATCAATGTCGCCGAATGGAGCTTCATCAGCGTCGCGCGCGAGACGGTCGGCAACATCGCCAACAATCCGCGCTGGGCGGTATCGAACTGGGCGGACACATATCTGGAATCGTGACAGTATTTCGCGGATGAACGTTCGCGAAATCATCGTAGGCGTTGAGTTCTACGAGGCCCCCCTCTGTCCTGCCGGACATCTCCCCCTCAAGGGGGGAGATTGGCAACTTGTCTGTCCCGCGAATTTTCCGACGTTGGGGATTGGCGAAGCCAAAAATGACAGCCAATCTCCCCCCTTGTGGGGGAGATGTCCGGCAGGACAGAGGGGGGTGCCCAGGCGCGGTCCTAACCAACGTATCGCCAACCCATCGAGGGCCGCATGAACCGCGCCCTCGCGCTCCTCCGCCGTCGCCTCGTCGGCAGCATCTTCGTGCTTTTGATCGTCGTCATCGGCACGTTCCTGCTGCTCGAAGCCGCCCCGGGCGACGCGGTCGATGCCTATATCGTCTCGACCGGCGGCGATGCCGGCATGATCGAGCTGTTGCGCCATCGCTGGGGCCTCGACCAGTCGGAGCTGACGCGGCTCGCCAACTATCTCTGGGCGCTGCTGCATCTCGATCTCGGCCAGTCCGTCACCTTTTCGCGGCCGATCCGCGACGTGATCCTCGACCGCCTGCCGACCACGCTGTGGTTGATGGGCAGCGCCACCGCGCTTTCCTTCGGCCTCGGCTCGGCGCTGGGCATCTATGCCGGCGCCAGGCCGGGCAGTTTTCGCGACCGTTTTCTCTCCATCGGTTCGCTGGCGCTCTACGCGGTGCCGGGTTTCTGGCTCGGCCTGGTGCTGATCGTCGTCTTCGCTGTCGACCTGCGCTGGCTGCCAATCGGCGGCATCGAGACCATCGCCTCCGGCAAGGCCGGCCTCGACCGCGCCGCCGACATCGCCATCCATCTCGTCCTGCCGGTCTCAGCCCTCGGCTTCATCTACCTGGCGCTCTATTTGCGGATGATGCGTGCCGGCATCACCGAGGTCTGGCGGCAGGATTTTGTGCTGGCCGCCCGCGCCAGGGGCTTGTCGCGCCGCCGCATCGTGCTTGCCCATGTCGCCCGCAATGCGCTGCTGCCATTGGTCACGATGCTCGGCCTGCAGTCGGCGCAGATGCTGGGCGGTAGCGTCGTGATCGAGAGTGTTTTTGCCGTGCCCGGTCTGGGTCGGCTGGCGCAGGAGGCAGTGGCCGCGCGCGACACGCCCTTGCTGCTCGGCATCATTCTCGTCAGCGCCGTCCTGGTCATCGTCATCAATCTTCTCGTCGATGTCGCCTATGCCTTTCTCGACCCGCGCGTCGGCGCCAGCGAGGCCGGCACATGAGCACGCTCCGCCGCTTTCTGCGCACGCCGGAGGCGGTCGCCGGCGCCATCCTCCTGGCGGCATTGTGCGTCACGGCCCTGTCAGCGCCGCTGCTGTTTCCGGGCGACCCGCAAGCCATCGCCGGCCCGGCGCTGCTGCCGCCCTTCCAGGACTGGTCGCTGCCGCTCGGCACGGATCGCCTCGGCCGCGACGTGCTGGCCGAGCTTTTCCACGGCGCTCGCACGTCGCTTGCCGTCGGCCTTGCGGCAGCGGCCGCCGCACTGGCCATCGGCTCCGTGGTGGGCACGGTGGCCGGGTTTGCCGGCGGCCTCACCGACGAGGTGCTGATGCGCGTCACCGATGCCTTCCAGACCGTGCCGGGCTTTTTGCTCGCTCTGGCCTTCGTCAGTGTGGTCGGCCCTTCGATCGGCGTCGTCGTGGCGGCAATAGCGCTCGGCACCTGGACCGGGCCCGCGCGCGTGGCCCGCGCGGAAGTGCTGTCGATCCGCGAGCGCGACTACGTCGCCGGCGCGCGCGTCATCGGCATGCATCCGCTGGAAATCGCCTTTCGCGAGGTGCTGCCCAATGCCTTGCCGCCGGTGCTGGCGCTGTCCTCGGTGATCGTGGCAGCGGCGATCCTCACCGAGGCGGCTTTGTCCTTCCTCGGCCTTGGCGACCCCAATCGGGTCACCTGGGGCGGCATGATAGCGGAGGGCCGCGCGGTGCTGCGCACCGCGCCCTTCCTGTCGATCGCGCCCGGCATAGCGCTGGTCCTGACGGTGCTCGGCGTCTATCTCGCCGGTGAAGGCATCGTTGAAACCACGGCGGTCAGAAGAGGCCTGTCGTGACCGCGCTGGCTTCGATCCGCAACCTCGCGGTGACCTACCGCCGTGACGACGGCGAGGTGGTGGCGCTGAGGGACATCAGCCTCGACATCAAGGCTGGCGAGCGGCTGGCCGTCATCGGCGAAAGCGGTTCGGGCAAAAGTACGCTGGCTTTGGCGATTGCGGGGTTGTTGCCGGCGAGCGCCAGGATTGACGGACGTATCGATTGGGTTTTGCCAGCGTTGGGTGCGAAGGCACCCCCCTCTGTCCTGCCGGACATCTCCCCCTCAAGGGGGGAGATTGGCAGCTTCGCCGATGGCTCCCCTACACCATTGGGGATTGGCGAAGGCCGAGATGAAGGTGCAATCTCCCCCCTTGAGGGGGAGATGTCCGGCAGGAGAGAGGGGGGCCTCATAGAACGCAGCGTCCAAAAGACCACTTCCAAACCAAGCCCCACACCCCTCCTCGGCCGCGATATCGGCTTCATCTTTCAAGACCCGTCCGCCAGCCTCGATCCTGTCATGACTGTCGGCAAACAGATCGCCGAAGTCTCCCGCACCCATCTCGGTCTCACATGGCCTCAGGCATACGCCAGGGCGAAGGACCTGCTCGAACGCGTCCGCCTGGCCGACCCGGACTCCGCCCTGCGCGCCTATCCGCATCAGCTGTCCGGCGGCCAGAAGCAGCGTGTGGCGATTGCAGCCGCGATCGCAGCCGGCCCAAGACTTTTGATCGCCGATGAGGCGACCAGCGCGCTCGACACCATCGTGCAGGCCGAGATCGTCGCACTGATCCGGCGGCTGGTGGAAGAAGACGGCATGACGCTGCTGTTCATCAGTCACGACATTGCGCTGGCCGCCGAGCTGGCGGACCGCATTGCCGTGTTCCGGCATGGCGAATTGATCGAACTTGGCGCCACGCAACAGATCGTCAGTGCGCCAACTGAAGCCTACACGCGCGCGCTGCTCGAGGCCCATATCGGCCTCGACGCCGAACCGCTGCACCACGGTGTGATGGCATGAGCGCCCCTGTGCTGGCGGTTTACAACCTTACCAGGCATTACCGCCGTGGCGGCAAGACAGTTACCGCGGCCGACGACGTTTCTTTCGAAATCGGGCCCGGCGAGACGCTGGCGCTGGCCGGACCCTCCGGCAGCGGCAAGTCGACGATCGCCCGGCTGGTGTTGCGGCTGATCGAGCCGGATGCCGGCCGGATCGAGTTTGAAGGCCATGATTTCCTGGCTCTGGGCGGCGCCAGCTTGCGTGCGCGTCGCGCTCGCTTGCAGATGGTGTTCCAGGATCCGCTTGCCGCCTTCAATCCGCGCGCCACGGTGGCGCGCGTGCTTGACGATCCTTTGCGCATCCACGGCGTCGCCTCCCGTTCCGAGCGCCCGCGCCGTATCGCCGCCCTGCTGGAGCGCGTCGGGCTTACGGCGGAGCTCGCCTCTCGCGCCATCCACGAAATCTCGGGCGGCCAGCGGCAGCGGGTGGCGATTGCCCGCGCCATGGCCACGAAACCCTCGCTGATCGTGCTCGACGAAGCGGTGTCGGCACTCGATGTTTCGGTGCGCGGACAGATCCTTGATCTTTTGCTCGACCTGCAACGCCAGGAACGGATCGCTTATCTCTTCATTTCGCATGATCTCGGCGTGGTCAGGGCCGTCGCCCACCGCGTCATCCTTCTCGATGGCGGGCGGATTGCCGAGCGCGGCGATGCCCGTGCCGTCATCGACGCGCCGCGATCGGCTATCGGCAAGGCGCTTGTGGCCGCCGCACCAAAGCTCAGAAGAACCACGCAGGAACCATCATGATCGACCCCGAAGCCAGAGCCGAGAAACTGTCGCGCGAACTCGATTCCGCATTCCGCAACCGGGCCGACCTCTATCGCCTGTTCCTGGATGAGTTGACCGGAGAGCTGGGCGCCGAACGAGCCGAGGCGATAATGACCCGGACCATCGAGCAGCGCGGCAAGGAAGTGGCCGCAGCCGCCTTCGCCGCATTCGGTCCCAACGACGCGCGCTCAATTGGCGAAGCTTTCCTGTCGGTCAGCCCGGATGACGGCCGGATGTATCCGACCGATGTCGAACGAGGTCCCGACCGCATCGCCTTCAAGGTGAAACGCTGCCCTCTCAAGGATGCCTGGGTCGAGGCCGGCGTCGGCGAGGAAAAACTCGCCACGCTCTGTCGCATCGCCGGCGCCTTCGACCGTGGCCTGTTCGAGGCGACCGGCGTGCGTTTCGACAATGTCACCTGGACGCCCGGCCACGGCAGCGGCTGCTGCCACATCGCGCTGACCAACCGCGATGCCGGCTAGCAATTGACGGCCTTAGCCGCCGACCATCAGCCTGACGACCTCGTCATGGTTGGTCTCGGAAATCCTGCGCTCGCCGGCCTGGATCCCGCGCCGCAGCACGACGATGCGATCGGAAACGGCGAAGATGTCCTGCAGATTATGCGAGATGAAGATCACGCCGCGCCCTTGCGCCTTGAGCTGATGGATGAGCGAAATCACCTTGCGCTGCTCCGGCACGCCGAGCGCGGCCGTCGGTTCATCCATGATCAGGATCTGCGCATCCCAGTAGACGGCGCGGCCGATGGCCACGGCCTGCCGCTGGCCGCCGGAGAAATTGCTGACCGGCGCGTTCAATCGGCTGACGTGGAAGTCCAGCCGCTTCATCGTCTCCCTGGCGGCCTCGGCCATGGCCTTGCGGTCGAGCACCGGCAGAAAGCCGAACGCCTTGCGCATCGGTTCGCGGCCGAGGAAGATGTTGGCACCGATCGACAGATTGTCGGCCAGCGCGAGATCCTGGTAGATCGTCTCGATGCCCTTTTCGCGCGCCTCCTGCGGTGTGGCGAAAGCCACCGGCTGACCTCTGAGCAGGATTTCTCCGCCCGTCGGCTGGAACACGCCCGATATTGCCTTGATCAGGGTCGTCTTGCCGGCGCCATTGTCGCCGGCAAGCGCCACCACTTCGCCCGGCCGCACGGCCATGGAGAAATCGTTGAGCGCCCGTACCGCACCGAAGTGCTTGGAAAGGTTCCGGACTTCGAGGAGGGGCTCGGTGCTATTCATCCTGACGGGCTCCACTGAACCGGCGCTGCGCCTGGTCGATGAGAACGGAAATGATGATGACGACGCCGACGGCGATGAACTGCCAGAACGGCTCCACATTGACGAAGACCAGCCCGTATTGGATGACCGCGATCACCAGCGCGCCGGCGACGGTGCCGAAGATGGTGCCGGAGCCGCCGAACAGGCTGGCGCCGCCGATCACCACCGCCGCGACGCTGTCGAGCAGCAGCGGTTCGCCGGCCTGCGCTGCCCCCGCCGTGAAGCGCGCGGCATAGAGCGCGCCGCCAAGGCCGGCGCACATTGCCGACAGCACATAAAGCCGCAGGATATGGCCCCTGATGTCGATGCCGGCGCGGCGCGCGGCCTGCACATTGGCGCCGATAGCGTAATTGTGCTGGCCGAACCGGGTCTGGCTGAGCAGATAGTGCATCACGACGACGAAGACAGCGGCGATCATCACCAGATAGGGCACGCCATGGAACTTGCCGTTGCCGAGCAGTGCGAACCAGGAATTCTGTACCGGCACCGTCGTGCCGCCGGCAAGCAGGAAGGCGACACCGCGGGCGACGCCGAACATGCCGAGCGTGCCGATGAAGGGCGGGACCCTGAGCCGCGAGATCAGCAAGCCGTTGATGACGCCGGGCACGCCGGCCACGATCACCGCGGCAAGGATGCCGGCCAGCATGGCCAACGGCAACGGAATGGCGGCGCCCGCCATGTTGGTGGCATGCGCGGCGATGACCGCCGCAAGGCCCATGATGAAGCCCAGCGACAGGTCGATGCCGCCTGAAATGATGACGAAGGTCTGCCCGGTCGCCAAAAGCAGCGGCGCCACGGCGAAGATCGCGATGGATTGAAGATTGAACGGATTGAGCACGAAAGTGGCGCCGAAGGCGCTCCGCGACCAGATCTCGAAACAGATGATCAGGCCGGCGAGAAACAGCCAGGCGCGCCCCTCGGCGATGCGTGCGATCCAGCTCCTGGCGGGATCGCCGTGGTCAGCCTGGGGGGCGACATGCTTCTCGGCTGGCTGTGCTGGTGATGTCGAGGTCATGAGTACTCCGCGGCGCGGCTGCCTTCAAACAGGTCCCGCCCTGGCGGGACCGGCACAGGCTCCTCCCGGCGCACCGGGAAGAGCCAAGCTGGTCCGGACTTACTCGGAGTAGAGATACTTCGAGATGTTCGGATCGGCGATGTTGGACTTGTCCATGATCGTGAAGCCGGTGCCGATCGTGACCGGGATGGATTGGCCGGTCAGGTGGGCATAGGCCGAGACGACGCCGAAATAGCCGATCTCTGCGGGATGCTGGGCGATCGCCACATCCACAAGGCCGGTGTTGATGTTGTCGACGATGCTGGTCGGAGCATCGAAGGCAACCACTTTGACGGTGCCCGTCTGCCCTGCCTGCTTGACGCCATTGGCGGCGCCCAGCGCCGAGAACAGATTGGCGCCGAACACGCCGACGAGGTCGGGGTTGCGCGCGAACACCGCCTGCAGCTGCGAGGCCGCCTTGTTGGCGTCGTCGTCATTGAACTGGGTCTCGAGAACGGTGATGCCGGGATGGTTGGCCATCTCCTTCTTGAAGCCTTCCTCGCGCTGGTCGGTGGTCGAGATGCCGGGCTTGACGTTGGAGACGTAGACTTTGCCCTTGTCGCCGACGGCCTTGGCAAGCGCCCGCGCCGCGATTTCGCCGCCCAGCACATTGTCCGAGGCGATGTAGGCCAGCGGGAAATCGGCGTCACCCGCGCCGGTCTGATAGGCGCCGGTGCCGATGAACGTATCCACGGTGATGACCGGAATGCCTGCGTCATTGGCCTTGCGCAGCGGCTCGACCAGCTGGACCTTGTCGGTCGGCGCGATCAGGATCGCGTCCGGCTTCTTGGCGATGACCGCGTCGAGCACCGGCACCTGGGTGACCGGATTGAACTCAGGAGCGCCCTGGAAGACCAGGTTCACGCCAAGCGCGTCGGCCGCGGCCTGGGCGCCCTTGCGCATGGTGATGTAGAAACCGTCGGTGGTCAGGCCCGGAACGAGCGCGATGGTGTATTTCTTGTCCTGCGCCTGCGCGGGCGCGATAAGCACCGTCGCGCTGACGGCGAGAGCCGCGAGCGCGGCAACGATCTTCTTCATGACATCCTCCTCATTGTGTTGGCAGATCTGCCGTTGCAAGTGACATCGAATGGCCGTCGTCCGCTTGGGACAAGACGGCCGGGAACGCCTGTTTGCTTTTCGCGGGCAGCTCCTCCCAAGCGCCCTCCAGTCGATATGTCAGCCGGTCCAGCCGACCGCTACGATAGCCGTGGTCACTTCCTCGCCCTCCGCGAGGTCAGAGAACCACAGCACCTGGCATGCGTCGCACGCCAAGTTCACAAACTTGTAACACTTTGCAGAAATAAATTGCAACTCGGTTTTCCGGGTCGCAATGCCGGATTTTTCACGCAACATCCGACTGCTCCACAAAGTCCCGGCGAACTATTGCCTCGACTTCTCGGCGGCACAACCGATTTCGTAAAATCGCCCTCGCGAACTGGAACGCGGCGGCGGCGCGTCGGGCGGGCACTATCGCGGCGGCAGGGTTGCGAGGATGGCTTGCGCCGTCTTCGTATCCGTTATCACGGCGTTGATCAGCCGGGCGCGAGCGGCGCCGATGATGGCCGTCGCCTTTTCCGGCGACGCCGCGACACCGATCACCAGCGGCACGGCGCGGAGCTGCGCCGGCGACATAGCGATCATCCGGCCCTCTCCTTCCCAGGCGATCAGCGCGCCATCGGCATCGAAATAATGCCGAAGGACATCGCCGGCCGCATGGACCAGCGCCTGCTCGCTCGGCGTGGCTGCGCTCGCCTCGGGTGCATTGATGGCATGCGGCAGGCCGATGCCGACGATCGCCACATCGGTCCTGTCCCACAGCGCGACGGCATCGCTGATGGCGGCATCACCAAGGAAGACTTCACGCAATTCACTGGAAGGCAGATAGGGCGCATGAATGAAGTGCGGTATCCCGCCGAACTCCTCGGCGGCGAGGCGGACGAATTCGTTGACCTGAAAATGCGCCGCGTGCTGCTGCATGCCGCCGGTGGCGGCAACGGTCAGCACGCCCGGAATGCGCGGCAGGCCGGTGCGGATCACCTCGCGCACCGCGCGCCCCCAGCCGATGGCGACCACGGAGCCGGCCACCAATTGCGCCTGCTTGAGAAGGCCGCCGAGCGGGCCGGCCAGCGCCGTCAGCGCGCCTGCGGCCGGCGTCTCGACCACCGCTGCGTCACGCAGGCCTAGCCTATCGATCAGCTGTCCGGTGATCTCCTCAGGTGCCGCCAGGTCGAGAACCTCGATACGGACGATCCCTTCCGCCCGCGCCCGCTGCAAGAGGCGCGATATGGTCGCGGTGGAGACGCCAAGCTGCCGCGCGATATCGACCTGCGACATCTCCGCCTCGTAATGCAGTTTGGCGACCGTGTGCAGCATCGTGCGCGATGCGGTCGCATCCTGAATGGGAGGGACAGCCAGCTTGCAATTCCTTTCAGCAACGTGTTACACACGTATACGCCGATGGGAGTTATCGCGCAAATCCGGCGAACTCGCAACTTGAGGCCGTCCTGCCCAGGCGCCGGCAAGGTGTGCTTTTCCGGGCAATCGACGGCGCATCAAGACGGCAATTCTCCCCTGCCGGCAGGCGGGCAAAAACTGAACATTCTTGTTTCCACGGGATCCGCGCCCTCGGCCAGAGAGCGCCAACATCGGACAGAGACCATGACAAAGATGACCACCGCGGAGCTGCGCGGCTATCAGCAGATATGCGGCAAGGACGGGGCCATGCTGGCCATCGCCTGCGACCAGCGCGGCGGCATGCGCACCTTGCTGGCGTCGGATCCGGCCGAACAGGCCAGGATCACCAACGACATGCTCGGCGACACCAAGGCCGACATCACGCGCTACCTTGCAAGTGCCGCGTCCTGCGTGCTGCTCGACCCGCTCTGCGCGGTGCCGCGGGTTGTCGAGGAGGGCGTGCTGAACCGCGATACCGCGCTGCTTATCGGCCTCGACGCCTCGGGTTTCGACGTCTCGCCTGAAGGCTATCGCCTGTCGCGCCTTGTCCCCGGCATCGATGCGCGCCGCGTGCGCGAACTGGGTGGCACGGGCGGCAAGATCATGGTGTATCTGCGGGCCGACAAGCCCGAAGCGAATGAGCACAACATCGCCATCCTGCGCCAATGCATCGCCGATTTCGGGCAGGAAGATTTGTTGCTCGTCGTCGAATTCCTGACCTATCAGCTCGAAGACGAAAGCCCGGAAGATTATGCGGCGAAGACCCCCTGGCTCGTCGAGGAAGGCACAAGGATATCGCTGGAGTGCGGGGCAAAGGTGCTGAAGCTTCCGTATCCCGGAACGCCGGAAGCCTGCGCCAACATCACCAGAATGGCCGGCGAGGTGCCGTGGGCGGTGCTTTCGGCCGGCGTCAACCACGCCACCTTCCTCGGCCAGGTCGAGATTGCCATGCAGAACGGCGCCTCCGGCGTCATCGCCGGCCGCTCGCTGTGGAAGGACTGCATCTCGCTCGATCGTGACATTCAGCGCGAAAGGCTTAAGACCATCGCGGTGCCGCGATTGCGTGAGATCCAGGCGGTGATCGGGTATCACCGGCGCAAGGCCGCCGCCTGATATCTGCCTTGGATCACCGGCACCTGCAGGACATCATGCCTCTCAGCATAGGGATAGATATAGGCGGCACCAATCTGCGGGCCGCCCGCATTTCGGGCACCGGCGAAATCCTCGAACGTCTGTCCGAAAAGAGCGCGCCAGACCCGCAGGCTGTGCTCTCGCGGATCGCCGGGATGGTGCGCCGGCTCGATACATCTGAGGTTTCGGCCATCGGCATCGGTGTTCCCGGTCGCGTCGACGCGGATCGCCGCGCGGTCCTGTCCGGCGGCTATGTCAATCTGGCCTCCGTCTCGCTGGCGCAGCGCCTGGAAGACATGGCCGGCAAGCCCGTCGTCATCGACAATGACTGCAACATGGCACTGGTCGCCGAGATGGCGCTCGGCGCCGGCCGGGGCCATCACGACGTCGCCATGTTCACCATCGGCACGGGCATTGGCGGGGCCGTCGCTCAAGATCGGCGGATCATGCGTGGCCGGGCAACGGCAGGGCAGCTCGGCCACATCACCGTCGACGTCAATGGCGAGATCTGCGCCTGCGGCCGGCGCGGTTGTGTCGAGACCACCAGTTCGGGCACCGCGCTTGGCCGTCACATCGCACGGGCCGGCTTGCGTCCCGACCTTTCGGTCGACCAGCTCTTTGCCCGCGACGCCGCCGGAGACGTCCAGGCGCGCGCTATACTCGAAGCCTGGGCAATGCCTTTGCGTGCCGCCATCGATACCAGCGTCGCCATGTTCGACCCCGGTGTCGTCCTGCTCGGCGGCGGTCTTGGCTGGGCGGCACACAAGGCGCTCGGCCGCGCGCCGGCCCTGGCGCCGTGGTACCAGTGCCCGGTCGAGCCGGCGCAGCTCGGCGACGAGGCCGGCGTGATCGGGGCAGGATTGCAGGCGCTGGCCGGAACAGACATGGCGACAGCGCCGATTTTTGGCCGGCATTTTGTGCAAGCCGGCGCGGCAAGGCGCGCCGTGCTGGTCAACGGCATCCCGGCCAGCGGCAAGAGCACGGTGTCGCGCGGCATCGCCGACCGCATGGGATGGCCGTTGCTTGCGCTCGACACAATCAAGAATCCGTTTCTCGAGGTGCTCGGCGGCGGCGACCGCGCCTTCAACCGCACGCTCGGCCGCGCCAGCTATCAGGCGATCTGGTCAGTCGTCGGCGAAGCCCCAGCGGGTTCCACATTCATCGTCGACGCCTGGTTCGGTTTCCAGCCGCGCGAGCTGCTCGAGGATCATCTCAGGAATGCCGGGGTCGAACAGACCGTCGAAATCTGGTGCCATGCGCCCGGCGAAGTCCTTGCCGAGCGTTACGGCGCCCGGCTCGGCCAGCGTCTCCCCGGCCATCCAGGCGCGGCCTATATCCCCGAACTGATCGAACTCGCCAGGCGCGCCGAACCGCTGCGGCGCGGCCCGCTCTTCGACGTCGACACGACGAAACCGATCGACCTCGATGCCATCACGGCATGGCTGCGAGCGACGATGACGGGCGACGTTTAGAATGTTGGTGGACAAGAAGCAGCTGGCCTGGCCTGCCTAGTCAATAACCGACGGTGAAGCGCTGCTTTATGTGGGCGGGCTTCTCGATCTCGTCGACCATCGCGATGGCGTAATCCTCGAAGGAAATGCTGCTGCCCTTGTCCGAAGCCAGAAGCGTGTCCTTGCCGAGGCGGAACTTGCCGGTCCGCTCGCCCGGGATGAACATGGCGGATGGCGACAGGAACGTCCAATCGAGGTCATCGATGGTCTTCAGCTTGTCGAGGAAGTCGACGCCCTTCTGCGCCTCGGCCTTGTAGATGTCGGGAAATTCGGGCGTGTCGACCAGCCGCTTGCCGGGCGCGACCTCAAGGCTGCCCGCACCGCCGACGACCAGGTAGCGCTTCACGCCGGAGGCTCGCACCGCGGCGATCAGCGTGTCGGCATCGCTGTCGAGGAAATGCACCGAACTGATCACCACATCATGGCCGCGGATCAGCTTGGCCAGGCCTTCCATGTCGAAGACATCGCCCTTCCTGGCCGTCACGCCAGGCAGCGCCGCGATTTTTTCAGGATTGCGGGCGATGCCGGTGACTGTGTGGCCACGGCCGGAGAGTTCCTTGAGCAGGCGCGAACCGACTGCGCCCGATGCGCCGATGAGAGCGACTTTTGCCATGTCTTTTTCCATTCCTTGTTGGAGGTCGGTTGGGGATCACGCGGCCGCGATATGAGCGAAGAGATTGTCGAAACTGCCGAACAGCGCGTTCGAACCGATGAGGCGCGGCGCATCGTTGCTGATGATGGCGAGCGAAGGCACGCCATTGGAATGCAAGCGCTGGAACAGCGCGCGGCCTCGGCCGACCAGTTCGCGGTGAGCTGTCAGCAATCCTTCGGTTGGCGCCTTCACCAGTTCGCCGGCATCGGCCATGCCGGCGGCGGCGAGCACCTCGGCGACACCGCCGACCGTGACGATATCGCGCCCATCGACATAGCGCGCGTTCTGGATCGCCTTCAGCGCGGCGAGCCGGCGCTCGGGATCTTCCAGGCCCGCCGCGGTGATCGCGAGGGTCGCGGCATGGGAATCCAGCAACGTGCCGCGAACATTCAGCACGTTGTCCCGATAGCCCTGCGTGAAAACCTGTCCGGTCAAGCGCTCGATGCGCTGGTCGTTCGCCCAGGCATGGGCGGCAAAACCGCCATCCATCGGCCGGGCGCCTGCCCCCGAAAACAGGCCGGTCGGCAAGAGCTCGATGCGCACGCCGCTGGCGGACAGTTTTTCGAGCATCGGGCTTGCGCCATAACACCAGCCGCAGAGCGGATCGAAAAGGTAGGTCACTTCTGGATTGCCCACGGTCGCCCGGTCTCCGTTGCGGTGGCATTAGCTGCCCCGTCCGCCAAATGTCTTGGCTTACATGTGGCAGGTGATGGTCTTGCAATAAATGGCGTCCAATAATACAAACTGTCTGATCTAATCAGACAAAGCATGTGACCGAACTCCTCAATCTCAATCGGCTTGTCTATTTCACCACGGTGATGGAGACAGGCTCGTTCACCACGGCGGCGGACCGGCTTGGCGTGGCCAAGGCCGTGGTCAGCCACCAGATCGGCAGGCTTGAACAGGAATTGTGCGCGACGCTCATGCGGCGCACGACGCGGCGTGTCACGCCGACCGAGGAGGGTCGCCTCTTCTACGACCGCGCGATGATCATCCTGCGCGAAGCCGAAGCGGCCTATGGCGAGATCTCGCACGGGGCAGTCGAACCCAAGGGAATGCTGAGGCTGACCGCGCCGCTCGACTATGGCACGAAGATCGTTGCGCCGGTCATGGCCGCCTATCTCCGAACTTATCCGCATATGCGCGTCGAGGCGATTTTCGATGACGCCGTCAGCAATCTGGTGGACGAGCAGATCGACCTCGGCATCCGCGTCGGCTGGCTTGCGGATTCGTCCAATCAGGCGCGGCGCCTGGGCACGATACAGCAGGTCGTGGTGGCGAACCCGACCTTCGCCGCAAGCCTGCCGCCCGATGTCGCCCCGCGCCAGGCAAGATCGCTTGCCTGGGTCGGCAACGCCCAGCTGCGCGGCATCGGCCAATGGCTGTTTTCAAGAGAGGGAGAAACGGTGTTGACCGAACTCAACCCGGTCATCATGTGCGACAAGAGCCCGGCGGCTCTTGCCTGCGTGCTCGCCGGTATCGGATTGGGCGTATTTCCCGACTACAGTGTCGGCGACGATATCGCCGAGGGACGTCTCGTGCCGGTATTTGCCGACTGGATGTTGCCTGCCGGCGGCATCCATGCCGTTTTCCCTCCGGCCCGGTTCCGGCCAGCCAAGGTCCGCGCCTTCGTCGAGTTGCTGGCGGCCGCCGAGAAGAAACGCTCGCGTCTCGTCGAAACGGCCTGAGGCGACGAGACAGCCCGCCAGCTCGAGGCTGACGGGCCGATCATTTTGGATCGCCGGGGCGCTCACCGATAGGTCGCAAATAGATACTCAATCCGCTCGCACGGCGCGGCTACCGGATGCGATACTGGCAGGCGAGATCATATTCGGCACCAGAATGTCATTGCGGCGCGCGAAGGCGATCAAGGTCGCCCGCACGGTTTCCGCATCGATCTCGCCGGCAATGCCGGCTTTGCAAGCGTTGAGGGCGACGGCATGGGCGCCGTTCCGGCTGGCAACGGGCCAGTCCTGTAGCATGGCATATGCTTCCATCGCAGTCTCGATCGTCACCGGAAGCCCCATTCCGACCAAGATGGTCACGGGTTCTTCAAAGCGCATCTGTGCCATGATTTAAACCTCCATTCGATGGCAAACGAACCGAAGCATGTCGGGCAGCCTGGTGCGAGAAGACAGGTCGGCGCGGATAGGGCGGGTGCGCCGGTGTCGTCGGATTTCCGGCAGCCGCGAGCCTGATCTCGGCTGGCTCGACCGGGCTTGGCTTGAGCACTGGCGAGCCTCGGCCAGGCGCCGGTAGCGCTCTATGCGCCCTGGCGAGCGCCTCGAGCCAGGCAAGGACGGAAAGCGGCGGAAGCGCCCGCCCATCGAGCCAGGCGGCGACCTGGCTTTGCGGGCAACCAAGCTCGTCGACGAGGTCTGCCGCTTTCCACCTCAACGTTTTCAGGCATTCACGCAATTGGCCCACGATCATGTCGGTCCTCTTCCCAACCGGACATCGGTCCATCGTTTGCTGTGGGGCTCCGATGATCGCGTCCTCCATCCCTGGTTGAGCCGCCGGAGCCTTCCGAGGCTGCCGACACATGCTGCGCGGCCAGGAACATCAGCGTCGACGCCGCCGTACGGCGGCTCCAGCCTGCGGACTCGGCCATGTCGAGAACGCGCATCAACAATGGCCCCAGCACGCTCCTGCATTCTGCCTCGTAGGCGAGAAATTCGTTTGCCGGATGCGTGGGCGCCGAAACGGAACCGATACCGGTCATAGTGGTCTCTCTCCAAACTTTCCCCGGGAAGCGCCCCCGCCCACTTGTGGGAGCGGGCGGCCTCCCGGCGTCCTAGAAGTCCATGCCCGCGCCGGCGGGCATGGCAGGGGTCGCGGCCTCCTTCTTTGGCTTCTCGGCCACCATCGCCTCGGTGGTGACCAGCAGGCCAGCGACGGAAGCGGCATCCTGAAGCGCGGTGCGCACGACCTTTGCCGGATCGATGACGCCTTGGCCGTAGAGATCGCCGAACTCGTTGGTCTGGGCGTTCCAGCCCCAGCCGAACTCGCTCTTCTCACGCAGCTTGCCGACGATGATCGAGCCCTCGGCTCCGGCGTTCTCCGCGATCTGGCGCACCGGGGTCTCGATCGCACGCCGCACGATCTCGACACCGGTCTTCTGGTCGGCATTGTCGATCGGCAAGGCATCGAGCGCCTTGGCGGCCCGGAGCAACGCGACGCCGCCGCCCGGGAGTACGCCTTCCTCGACCGCCGCACGGGTCGCATGCAGCGCGTCGTCGACACGGTCCTTGCGCTCCTTCACCTCGACTTCCGTCGAACCGCCGACACGGATGACGGCGACGCCACCGGCGAGCTTCGCCAGCCGCTCCTGCAGTTTCTCGCGGTCGTAGTCGGAGGTAGTCTCCTCGATCTGCGCTTTGATCTGGGCGATGCGGCCCTGGATCTCTTCCTTGCGGCCAACGCCGTCGACGATGGTGGTGTTTTCTTTTTCGATCACCACTTTCTTGGCGCGGCCCAGCATCTGCAGCGTGACGTTCTCGAGCTTGATGCCGAGATCCTCGCTGATCGCCGTGCCGCCGGTGAGGATGGCAATATCCTCCAGCATCGCCTTGCGGCGATCGCCGAAGCCGGGCGCCTTGACTGCCGCGACCTTCAGGCCGCCGCGCAATTTGTTCACGACCAGCGTGGCGAGCGCCTCGCCCTCGACATCCTCGGCGATGATCAGCAGCGGCTTGCCCGACTGCACGACTGCCTCGAGGACGGGGAGCATGGCTTGCAGGTTGGACAGTTTCTTCTCGTGGATCAGCACATAGGGCTCTTCGAGCTCGACGCGCATCTTGTCCTGGTTGGTGATGAAGTACGGGCTGAGATAGCCGCGGTCGAACTGCATGCCTTCGACCACCTCCAGTTCGGTCTCGGCGGTCTTGGCCTCCTCCACCGTGATGACACCTTCATTGCCGACCTTCTCCATCGCCTCGGCGAGGAACCGGCCGATCTCGGGATCGCCATTGGCCGAAATGGTGCCGACCTGGGCGATCTCATCGTTTTTCGTCACCTTGCGGGCGTTGGCCTTCAGTTCGGCGACGACCGCTTCCACGGCCTTGTCGATGCCGCGTTTCAAATCCATCGGATTCATGCCCGAGGCGACGGCCTTGGCGCCTTCCTTGACGATGGCTTGGGCCAGAACGGTCGCGGTTGTGGTGCCGTCGCCGGCGATGTCGTTGGTCTTCGAAGCGACTTCGCGCACCATCTGCGCGCCCATGTTTTCGAACTTGTCTTCCAGTTCGATCTCCTTGGCCACCGTCACACCATCCTTGGTGATGCGCGGCGCGCCGAAGGATTTATCGATAACGACGTTGCGGCCTTTGGGACCGAGCGTCACCTTCACCGCATTGGCCAGAATGTCGACGCCGCGCAGCATCTTCTCGCGGGCTTCGGTATGGAATTTCACTTCCTTGGCAGCCATTGGATCACTCCTTCAATTTAGGCAGCTTTCGTTGACTGATAACTTGGCAAGAAGCCGTCAGGCGGCCTTCTTCACGGTCGCGGTCTGCTCGATCACGCCCATCACATCGCTTTCCTTCATGATGATCAGGTCTTGGCCGCCGAGCTTGATCTCGGTGCCGGACCATTTGCCGAACAGAATGCGGTCACCCACCTTGACGTCGAGCGGCTGTAGCTGCCCGGCTTCGTTTCGGGCGCCGGGGCCGGCGGCGATCACCTCGCCTTCCTGCGGCTTTTCCTTGGCTGTGTCGGGAATGATAATGCCGCCAGCCGTTTTCTCCTCGGCTTCGATGCGGCGGACCAGGATACGGTCGTGCAATGGGCGGAACGTCATGTCGTTCTCCTTCAAGGACAAACAGTTTTTGAGGTTCCTCCGCGCCGGACCGGCAATATCGGCCCGGCAAGAGGTGCCGCGACCCTTGTTCAGGCATCGCGCGCGCATATCGAGCTAGTTTTGGAATTTTCCGGTTTCAAGAGGTCCGCGCAAAAATTTTGGCACTCGTCGCATGAGAGTGCCAACGCGTTGTTATCATGCAGGGATTCTCGCCAGGTCGACGATTTCACCGCTTGAATTTTGGTGAAGAGCCAACAAGATTATCCGGGCCGGCGCTGCCAAAGCACAGCCGGAAACTGGACGCTATCGAGGAGTTTTTGCAGACGGAGGACAGCGATGGACCGACAGAAATTTTCGCCGATCATGCCTTCCCTGACTGACACGCCCGACACCTCGCTTGACCGGCTGCTTTCGCCGGCGAGGCACTTCAAACATCCTGACGAGGTATTGGAAGACGACGCGCTCGACCTCTGGGAAAAGCGGGCGATCCTGTCGTCTTGGGCCTCGGATGCCTGCGCGGTGGAGTCGATGCCGGAACTGCGCCTGCCGCCGGGAGTCGAGCGGCCGGTTTCCTTCGACCACGTCATGGAGGCCTTGTGCAAGCTCGACATCGACGTGCCGGCGCCGCGGTCCACGCCGGATGACTTCCGGCACGACTTCGCCAGGATGAATGCATGAGGTCGTAAGCGAAAGGAGAAACATATGGTGACTGCGGTCAGCAGAGAATTCCGCCTGCAGATGGACGGCTACGGCCTGACCACGGCCGAGATTCACTATCATATGCCTGACTACCCCAACCTGCTGCAGCTCTATGTCTGGCAGGAATACGACCTCGCTCCCGATTTCCCGGAGCTGAAGGGCTTCCTTGGCTATTGGGAAAGCGAACTGGACGGCACGCTGCATTCCGTGCGCGTCGCACATCATCGTCTAATCACACCGTCGGAATGGCGCGCCGTTGACGGCATCGTTGCCATCCATTGAGCGGATCACATTGAGCGGATCACATTGAGCGGATCAAAAAACCTGAAGCGCGTCGCCTGCAACGCGGCGCGCTCAAAGGCTCGATTGAGCATACCTAAAATCAGAGTTCCCGAGCAGGATGAGTGATGGGATTCGTGTCATCCTGCTCTGACAGCCATCGGCTGGGCCGTCCTTGACATCGCCGCGGAACGGAATTGCTGGGGCGAAGCGGAGCGGCCCCTCGTCAGGCCGGCTCGCTTGGCCGCCTTCAAGAAGGCCTTGTAGGCGGCACGCCCGCTGCGCCAGCCATCCAGCGCATCACGGCATGCACGGCCGGCGGCGCGCCAGCTTGGTCCGCGCGCCCATTTCGGCCATTGTTGATCCAGGCATTCCAGAGCCTCGAAGCTGCTGGCGACCTTGCGTGGGGCGTCCGACAATTCGAGGGTAATCGGCTGGGGAAACCGAATATCGTTCATCACTTCCTCCGTTTTTTGACGTCTTTTTGCGAGTAAGCAATCGGATGGCGTCACCGGCGACCGTCCATCCGTGATCGAGATGGTCAGCCGTTCAGGCCGCGTCAAGGGCCGCCGGAATCTCGACGAGACGTTCGATCAGGCCTCTTGACGCCACGCCCGTCAGTTCCCAGATCGATTCCGCCGGCGCCGGAAGGGCCGGCAGGTCAAGGAGTGCCGCATCCTTGGCACTCCTCGTACCCATGTTGCTCAGCGAAGGAGGATATGGCTATGAGAACCGCTTTCGACTTTTCACCGCTCTATCGGTCGAGCATAGGCTTCGACCGCATTTTCGACCTGCTGGAGAATGCCAGCCGCACGGCGAACGTCGACAACTGGCCGCCCTACGACATCTCCAGGACCGGTGACGACGCCTACCGCATCACCATGGCGGTAGCCGGCTTCGGTCAAGACGAATTGAGCATCGTGCATGAACCCAACATGCTCGTCATCGCCGGCGAGCGTGCCGGAGAGGACAATGGCGAATACCTGCATCGCGGCATCGCCGGACGGCCGTTTGAGCGACGCTTCGAACTTGCCGACCATGTGAAGGTGACCGGCGCCGGCCTCGTCAACGGTCTCCTGACCGTCGATCTTCAGCGTGAGATTCCCGAAGAGATGAAACCGCGCAAGATCGAGATCGGCACCAGCATGGCCAAAGCCAAGGAAAAATCCGCGGCAAAGCCCGTGCAAGTGGAAAAACAGGCCGCGTGAGGCAATTCGGGTCAGGGCTTCCACCAACCGGACGCCGGTCGCCCGGTGGTGGAGACGCAAGCAAAGAGGAGAAAGACAATGAGCGTACGTGATCTCATTCCTTTTGGCCGGGAACGCGGACAGGTGCCCAGCCTTTTGCGCGATGGCGAACGTGATCCGTTCATGTCGTTGCACCGCGAGGTCAACCGTCTTTTCGACGATGTTTTCCGTGGTTTCGGTTCGGGGCTGCCGTCCTTGTCTTCCGTTGCCGCCGACGGCGCACGCTGGCCAAGCGTCGAGATCTCCGACACTGGAAAGGAGGTCCGTGTCACGGCCGAAGTGCCCGGCATGGAGGAAAAGGACATCGAGGTCCTGCTCGATGACGACGTGCTGATCCTGAAGGGCGAAAAGCGGTCCGAGACCGAGGACAAGGAGCGCCAGTTCTCCGAGCGCTATTACGGCCGTTTCGAGCGCCGCATTCCGCTCGGCGTCGAGGTAGAGCAAGACAATGTCGAAGCCCGCTTCAGGAACGGCGTCCTGACGGTTACATTGCCGAAGACTGCGAAAGCGCAAGCGCAGGCAAAGCGGATCGAAATCAAGAGTTGAACCACCTATGCCGGCGGTTGGACAAACCCACCCGCCGGTTCAGGTCGAGATGTTGACGGCTTACACTGCGGACGCCATTGCTTTGCCGGCTGGATTATTTTCGGCGACAGGTCTGTCTTTTGTGCGGTGGCCCGGCTTGCCCGCCCCCCTGGTCGCTTTGGCTTGGCTTGGCTTTGGCGGGCGGATTGTGTTTGGTTTTGCGGGATTTGTTTTTGACCCTCTGCGTCGGCTTTGGGTATTTGCGGGCCCGTGATGAGGGTTCTCAAATGAGCGGGCGGCCATCAGTCGGATACAAGAACAGCCCGGGGTGAGCCGGGCTGTTTTGTATTTGGTTGCGGGGACAGGATTTGAACCTGTGACCTTCAGGTTATGAGCCTGACGAGCTACCGGGCTGCTCCACCCCGCGCCACCTATGAGCAAGCGTGAGCTTGCTTCGACCTCTGGAAGCAGGTGTTTTCTGCTTCGATTTCTGGAAGCAGGTGTTTCTGCTTCGATGTTTGGAAGCGGGCGTTTGCCTGCTTCGCGCCGCCAAATTGAAAGGGCCGCTTACGCGGCCCGTTGTCCCGTTGGCGGGCCTGTTCGTGAAGAGAAGATTTCACATCCATCCGATGGATGTGAGTTTAACGTGCGTTTGGCAGACCTGGCAGCGACCTACTCTCCCGCGTCTTGAGACGAAGTACCATCAGCGCTGGAGCGTTTCACGGCCGAGTTCGGAATGGGATCGGGTGCAGCCGCTCCGCCATAACCACCAGGTCGGCAAAACGCACGTTATTCGAGAAGCTGGGTTAGGGATTGGGCAGAAGGCAATAGTGAATAGGGGATGCCTATTCACTATTGGCTCGTTGCTCTTCACCTGTCTTTTTGTGCCTGAGCGACATCCACAGTTTGCTTTCGGGCAAAGCCCGCAAGCGCGACTGCGCGTCGCCGGTCGTCCGGCGCCCTCGCGGAGCATAGGCCCGTAAGGGCCGCTCATGCGTGAGCGCTGGCCAGACCATCGTGTTTCACGATGGGCATAAGGAATGAGAACGATCAAGCCGATCGAACTATTAGTACCGGTAAGCTTCAAGCGTTGCCGCTCTTCCACACCCGGCCTATCAACGTGGTCGTCTTCCACGGTTCTCAGGGAATACTCGTTTTAAGGTGGGTTTCCCGCTTAGATGCCTTCAGCGGTTATCCCGTCCGGATATAGCTACCCTGCTATGCGGCTGGCGCCACAACAGGTCCACCAGAGATCCGTCCATCCCGGTCCTCTCGTACTAGGGACAGATCCTTTCAATATTCCTACACCCACGGCAGATAGGGACCGAACTGTCTCACGACGTTCTGAACCCAACTCACGTACCGCTTTAAATGGCGAACAGCCATACCCTTGGGACCTGCTCCAGCCCCAGGATGCGATGAGTCGACATCGAGGTGCCAAACAACCCCGTCGATATGGACTCTTGGGGGTCATCAGCCTGTTATCCCCGGCGTACCTTTTATCCGTTGAGCGATGGCCCTTCCACGCGGGACCACCGGATCACTATGACCGACTTTCGTCTCTGCTCGACTTGTCAGTCTCGCAGTCAGGCAGGCTTATGCCATTGCACTCAGCGAACGATTTCCGACCGTTCTGAGCCCACCATCGCGCGCCTCCGTTACTCTTTAGGAGGCGACCGCCCCAGTCAAACTACCCACCATACATTGTCCCGGACCCGGATAACGGGCCGCGGTTAGACATCCATAGTGATAAGGGTGGTATTTCAAGGGTGGCTCCACCTGAGCTGGCGCCCAGGTTTCAAAGCCTACCACCTATCCTACACATGCCACTACGAATGCCAATGTAAAGCTATAGTAAAGGTGCACGGGGTCTTTCCGTCTAACCGCAGGAACCCCGCATCTTCACGGGGAATTCAATTTCACTGAGTCTATGCTGGAGACAGCGGGGAAGTCGTTACGCCATTCGTGCAGGTCGGAACTTACCCGACAAGGAATTTCGCTACCTTAGGACCGTTATAGTTACGGCCGCCGTTTACTGGGGCTTCGATTCAGAGCTTGCACCCCTCCTCTTAACCTTCCAGCACCGGGCAGGCGTCAGACCCTATACGTCGCCTTGCGGCTTCGCAGAGCCCTGTGTTTTTGATAAACAGTCGCTACCCCCTGGTCTGTGCCACCCTCCTCTGCTTGCGCAGAAAAGGGTCACGCTTCTTCCGAAGTTACGCGTGCAATTTGCCGAGTTCCTTCAGCATAGTTCTCTCAAGCGCCTTGGTATACTCTACCAGACCACCAGTGTCGGTTTCGGGTACGGTCTATAAGGAGGAGCTATTTCCTGGAACCACTCCGCTGCCCGTTCAATCCGATAAGATTGGACAACTTGTGTGATCCGTCACTACCTCCAGGCCCACGAATATTAACGTGGTTCCCATCGACTACGCGTTTCCGCCTCGTCTTAGGGGCCGGCTAACCCTGCTCAGATTAGCTTTAAGCAGGAACCCTTGGTCTTTCGGCGGGGGAGTCTCTCACTCCCCTTACGTTACTCATGTCAGCATTCGCACTTCTGATACCTCCACCACCCCTCACGGGTATGGCTTCATCAGCTTACAGAACGCTCCGCTACCGCTCGTGATTGCTCACGAACCCTAAGCTTCGGTGTATGGCTTTAGCCCCGGTACATTTTCGGCGCAAAGACCCTTATTTAGACCAGTGAGCTGTTACGCTTTCTTTAAATGATGGCTGCTTCTAAGCCAACATCCTGGTTGTTTTGGGATCCTCACATCCTTTCCCACTTAGCCATAACTTGGGGACCTTAGCTGTAGGTCAGGGTTGTTTCCCTTTTCACGACGGACGTTAGCACCCGCCGTGTGTCTGCCGACTAGTACTCCCAGGTATTCGGAGTTTGGTTAGGTTTGGTAATCCGGTGAGGACCCCTAGCCCATCCAGTGCTCTACCCCCTGGGGTATTCGGTCGACGCTCTACCTAAATAGATTTCGCGGAGAACCAGCTATTTCCGAGTTTGATTGGCCTTTCACCCCTAGCCACAAGTCATCCCGAACTATTGCAACAGTTATGGGTTCGGTCCTCCAGTAAGTGTTACCTTACCTTCAACCTGCTCATGGCTAGATCACTCGGTTTCGGGTCTAATGCGACGAACTGAACGCCCTGTTCAGACTCGCTTTCGCTGCGCCTACACCTAGCGGTTTAAGCTTGCTCGTCACACTAAGTCGCTGACCCATTATACAAAAGGTACGTGGTCACCCTTGCGGGCTCCCACTGTTTGTAGGCAATCGGTTTCAGGTACTCTTTCACTCCCCTTGTCGGGGTGCTTTTCACCTTTCCCTCACGGTACTAGTTCGCTATCGGTCATGCACGAGTACTTAGGCTTGGAGGGTGGTCCCCCCAATTTCAGACAGGATTTCACGTGTCCCGCCTTACTCGAGGACGATTGATCGCATTACGCGTACGGGGCTGTCACCCACTATGGCCCTACTTTCCAGAA
>NZ_JAIUIF010000010.1:0-132500 GCF_020165475.1 Mesorhizobium sp. BR1-1-15 | reverse complement strand
CGATCCTCGGCTATGTCCGCATGCATACCGGCGTCGACTGGGCAGCCCCCATCGGCACGCCGATCATCGCCGCGGGCAATGGCGTCATCGAGAAGGTCGGCTGGGCCGGCGGCTATGGCAAGCAGATCATCATTCGCCATGCCAACGGCTATGAGACCTCCTACAATCACCAGAGCGCTTTTGCCAAAGGCATCGAACCGGGCGTTCACGTCCGCCAAGGCCAGACCATCGGCTATCTCGGCCAGACCGGCCTCGCCACCGGCCCGCATCTTCACTACGAGCTGATCGTCAATGGCACCAAGGTCGATCCGATGCGCGTCCGCCTGCCCGTCGGCAAGGTGTTGAAGGGCGAGGACCTTGTCGCCTTCAAGCGTGAACGCGAGCGCATCGACGACCTGCTGAAGCAGGAAGACAGTGATTCGCTGAAGGTCGCGAGCGCCAAGATCGAAGGATAGTTCCTTCGATCCACCCGTCAGTCGCGAGGGTTTTCGGCGGGCCGGCGCCATGGCAATGATTCGCCTGAAATCGTCATCCAGGCGATGACAGCCGAAAGCAGGCAAAGCAGCGCCGTTACAAAGGAAACAGCCGAGAATGCGGCGTCGCTGGCGGCAAGCCGTGCGGCGTCGACAGCCGGGGCCAGTCCGGTCGTCGCCGGTTCACCGAACCCCGGCACGCCGGGCAAGGCGCTGCCATCCAGGGCCTTCGCGTAGACCCAGGCGGCAAGCGACCCCATAGCCGCAACCGCAATCAGGCCGCCTATGCGCGAGACGGCATTGTTGATACCGGAGGCCGCGCCCGTATCCTTGTCTTCCACCGCCGTCATGATCGCGGTCGACAGCGGCGACACCACCAGCGCCATGCCGAACCCCATCAGCGCCATCAGCGGAAATGTTCCGGTCCAGAAATTGTGGATACCGGCATGCGTCAACAAGCCAAGCCCGGCGAAGGCGAAGGCAACCACCAGACTGCCGCTGGCGATCGGAAAACGCGGTCCGATCCGGTCGGACCACTGGCCGACAGGCCCAGACAGCAGTGCGATCAATGCAGACAGCGGCAGGAAGATGAAGCCGACCTCGGCCGTGCTCAGCCCCCAGCCGGCGATCAAAAGCATGGGCAGGTAGAAAAGATTGGCCGACAGCGCGAAATAGAGAAAGAAGGTCGCGAGATTGGCGCCGGCGAAGGCGCCGATGCGAAACAGATTGAGATCGATCATCGGCTCGCGCTGCCGGCGCTCGTAGAAAATGAAGACGAAAAGCAGGACCACGCCGGCAACGATTGCCGAACCCGACATGAATCCGGCAGCCTCCGCGTTCATCGCCGTCAGCCCGTAGGCCAGCAACCCGAAGGCCAGTGTCGCCAGCGCCGCGCCGCCAAGATCGAGGCTGCGCTTTTCGGTCGGCCGATCCGCCGGGATCTTGGCGAGCAGCAGGTAGATCGAAACCAGCCCAAGCGGCAGGTTGATGGCAAATATCGCACGCCAGATTCCATTGCCAAGGGTCGACAACACGAAACCGCCCAGCACCGGACCGAGTGCCGTGGTCAGCGCCGAAGCGGCGGCCCAGATGCCGATTGCGCGGCCGCGCTCCTTTTTCGGATAGGCCTTGGCGATGATGGCAAGGCTTCCCGGCACCATGATCGCAGCGCCGACGCCCTGGATTGCACGAAACGCGATCAGCACCGCCGGATTGGGCGCCAGCGCGCAGGCCAATGAAGCGGCGATGAACAGCGCGATGCCGGCGACGAAGGCGCGGCGCAGGCCGAAGCGGTCGCCCGCAGCACCGCCGGCAAGGATGAGCGCCGAAAGCGTCAGCCCATAGGCATTGGATATCCACTGCGCTTGCGCCAGGCTGGCGCCGAGATCGACGCGGATTGCCGGCGTGGCGATGGCAAGGATCGAACCGTCGATGAAACCAAGCGCTGAAGCCAGGATCGCGGCGATCAGCACATAGCGCCGCTGCGACTGCGGGCAGAACGTACCGTTGGCGGTCGGCGGCGGGACGGCAGCGGCTTTGCTCGGTGAATGCATGCAACCTGCATAAACCCGCGGCGCGCCTGCAACAACCAGCCAGCGGTCCCGGTCGTTGAAACCAGCTGCGCAGCCACCTGGCCGCATTGGCAGGTGCCGGCCCACGCAGGTGCAAACAAGCGCCGGCATGCTAAGCTTTCACGCGGCATCGGACGGAGCCGATCAGACAGGGGAGAAAATCGATGAAGCGACCGCTCGAACCATCCCAGTCCGGGCTCCACCGCGTCGTCGGGCTGACCGACGGCGTCTTCGCCATCGCGCTGACCCTGATCGTTCTGGAGATTCGTGTACCGACGCACGAGGCGATCCATTCCGAAGGCGATCTCCTCGACGCCGTCCTGGCGTTGGCGCCGCGCTTCCTGACCTATGCGCTTTCCTTCCTGACGCTGACCATCTTCTGGTTCGGCCAGCAGGCGCAGCATGGGTTGATCACCAGATCCGACAGGCGGCTGGCAACGCTCAATTTGTGCTTTCTCGCCTTTATCGCCCTGCTGCCGTTCTCGACCGATCTTCTGGCCGACTTCCTCGAATTCAGAACCGCGGTCGCCGTCTATTGGCTCAATCTGCTGATGCTCGGCGTCACCCTGATCGCCAGCTGGCGCTATGCGGAGAAAAATGGCCTTCTGGCGGATGATGTCGACGTCGAAACGAAACGCACGGTCTACCTGCGCATCGTCAAGGCGCAGCTTCTGTGGGCGGTCGGCGCCCTGCTCTGTCTGGTCACCCCGCTGCTCAGCGTCGGCTTCATTCTCATGGTGCAGCTGATTTATGCCGCGACACCGAGCGCGAAATGGTTGCGCAGGATGATCGGGTAGAGCAATTCCAGGAAAAACGTGGCGGTTTCCCGGGAAAAGCGCGCAGCGCCGGAGCGGCTCGGAAGTCCATCGAACACTGAACCGCTCTAACCAGCGACGAACGCCGCATCGTCTCAGTCGACGAATTCCACCGTCACGCCGGGCGAAACCAGCTTGGCCAGCTCGCGGGCATCCCAATTGGTTAGTCGCACGCAACCATGGCTTTCGGTCTTGCCGATCTTCGAGGGATCCGGCGTGCCATGGATGCCGTAGGTCGGCTTGTCCAACGCGATCCACACCGAGCCGACAGGGCCATTCGGGCCGGGCGGAATGGTCAGGACCTTATTGTTCTCGCCCTGTTTGAAATTGATGTTGGGGTTGTAGGTGTAGTTCGGATCGAGCGCGACACGGGACACGGCATGAATGCCGGACGGCGACGGCGTGTCGGACGAGCCGATGGTGGCGGGATAGGCCGCGACCAGCTTGCCCGCCGTATCATAGGCAAAGACCTCTTTCTTGCCCTTGTCGGCGACGATACGAGCCACCGGCGACGACACCAGTCTGCCGAAATTGGCAACCTTGATGATCGTTCCGGGACGGTTGAAATTGGCCTCCGGGTTGAGCGCCTTGAGATAGTTCTCGTCCATGTGGAAGCGCTCGGCAAGCGCTTCCGTGACCGACGTATAGCCCATGCGGTCGAGCTGCGCCTTCTGGCTGTAATCTTCCGGGATCGACGCAACATAGGGACCGGCCGCATCCTCCGGCGTGATCGTGTAGTTGGCCAAGGCATCGCCGCCCGATTGTGCAAGGGCCGCCTGGATGCCGACGGCGTCGGTCGATCGCAGATTGCTGCCGGTGATCTGGTTGTAGGCAGCCAGCGCCTTGTCGACATTCGAACCGAAGCGCCCGTCGATGACGCCAGGCGAAGCGCCGCCGCGATCAAGCAGCACCTGCAGAGCCGCGACATCCTGGCGTGCTCCGAGCGAAAGCGACGGGTCGACCACAGTCTTGCCGCCTGCTTTCGGCGGTAATCCCGCCTCGTCTGCGGGCGCCGGCTGCGCGGCGGGAGCCGTGGGCTCGACCGGCTCTATCGAGGCCTCGTTCAGCGGCTGGCGCTTGATGGAGGGCGGCGTTGCCGGCTGGGGCGCTTCCGGATAGTTGTCGTAGACGCCGTCGCCGCCGGGGGCCGGCGGGTAGGCCTCGACGGAATTGTCGCCATAGGGATCATATCCCTGGACGGGCGGCGCGATGACCCGGCCTTCGTCTTCCATCTGCCTGCGGCGGAAGCGTGCCATGTCTTCCGGATCGTCGAGATAGTAGCGGTCGTCGTCGGCGGGAACGCGGCCGAGTTCGCGCAGCCGTGTCTCGCGGCGCAGCGCGCGTCGGTCGAGCCTGGTCTGCGGCGGTTGGATGGCGATGACCTTGCCCGTGTCCGCATCGACGATGACGCGGTTGCCCCTGGCGTCGTAATAGATGTCGAGATTGCCGTCCTGGGCCAGCAGGATGCCGCCGTCAGCGGGGCGGACGACCCGCGGCGAAGCGTCCTCGGTCGGCGCGGCGAACGCGCTTGAAAACGCCAGTCCGGCCGCAAGTGCCGAAAGGGTGAAGATCGTCCGCAACATCGTGGGCAAACTCTCCGGTCCGTAATTGCCGTCGCCGGCGGCTTTCGCGCGTAGCGAGTCCTTCGCCAGCGAACCACCGCCCGACCATAAGGTTCCAATATGAACCGGGCATGAAGATGGCGGTTTTCCGGCGCCTCGACGAATATCAGCTAAATGCATATTATCCAAAAGCGGCCCGGTTTGGGGCGAAAGATATGCATAGAACAAAAAGCTAAAGCGCGTCGCCTGAATCCGTCGAGCGTGACGCGCTTTAGCCTCAGGCAAGTCCCAGTTCCTTTCGCGCCTGCTTCGTCAACTTCAGGGCGACAAGACGATGGCTCTCGCGCAGGTAATCCTTCAGCGCGCCATCATCCATGCTCTGGCTTGTCTGGCGCTGGATCCATTTCATGCCGCGCGAGGCAAGATAGGGTGCGGGCCGCAAGCCCGGCTGCTCCTTCAGCACATCATAGGCAATGTCGGAGCATTTGAAGGTGATGAAAGGATCGCGGCCCTCGCTCCAGCCGCCGATGGCAAAGACCTTGGCGCCGACCTTCCAGACATGGGCGCCGCCCCACTGGACGACATGCGATGTGGCGGGCAGCGAGGCGCAGAAGCCGTTATAGTCGTCCAGCGTCATGCGTGCTCCTGCCGAAAGACGCGGAAAAGCCGCGCGCCCGTCCTGGGCGCGCGGCGTTCAATCAGGCTGCCGCTTCGGTCGCGACGACCGTCGGCTTCGAACGGAAATTCAACCGGTCGGAGCCAGCGGTCACCTTGACGGTCGAGCCGTCGAGGATCTCGCCGAGCAGGATCTTCTCAGCCAGCGGATCCTGCAGGTCTTTCTGCATCACCCGCTTTAACGGCCGCGCGCCATAGGCAGGGTCGTAACCCTTGGATGCCAGCCAGTCGATCGCCTCCTGGTCCAGCGACAGCGTGATCTTGCGGTCGACCAGCAGGTCTTCCAGCCGCTTGAGCTGGATTTCGACGATGCGGCCCATATCCTGCCGGCGCAGCCGATGGAACAGGATCACCTCGTCGACGCGGTTGAGGAACTCCGGCCGGAACGACGCCTTGACGACGTTCATCACTTCGTCGCGAACCTGGTCGACATCCTGGTCCTCGCCGAGATTGACCAGGTATTCGGCGCCGAGGTTCGACGTCATGATGATCAGCGTGTTGCGGAAGTCGACCGTGCGGCCCTGCCCATCGGTGAGCCGGCCGTCGTCGAGCACCTGCAGGAGCACGTTGAACACGTCGGGATGCGCTTTCTCGATCTCGTCGAACAGCACGACCTGATAGGGCCGGCGCCGCACCGCTTCGGTCAGCGCGCCGCCTTCCTCATAACCGACATAGCCGGGAGGCGCGCCGATCAATCGGGCAACCGAATGCTTCTCCATGAACTCCGACATGTCGATGCGCACCATCGCGCTCTCGTCGTCGAACAGGAAGTTCGCCAGCGCCTTGGTCAGTTCGGTCTTGCCAACGCCGGTCGGGCCGAGGAACATGAACGAGCCGATCGGCCGGTTCGGATCCTGCAGGCCGGCGCGAGCGCGCCGCACTGCCTTGGAAACCGCTTGCACCGCCTCGCCCTGGCCGACGACGCGCTTGCCGATCTCGTCTTCCATGCGCAACAGCTTGTCGCGCTCGCCTTCCAGCATCTTGTCGACCGGAATTCCGGTCCAGCGCGAGACGATGTGGGCGACATGATCGGGCGTGACCACTTCCTCGACCATGCCAGCCTTGCCGTCCTGGGCCTCGGCTTCCTTCAGCTTCTTTTCCAGTTCCGGGATCTTGCCATAGGCAAGCTCGCCGGCGCGCTGGAACTCGCCCTTGCGCTGGGCGATGGCCAGTTCGTTGCGCGCCTCGTCAAGTTGCTTCTTGAGATCGGCGGCGAGCCCGAGCTTCTGCTTCTCTGCCTGCCATTTCGAGGTCATCTCGGTCGATTCCTCCTCAAGGCTAGCGAGGTCCTTCTCGAGCCGGGCAAGCCTGTCCTTCGAAGCCTCGTCCTTCTCGACCTTCAGCGCTTCGCGCTCGATCTTGAGCTGCATGATGCGGCGGTCGATCTCGTCCAGCGCTTCGGGCTTGGAATCGACCTGCATGCGAAGCCTCGAAGCGGCTTCGTCGACGAGGTCGATCGCCTTGTCCGGCAGGAACCGGTCGGCGATGTAGCGGTTGGACAGCGTCGCCGCCGCGACCAGCGCCGAATCGGAAATGCGCACCTTGTGGTGCTGTTCGTATTTCTCCTTCAGGCCGCGCAGGATGGAGACCGTGTCCTCCACCGTCGGCTCCTCGACGAAGACCGGCTGGAAGCGGCGGGCGAGTGCGGCATCCTTCTCCACATGCTTGCGGTATTCGTCGAGCGTGGTGGCGCCGACGCAGTGCAGTTCGCCGCGCGCCAGCGCCGGCTTCAGAAGGTTGGACGCATCCATGGCGCCGTCCGCCTTGCCGGCGCCGACCAGGGTGTGCATCTCGTCGATGAACAGGATGATCCCGCCGGCAGCGGCAGTGACCTCGGAAAGCACGGCCTTCAGCCGCTCCTCGAACTCACCGCGATATTTGGCGCCGGCGATCAGCGCGCCCATGTCGAGCGCCATCAGCTGCTTGTCCTTCAGCGATTCCGGCACGTCGCCATTGACGATACGCAGCGCCAGGCCTTCTGCAATCGCCGTCTTGCCGACGCCCGGCTCGCCGATCAGCACCGGATTGTTCTTGGTGCGGCGCGACAGCACCTGGATGGTGCGGCGGATCTCGTCGTCGCGGCCGATGACCGGATCGAGCTTGCCGGCGCGGGCATCGGCGGTGAGATCGCGCGCGTATTTCTTCAGCGCGTCATAGCCCTGTTCGGCATTCGCCGAATCGGCGGTGCGGCCCTTGCGGACATCGTTGATCACCTGGTTGAGCGCCTGCGCGGTAACGCCGGCCTTGGCCAGTATGTCTGATGTCTTGGCCGATTTCTCGACCGCCAGCGCGGTCAGCAGCCTTTCGACCGTGACGAAGCTGTCGCCGGCCTTCTTGGCCAGTTCCTCGGCCGTCGAAAACACCTTGGCCAACGGCTGTGCCAGATAGAGCTGGCCGTTGCCGCCCTCCACCTTGGGCATCGCTTCGAGTGCCGTCTCGATGCCGAGCTTGACGTCGCGGACGCTGCCGCCGGCGCGCTCGATGAGCGACGCAGCCAGACCCTCGTCGTCATCGACGAGCACTTTCAGGATATGTTCGGGGGTGAATTGCTGGTGGTTGCGCGAGAGCGCCATGGTCTGCGCGGATTGGATGAAGCCGCGCACGCGCTCCGAGTATTTCTCGAGATTCATACCTGTCTCCTTCCATCACCGGCCCGCTTTGCGGCACCGGATCAGTTTGCGGTGACGGACCCGCCCGTGAGAGCCGGGTCCAGTTGAGGCTGATATGGTGCGCAACCCGCGAACCCTCAAGACATCTCGATGTCTGCGAAGGCATAATATTCCACGGCCGCGCAAACGAAAACGGCGGAGATTTCTCTCCGCCGTTCAATGTATCGAGGCGTCGCCGCTCAGTTGTCGATGTCGGCGATCGCGGGGTCGGCGTTGCCATTGTCGACCGGGGCCGCCGCCACCTCGCCAGCGTCGGCATTGTCGTTGCCGCTGGTGATCTGGTCGGCATTGCCGCGCGGGCGGCGCGGACGCCTCGGACGACGGCTGGGACTAGTCCCCGCGGCCGTCTCATTGAGTTCGGCCTGGGCAGCGAGCCCGGCCGGCGACAGGTTCTCGAACAGTGGCGCCGCCTGCTCGACCGGCGCGAGGGATTCGGCTGGCGTGACGGCCTCGGCCTGTTCGGCCGTCTCGTTGCGCTGCTGCTGGGCACCCTGCTCGGCGGACGAACCATAATCGCCGCGCTGGCTGTTCTGGCCATAGCCGCCATTGGGGCGGCGGTCGCGATGGCGTCCGCCATTATTGTCGCGGCCGCCACTGTTGCGCCCGCCATTATTATCACGATCGCGGCCGTTTTCCCGGTTCAGCGCGACTTCGGCCGGCATGCCTTCGATAACCGGCTGCGGACCCGCGCCGTGATTGATCACCGGAACCGGCGCATCCGCAACGTTGTTGCCGGCGTTGCCGGCATTGTCGAACTCGTCGCGATCCTCATCGCCATCATCGTCGAATTCGTCGCGATTCTGCTGGACGTTCTGGATCGGCATCTGCGCCTGCGCGGCCGCAATGATGCGATTATAGTGCTCGGCGTGCTGGAGATAGTTCTCCGCCATCACCCGGTCGCCGGAGCTTTGCGCATCACGGGCAAGGGTGGCGTACTTTTCAGCGATCTGCTGAGCAGACCCACGGATCTTCACGTCCGGGCCGTTGCTCTCGTAGTTGCGCGTCAGGGGATTTGGCCCCTTGCGGTTGTTGTTATTGTTGTTGTTGCCGCCGCCGCCATTGTTGTTGCGACCGCGCATGCGCCTGTTCTGCTGTTGTGGCCTCATTCGACTCTCTTCATATTGAAATTTTCGAAAACTCTTCACGAACGGTGGCGCTCATGCAGCCAGCCGTTTCGTTTCTTCACCGGCGTTCGCCCGCATCAATTGCGTTGGCGCCACGTGCCATCCTGTTCCGGTTACATCACTTGCCGGACGATTCCCGCACGAAGCTTGGGCGTCGTTTGCGCAAGAAGGCAGCTATTTCCAAGGAAAACCGAATCGCTAAGAGCACTGCCTGCTTCGTCTCATCCGGTTAACGCGACCCTAGCCGCATTCCCCGGCATTGCCAAGCGGTTTTTTTCGCACTGCGTCAAGGCTTTCCCCGTTGAAAGACAAGAACCCTGTCGTTTCCGCCGAGGTCGCCAAACGCACCAGCGACCGCATAGCCGGACGAGCGAAATATAGCGGTGACCTCGATGTGCTGTGTGTAGCCGATCTCGACCGCAATCCTGCTTCCGGCTTCTAGAAACTTAGCCGCCTCAGCGGCGATGACCCTGTAAGGGGCCAACCCATCCGCGCCGCCATCCAGGGCCAGGCGCGGGTCGAAATCGCGGACTTCATCCTGCAGATTTCCGATGTCTTCCAATCGTATATAGGGAGGGTTTGCGACAATTACATGGTATCGACCAGAAACTTTTTCAAACCAGTCGGACAGCAGCGCCGTGAACCGGTCGCCAAGCCCCAATTTCGCGGCATTGCGCGTTGCCGTCCTCAACGCCCCTTCCGAGAGGTCGACCCCGGTGGCAATCGCTGCCGGCACGGCGCTGAGCAGCGCCAGCGCGATGGCTCCGCTGCCGGTTCCCAGATCGAGGATGCGGCACTCGCCCTCGCGCATGACGGTTGCCCTGACAAAGGGCAGTATGGCCTCGACCAGCGTTTCGGTGTCGGGCCGCGGCTCGAGCGTTTCCGGCGACAGCGACAGCCGCAACCCGTAGAACTCCCGATAGCCCAGGATGCGGTGCACGGGCTCGCCGCCCGCGCGGCGCCTCAAGGCGCGGTCGATCTGGACAAGAGCAGCGGCATCGACCGCATGTTCGGGATCGGCAATGGCCTGCGTGCGGGTCGTACCTGAAAAGTGCTCCACGATCAGTCTTGCATCGAGCGCGGGATCATCGACCGCGGCCAGGCGCGCTCGCGCTGCCCGCAGCAGCGGCCCCAGCGCCTGGGGCAAAGGATCAGCCATCAAGACCGATATCGGCGAGCAGCTTCGACTGGTGATCGGCGATCAGAGCGTCGATGACTTCGTCGAGTTCGCCCATCATCACCCGGTCGAGCTTGTAGAGCGTCAGGTTGATGCGATGATCGGTGACGCGGCCTTGCGGAAAATTGTAGGTGCGGATGCGTTCCGAGCGGTCGCCGGAGCCGACCTGCGACTTGCGCGATTCCGAGCGCTCCTCATCGGCCTTGCTGCGTTCCAGGTCGTAGAGCCGGGCCCGCAGGATCTGCATGGCCTTGGCCCGGTTCTGGTGCTGCGATTTCTCCGCCTGCACCACCATGATGCCGGTCGGCAAATGGGTGATGCGCACTGCCGAATCGGTGGTGTTGACGTGCTGGCCGCCCGAGCCCGACGCGCGCATCGTGTCGATGCGGATGTCTTCGGCCCGGATGTCGATGTCGACTTCCTCCGCCTCCGGCAGCACGGCTACCGTCGCCGCCGAGGTGTGAATGCGTCCGCTGGCCTCGGTCGCGGGCACGCGCTGCACCCGGTGGACGCCGGACTCGAATTTCAGATGCGCGAAAACCCCCTTGCCGGAAACCGTGGCGATGATTTCCTTATAGCCGCCGGCATCGCCCTCGCTGGCCGATACCGTCTCGAACCGCCAGCCACGCGAAGCGGCATAGCGCTCATACATGCGAAACAGGTCGCCGGCGAACAATGCTGCCTCGTCGCCGCCGGTGCCGGCGCGGATTTCCAGGATGGCGTTCTTGTCATCGGCCGCATCCCTGGGCAAGAGCAGGATCTGGATGTCCTTCTGCAACGCTTCGATGCGCTCATCGACCTCTGGCAGGTCGGCCTCGGCGAGCGCCCGCATCTCGGCATCGGTGCCCTTGTCGGCGAGCATCGCCTCGAGATCGGCCTGCTCCTGCTCGGCCGAGCGCAAGGCTCTGACCTTGGCAACCATCTCCTGGAGCTCGGCATATTCCGATGCCATCTTAACATAGGCCTCCGGCGCCGGGCCGGCCGACATCTGCGCTTCGAGCATTTCGAAACGCTTGACGACTTGATCCATGCGGTCGCGGGGAAGGGAGATCATTGCAAAGGTGCTATAACGGAATTGAGCGGTCGTCGGCAAAGGCCTGCAGCAGCGCCCGCATCGGCAGCCCCTGGGCCGGCGCCATCAGATTGTCGTCGAAGAACGCTTTCAACGCCTCCAGCGGCAATTCGGTCAGCATCGCCTTGACCGGACCGATCGAAGCGGGCGACATCGAGATAGAACGGAAACCGAGGCCGACCAGCGCCATTGCCGAGATCGGCTTGCCGGCGAGTTCGCCGCAGAGTGTGACGGGCGTGTGGTTGCGGGCGCCGGCATCGGCGATGGTCTTGAGCACCCGCAGGAACGGCGTCGACAACGTGTCGAAGCGATCGGAAAGCTGCGTGTTGCCGCGGTCGACCGCCATCACGAACTGGAACAGGTCGTTCGAGCCGACCGAGACGAAGTCGACCGCCTTCATCAACTCGTCAAGCTGGAACAGGAGGGACGGCACCTCCAACATTGCCCCGAGCTTGAGGCTGGTCGGCAAATGATGGGCAAAGCGCGACAGATGCCGCACCTCGCGGTCGATGATTTCGCGCGCCTGGGCGATCTCGCCGAGCTCGGTGACCATCGGCAGCATCAGCTTGAGCTCCCGCCCGCCGCAGGCTTTCAGCAGGGCGCGGATCTGGGTGCGCAGCAATCCCGGACGGTCCAGCGTCAGGCGGATCGCCCGCCAGCCGAGAGCCGGGTTCTCTTCCTGGATGGCGCCTTTGAAATAGGGCAGCACCTTGTCGCCGCCGATATCGATGGTGCGGAAGGTGACCGGCTTGCCGCGCGCGGCATCGAGCACGTCGCGGTAGAGCCGCTCCTGCGCCTCGGCACGGGGAAAGGTCGAGGCGACCATGAATTGCAATTCGGTGCGGAACAGGCCGATCCCGGCGGCACCCGATTCGGCCAGTTGCGGCAGGTCGACTGCAAGCCCGGCATTCATCAAAAGGTCGACCGCAACGCCATCCTTGGTCACCGACGGCTTCTTGCGCAGTTCGCGGTAGACTTCCTGCCGGCGCGCCCGGAACCGCACCTTTTCGGCATAGGCGGCTTCGAGATCCGACTGCGGACGAAGATGGATCGCGCCTTCCTCGCCGTCGACGATGATGGCATCGCCGTTTTCCGCCATGGAAACGGCGCCCTTCATCTGCCCGGCGACTGGAATGCCCATGGCGCGCGCGACGATGACGACGTGGCTAGTGGCCGCGCCATCCTCGAGCACCAGCCCGCGCAATTTGTCCCGGGGATAATCGAGCAGTTCGGCGGCGCCCATCGAGCGGGCGACGATGATGGCATCCTTCGGCAGCGAGGCCGCGACATCATCAGGCCCGCGTCCCATCAGCTGGCGCAGAAGCCGGTTGGCGAGGTCGTCGAAATCGCTCATCCGCTCGCGCAGATAAGGATCGGTCATGTGCAGCATGCGGGCGCGCATGTCGCTCTGCACTTTTTCGACCGCAGCTTCCGCCGTCAGGCCGTTGCGGATCGCCTCTTCCAGCCGCCGGACCCAACCGCGGTCGTTGGCGAACATGCGGTAGGCTTCCAGCACCTGGCGATGCTCGCCCTCGAAGGCGACGTCGCGGCGCTCGAGCATGTCGTCGATGGAAAGCCTGAGCGAACCGAGCGATGCCTCGAGCCGGCGGACTTCCTCTTCGCTGTCCTCGTTGAACAGGTTGGTGACGACGATGCGCGGCTCGTGCAGCACGACATGACCGAGCCCGACGCCCTCGTTGAAGGACAGGCCGGTGAAGCTGACCGGGCGGCGCAGATCGAGCTCGAGGCCGGGCCGCGTCAGCCGCGCCAGATCGCCGGTGGCGATCATCTCGGCGATCACCATCGCGGTGGTTTCCAGCGCCTCGACCTCGTCGTCGCGGTAATGGCGCATGGTCTTGTTTTGCACCACCAGCACGCCCAGCGTGCGCCCTGCCCTGAGCACCGGCACGCCGAGGAAGGAATTGTAGATCTCTTCCCCGGTTTCCGGCAGGTAGGCGAAGGCCGGATGTTCCTGCGCATTGGACAGGTTGAGCGGCCGCGCGCTGGCGGCAATCGTGCCGACCAGGCCTTGCCCCAGCCTGAGCTGCGCCAGGTGCACCGCGTTCGGGTTCAGGCCTTCGGTGGCGTAGAGTTCGAGCACGGAATCGGCGCGCAGCACATAGAGCGAGCACACTTCGGCGACCATGTTGGAGGCGATGTCGCGCACGATGCGGTCGAGCCGCTCCTGCGGCTCCAGCGGCTCCTGCATGAGCTCGCGGAGCCGTTTCAGCAGAACGCGCGGGCCACTGGCCGGGTCACGCATCGCGGCTTCTTCTCCAATAGGCTTCCTGCCGGCGCAGTTTCGGCCGCCGCCGGCACGCACGCAACAACTGATTCAGTCTGCTACTGCTTATCCAGACCGTAGACGGAATGCAAAGTGCGAACCGCGAGTTCCGTGTACGGACCGTCGATCAGTATCGAAATCTTGATCTCGGAGGTGGTGATGGCGCGGATGTTGATTGCCTTCTCGGCCAGCGCCTTGAAGGCGGTGGCGGCAACGCCGGCATGGCTTCTCATGCCGATGCCGATGACCGAGACCTTCGACATGCCGGCTTCCGACTGCACGACGTCGTAGCCGACATCGGCCTTCAGCCGGTCGAGCACGGCCAGCGCCTTGTCCACGTCTCCGGAGGGCACGGTGAAGGTCATGTCGGTAAGCTTGCCGTCCTCGGAAATGTTCTGGACGATCATGTCTACGTTGATGTTGGCCTCGGCCAGCGGCCCGAAGATGCCGGCGGCAACGCCCGGCCGGTCGCCGACACGGCGCAGCGAAATCTGCGCCTCGTCCTTGGCATAGGCAATTCCGGTGACGACCTGCTGTTCCACGATTTCTTCCTCGTCGCAAATAAGCGTTCCGGGCGGATTGAGCAAATCCCCCATTCCGGGCGCGTCGGGATCGTCGAAGGACGACCGCACGAAGGTACGCACCCTGTGCACCATGGCAAGCTCGACCGATCGCACCTGCAGAACCTTGGCGCCGAGCGAGGCCATTTCAAGCATTTCCTCGAACGATATCTTGGCCAGCCGCCGCGCCTTCGGCTCGATGCGCGGATCGGTGGTGTAGACGCCGTCGACGTCGGTATAGATGTCGCAGCGGTCGGCCTTGACGGCGGCCGCGATCGCCACCGCGCTGGTGTCGGAGCCGCCACGACCAAGCGTTGCGATGCGGTTGTCCGGTCCGATGCCCTGGAAACCTGCGATGACGGCCACCTGGCCCTCGCCGAAGCGCTTGACCAGGAAGGCGCCGTCGATGTCGAGGATGCGTGCCGCGCCATGCGCGTTGTCGGTCTTGATCGGGATCTGCCAGCCCTGCCAGGAGCGGGCGTGCACACCCATGTTCTGCAAGGTGATCGCCAGGAGGCCTGCCGTCACCTGCTCGCCGGACGCAACCACGGCATCATATTCGCGCGCGTCGTGCATCGGCGAGGCCTCGCGCGTCCAGCCGACCAGTTCGTTGGTCTTGCCGGCCATCGCCGAGACCACCACCGCCACCTCGTGACCGGCATCGACCTCCCGTTTGACGTGACGCGCCACATTGCGGATGCGGGCGATGTCGGCGACGGAGGTTCCGCCGAATTTCATCACGATGCGCGCCATGGAAGCGAAATGCCTTTGACTGAAGCCGGCTCTGCGCCGAAAACCGAGGAAAGCGCCCGGCTGGCGCCGGCCGCTGAATGCGCGGCCTCCTTAGCCAAAACATCCAGGCTTCGCAAGCGATGGCGCACAAGAAGGGCGCCACGTGCCTGCTGGACTGGAACTCCATTTTGCGCAGCGCCGCTACCGGCAAGGCTCTCAGAGCGGCGGACCTCAGCCCGGGCGGGCGACGCTCTTCCACAAATCCGGATAGTCGAGCACGAAGCCGAGTGGAGAGACCTCCAGAACCGCCTCATAGCCGAACGCCGGCGCGGCATACGTGTAGCGGGCCGCGTCGAGGCGCCTGTAGGTCTGGTCGAGCCGCGTCATTCTGAGCTCGGGAAAGGCCAGATAGGCGGCCGGCGCGGGCGTCGCCTCGCCGACGGCGAGCGCGAACCGGCGGATCGCCAGGAGGTTCGAAGCCGGCGTGAAGCCGAGGTCGACGTCTATCAGGCCGGCCACCTCCGGCTGCGGCTCGTCATTCAGCGCCCAGGAGCCGTCAGTATGGCGCTCGATCCCCAGGGAAAGCTCTTGCGGGCCGAGAAAGCCCTCGACACGTGCCGAGCGCGTGTGCCAGCCGGCATCGCAATCCACCTCATAGGTGATGCAACACGGCCTGTCGTCTTGCAGGAAGATGGCCTGCCCCTTCAGGCGGTGCCCGCCGGGCCGCTGCGAGAGCATGCAGGAATCGTGACCTTCAAGGTCGAGCCTGCGCCAAAGGATCGATGCGGTCTGAATCACGGCCATCTCCTTTTTTCAACACGATTTTCCTTTTTTCGCACGCCGCCGCTTTTTTGTTTCGGCCGAGGTGCTCCCTGAGCTGACACGTCCTGACAGGGCGCCGCCGGCAATAGAGGGCGCTTGTCGGCAGTGCCGGCCCGCGCACCGTCAGCAGACGAAAATGCAGCCTTGACTTTCCCTCCCCCACGCCCGACTTGCTAGCGTCCGAGGAGACCAATCGATGCCAGAGCCCCGACGATCGACGATCGATGCCGGAGAAGTGGAGCGCTTTTCCGCCCTTGCCGCCGAATGGTGGAACCCGAACGGCAAGTTCCGGCCGCTGCACAAGTTCAACCCCATCCGGCTTGCCTATATACGCGACCAGGTGGCAACGCGCTTCGGCCGCGATCCGCGCGCGGCACGGCCATTCGAGGGCCTGCGCTTTCTCGACATCGGTTGCGGCGGCGGCCTGCTGTGCGAGCCGATGGCGCGGCTTGGCGCCGAAGTGGTCGGCGCCGATGCTTCCGCCACCAATATCGAAGTGGCCAAATTGCACGCCGCCGAAGTCGGCGTGACGATCGACTACCGCGCCACCACGGCCGAGGACCTGGCCGACGCCGGCGAAAAATTCGACGTTATCCTCAATATGGAAGTGGTCGAGCATGTCGCCGACATCGACCTGTTCGTCGCCAAATGCGGCGAGATGGTCAAGCCCGGCGGCATCATGTTCGTGGCCACGATCAACCGCACGCTGAAGGCGCTAGGGCTGGCCATCATCGGCGCCGAATATGTGCTGCGCTGGCTGCCGCGCGGCACTCATCAGTTCGGCAAGCTGGTGCGCCCGGAAGAGCTGGAAAAGGCGCTCGGCGGCGCCGGCCTGACCGTCATCGACCGCACCGGCGTCGTCTACCACCCGCTCGCCGACCGCTGGCAGCGGTCGAAAGACATGGACGTCAACTATATGGTGCTGGCGGAAAAGGGCACGGTCTGAACGGCTCACGCCGCCTGACTCTGCGCCCTCGCGCTGGTCCCGCTTTGCGCCTTGGTGGTGATAAACACGCCGGCCGTGATGATGACAGCGCCTGCCCAGGTCAGCAGTTGATAGTGCTCGCCGAGGAAGATCGTGCCCGCGAACAGCCCGACGGCCGCCGCCACATAGCCGATCTGGCTGAGATAGACCGGGCCGCCCACCGCCTGCAGCCGGAAGAAGAAGGCAAACATTGCCGAAGCCGACGCCATCTGCGCGACGACCACAGGCGGTACCGCGCCCAGCGGAACAAACGCTTGCCAGCCGAAAAGCGTCAGGATGCCGAGGAGAAGCAAGGTCGCCGACGCCAGATGGCTGCCCACGGCAAGCTCGATCGGGCCGGTTCCTTCGGGCCAGTCGACGGTGCGGTAGATGTTGCCCGCGGCAAGGCTGACCGGGATCAGCAATCCGATCGTTACCCAGAAATAATCGGCCGGTTGGCCAGCTTCGCCGCGTGTAAGCGCGACCATGACCGCACCGATGAAGCCGACCGCAATGCCGATGACGCCGAGCAGGTTGGGGCGCCGAACGCCAAGCAAGATCGAGAACACGAGCGTGATCACCGGCGATAGCGTGAACATGATGCCCGTATATCCCGCGCCGAGATGCGGGATGGCCGAAAACATCAAGAGGTTGGGAAAGGCATAGGACACCGCCGCCGTGACGAAGAAATAGCGCAGCTTGCGCGCCGTAAGCTTGATGCGCTCGCCACGCAGCAGGAGAGCCAGCAACAGCACGCCGCCGGCACCGAGCGAGATGACGAAGGCCCAGACCATGGCCGGAACGCCGGCGGCGGTCGCAAGCTTGCCGAACGGCAGCGTCAGGCCAAGCAGGGCGCCCGTCACGACCAGCAGGCCAAGCGCCGAATCCCAGAGAAATTTCATCTGATGGTCCTCGTCATCGTCGCCGGCACTTGGCCGCCACTTCATTTTCCGATAAGATAACGAAAAGATTCTTAACGTCAAGATACATGGCAGAATAGATGGACAGGGCGGCAAAGGCGATCGAACAATGGAACAGGGAGAGGCCGGACCTTGACGTCTCGCCGATGGGCGTGATCGGGCGGTTGAATGAAGCATCCTCGCTGATTGCCCGCGAGCGCCTCGCGCCGTTGTTTGCGCGCTATGGATTGCAGGCCGGCGAATTCGACGTGCTGGCCACGTTGCGCCGCTCGGGCGCGCCCTACGCGCTGACCCCGACCGCCCTTTACGAGGCGACGATGGTGACCTCGGGCGCCATGACCAACCGGCTCGACCGGCTCGAAACCTCAGGGTTGATCGTGCGTGGTCCGCATCCCAACGACCGGCGCGGCATCGTCGTGCGGCTGACTGAAAAAGGCCTCGCTTTGATCGACGAGGCCATTGCTGCCCACGTCGCCAACGAGCACGAGATTCTTTCCGGCCTGACGCAAGCCGAACGGGAAACGCTTTCGCGCCTGCTTGAAAAATTGATCGGCAGCGTAAGCTGACCGCTCAGTTCCGATCCTCCGGAAACACCGGGATCGGCATGAACTCGACGCCGTCCTCGGCCAGGCTCTTGGCCTCCTCCAGCGTCGCCTCGCCATAGATGCCGCGCGGGTCGGTCTCGCCGAAATGGATCTTGCGCGCTTCCTCGGCGAATTTGTCGCCGACGTAATCGGCATTCTCGCGAACCTTCTCGGCCATTGCCTTCAGTTGCGCCAGCGCCTGCTTCTGCGCCTCGCCCATGGCGAGCGCTATCGTTTCCTGCTTGCGCGCCGTCGACACGGCCGGCGCCATCAGGGCTTTCTCCACCTTGTGCGAGCCGCAGCTCGGGCAATCGACGAAGCCACGCTTCTTTTGCGTGTCGAAATCGTCATTGCTGCGGAACCAGCCCTCGAACTCGTGCTCGTTTTCGCAGATCAGGGAGAAGCGGATCAAGAGGCCGCTCCCCTGAGACGCGATGTCTCGGACGAACCGGCATTGACAGCGAAATCCCGCGCATTTTTCAGATTGGGGATCTTCTTGCGCGCCGCCAGCGACTGCGCCGGGTCGATCTCGGCGACGATCACCGCCGGCTCATTGTGCGCCGCCTCCGCGATGACGCGGCCCCACGGATCGACGATCAGCGAATGGCCATAGGTTTCGCGGCCGTCCTCGTGAAGGCCGCCTTGCGCAGCGGCCACGACATAGGCGCCGTTCTCGATGGCGCGGGCCCTGAGCAGCACGTGCCAATGCGCCTCGCCGGTTTGGCGGGTGAAGGCGGCGGGCACGGAAAGCAGGTCGGCGCCGGCTAGCGCCTCGGCGCGGAACAGTTGCGGAAACCGCAGGTCATAACAGACGGCAAAGCCCAGCTTGGCGCCTTCGATGGTCGTGACGACCGCCTCCGTGCCGGGCTCGTAGGTCGCGGATTCGCGCCAGCTCTCGCCATTGTCGAGATCGACGTCGAACATATGGATCTTGTCATAGGAGGCGAGCGTGGCGCCGTCCGGACCGAACAGCAGCGCCCGGTTGGCGAGCTTGCCGTCGGCGCGCAGGATGGCGGTCGAGCCGATATGCAGGTGGACGCCAAGTTCGCGGGCCAGTCGGCGGGCGGTCCCGACGATGATGTCCTTGTCCTCTGAGGTGAAAGACGCGGCCTTCTTGTCACGCACCAGCGCTCCGGTCATTTCCGGTGTCTGAATGTAGGTGGCCCCCTGGCCGGCTGCTTCGCGCACCAGCCGCTCGAGCTCGATTGCGTTGCGCTCTGGCCTCTCGCCCGAACGCATCTGGATCGCGGCCGCCTTGAAAACACCCATCGTCATATCCTCAATTCGTCGAACCATTGGCGAGCAACTTGTCCAGCCGGCCTTGCGCCTCCAGGTCGTGGAGGTCGTCGCAGCCGCCGACATGCGTGTCGCCGACGAAAATCTGCGGAAAGGTCGTGCGGCCATGGGCGCGGGAAATCATCTCCTGGCGCAGTTCCGGCGAAAACGACGCGTCATGCTCCGTATAGGCGACGCCCTTGCGCTCGAGCAGCCGCTTGGCGGCCGTGCAGTAGCCGCACATCATGCGTGTATAGATGGTGACGTCGACCATGACGAATTTCCACTGTTTGTTGCCGACTTATATAGTCGTGGACTCGTCGGCCCGAAAGTCCCCCGGCAGCACGCGTGCGAAGGTCAGCACGTCGACGGCGCCGGCCCCTGCTTTTTTCAGCGCCTTGCTGGCGGCGCGAACCGTGGCACCCGTGGTGTAGACGTCGTCGATCAAAAGCACGCGGCGGCCGGCGATCTCGATTTCCGCTTCGGCAGGCACGCGAAAGGCGGCCCGCACGTTGTCCTCGCGGTCCTTGCGCTCCAGCCCGACCTGCTGGCGCGTGAGCTTGACACGCCGCATGGCCGAGGGTGCGAAAGACAGGCCGCTGAGCTCGCAGACCGCCCTCGCCAATTCCGCCGACTGGTTGAACCGCCGCCTGAAGAAGCGGCGCCAGTGCAGCGGCACCGGCACCACCACATCCGCCTCGGCAATGAGGTCAGCGCCCGCGCGCAACATCCAGCGCGCCATCCACGGCGCCAGGTCGGTGCGATCCTGGTACTTCAGCCCCTGCACCATCTGGCGGGCGACGCCGGAATAGGCGACGGCCGCCCGCGCCCGCTCGAAGGGCGGCGGATCGGCGATCGCCTCGGCGGACAGAAAGCCCTCGCCCATATGGTGGGTGAACGGCGTGCCCATCACCGGGCACCAGGGCCGCTCTAGGAGGCGCAGTTTCGGCCAGCAGGCGCCGCACAGAACGCCGGGCCGCGAGACATGCCTGCGGCAGCCGGCGCAGACAGGCGGGAACAGGATGCGCGCCGGCCAGTTCGCCGCCGACCGTGCAAGGTTCCTGATGTCCAGAGGCTTGATCTTGGGCATGGGATCGGCCACGTGGTGGGTGCTGTGCGCCACTATATCAACTCCATCGGGGAATGGACAAACAAGGATCTGCCCGTTTGCTGCCGATAATGGACACCTCACTGTGGCTGGCGCACAAGCGGCGCGCGCTCCATCATCCGGTCGGCGGCGCGGATTTCCTGATGCGGCGCAGTGCCGACGACCTTGCCGACCGGCTGGGTGCCGTGGAGCGCAGGTTTAGCAGGGCAGCGGTGCTGTTTTGCCAGACGTCGGCCGCAGCCGACATCCTCGCCGCGAGCGGCAAGGTGGCGGATATCGTCCGTGTCGAAGCGGATGCGGCTTTCCTGGGCGATTCCACCGGCATGGTCGCGCCGCTGGAAACCGTGCCCTTCGAGCCGCAAAGCCTCGACCTGGCGGTGTCGCTCCTGTCGCTGCAGGCCATGAACGACATTCCCGGCATGCTGGTGCAGATCCGCCGTGCGCTGCGTCCGGACGGGCTTTTCCTCGGCGCCTTCGCCGGCGCCGGCACGCTCGGCGAATTGCGTGAAAGCCTGCTGGCGGCCGAGACCGAGCTTCACGGCGGCGCCAGCCCGCGCGTCATTCCGTTCACCGACGTTCGCGACGCGGGAGCGCTGCTGCAGCGCGCCGGCCTCGCTCTGCCGGTCGCCGATGTCGAGACGGTGACGGTGCGCTATAACAGTCTTTTCAACCTGATGGCCGATTTGCGCGCCATGGGCGAAACCAGCGCGCTTGCCGATCGCAGCCGGCGGCCGGGCACACGCCAGCTGTTCGCCCGCGCCGCGCAAATCTACGCCGAGCGGTTTTCGGATCCCGACGGCCGCATCCGCGCAAGCTTTTCGATGGTCTGGATGTCCGGCTGGGCGCCCGATGCATCGCAGCAAAAGCCGCTCAAGCCGGGTTCGGCCAAGATCTCGCTGAAGACTGTGTTGGAGCAGCCCAAGGGGCAATGATAGTGTCCGCGGACGCGGACGCGGACGCGGACGCGGACAGCCAGATCAAGGTGCGAAAGCGTTGGCAAGCCTGCTGCCATTGTCGCTGAACAGCCAGGTGATCGCGTTGAAGACCTGGCTGATGCCGCCGACGATCGTCAGCGACAGTACGGCGACGATCAAGCCGTATTCGACGGCCGTGGCGCCCTTTTCATCGTTCAGGAAACGCAGCAGCACTGTTTTCATCACGTCGATCCCTCTTGCCGGAACCATACCGCCGACCTGTTAAGAAAGGTTAACGGCACAGGCTTAATAGGCGATGAAACCGCCGCCTCTGAAAATGTCTTGGACCCGATCAGCAGTCGCCGCTGGTCCGGCCGTCGGATCGGATGATGCAGACCGAATCGGGCTGCGGCTGAAGCACGCTGCGGCGCACCGTATAGGTATCGCGACGAGCGATCGAACCAGTGGCAGTCATGTCGAGACCGCTGGCAAAATTCCGAGCCGATTGCGAGCGCGCCTGGCTGTCGAGGAAGGGCGTTGCGATCAGGGCCAGCGCCACCGCGGCCGAACCGAACAGCAGCGTGACGCGCAGCACGCCCATGCCCGCATCCGCGGCGCGAAAACTGCGGTCGGGCCGGATCGAATCCCAATCCCTGTCTAGGCTCATGCTGTCGCTCCCCAGAAAATCGCCGGCACGGCCGCGACGAGGCAGCCTTGCATCAATTTTTCATGATGAGATAAATCTTCCATTAATGCTGGCTTATGCGCCCCGCAGCTCCGCTCAGCCACAGGCCGCTAGCGGTTCTGTTCGCCTACAGGAGGTCGATCAGGAACGGGATCAGCGGAGCGTCGGCCGGCGGCATCGGGTAGTCGCGCATCTGCCTGGGCCGCACCCATTTCAGCGCCTGCCCCTCCTTCGGCTGGGCGATGCCGCGAAAGCGGCGGCAGATGAAAAGCGGCATCAAAAGATGGAAATCGTCGTAGCTATGGCTGGCGAAGGTGAGCGGTGCCAGGCACGGGATGTCGGTCTCGATCCCGATCTCCTCATAGAGTTCGCGGATAAGGCATTGCTCCGGCGTCTCGCCGGGCTCGACCTTGCCGCCGGGAAACTCCCAGAGCCCGGCAAGCTGCTTGCCCTCGGGCCGCTGCGCCAGGAGCACGCGCCCGTCGGCGTCGACCAGGGCGCAGGCGGCGACCAGGAGCAGGCGCTTGCCGGCGATCGTCACATCATTCATGCCCGATTTCACCCATGAACAGGCGGCCGGCGGTAGTGGTAGCGATAGACCTCGTCGAACCCGAGCGAATGATAGAGCGCCAGCGCCGGCACATTGCCGGCCTCGACCTGCAGCCAGGCTTCCCGCGCGCCGCGCAGCCGCGCCCATTTCAGCGCCGACAGGATCAGGTTTCGGCCGTGGCCCTTGTTGCGTGCCGACTTGTCGGTGGCGACCTCGAACAGGCCGGCGAGATCGCCGTCATGGACGCAGATCAGCGTCGCCAGTGGTTCCGCTCCAGCCTCGAGCGCGAACAGCCCGGCCTCGGGCTGGATGGCGCCGATGATCTCCGACAGGCCTGGCCGCAGCGACGCGTCCGAGCCGCTGACCTTGAGCGACGCGCCGATGAAGCGGCTGATGTCCTTCAACGGGATCTGGTCCATGGCGGCGTCGAGCTGGGCATCGGCCAGCGGCAGCCGCATCACCAGCGATTCGTCGAACCGACTCCAACCCTCGCGGTCGAGATGGCTGGCGAGATCCGGACCCGATAGCGGCGACATGCGGAAGGTCAGCGGCCTGCCATAGGCATCGAAACGGCGGCTGGCGCGGCCGATGCGGTCAGCGATGTGCTGGGTGTCGCCGGGATCGAGCGGATTGACCGAATTCAGCCGCTTGGCCGGATGTCCGGCCGTCAGCCGCACCACCCAGGTGCCGTCATAATGGACTGCCGCCGCGGGCCAGGCGCGGAACCCGGCCGCCTCATAGCGGCGCACTGTCGCCAGCATGCTGGCCGGATGTTTGGAAACCAAGTCGTCAGCTCCGGTAGTCGCCATTGATGGCGACGTATTCCTTGGTGAGGTCGCAGGTCCACACCGTCGCCTTGCCGCGGCCGATGCCGATATCGGCGCGGATGCGGATGTCGTCGCGCTTCATATACGCCGAGGTCGCTTCCTCCGAATAGGCCGGATCGCGCTCGCCCTCATGCGCCAGCCTGTTGTCGCCGAACCAGATCGACAGGCGGTCGCGGTCAGCCGGCTCGCCGGCCTTGCCGACGGCCATGACGACGCGGCCCCAATTGGCGTCCTCGCCGGCGACCGCGGTCTTGACCAGCGGCGAATTGGCGATCGAGAGCGCGATGCGCTTGGCCGAGCGCGCCGATTTCGCGCCGGTAACGGTGACTTCGACCTGCTTGCGGGCGCCCTCACCGTCGCGCACCACTTGCAGCGCCAGCGACTTCAGCACTTTGCCGAGCGCACGGCGGAACGCCCCCAGACGGGCATCCTTGGGGTCGGTTACCTCCGGCGCGCCGCGTTTGGCGGCCTTTCCGGTGGCGAAGAGCAGCAGCGTGTCGCTGGTGGAGGTGTCGCTGTCGACGGTCACCGCGTTGAAGGTCTTGGCCGTGCCGCGCGACAGCAGATCCTGCAGCACGGGGGCGGCGATCGGCGCATCGGTGGCGACAAAGGACAGCATCGTGGCCATGTCGGGTGCGATCATGCCGGCGCCCTTGGAAATACCGTTGATGGTGACATCGGTGTCACCGAGCTTGACGGTCTGCGTCGCCACCTTCGGATAAGTGTCCGTGGTCATGATGGCTTTGGCCGCCTCGGTCCACAGGTCGGGCTTGCCGTTGCTGACCAGACCAGCCAGCAGATGGCTGAACTTGGTTGTGTCAAGCGGCTCGCCGATGACGCCGGTCGAGGCCAGGAACACCTCGCCTGGCGTGCAGCCGGCAGCCTTGGCTGCCGCTTCGCCCGTCAGCGCGGTGGAGTCCCGGCCCTTCTTGCCGGTGAAGGCGTTGGCGTTGCCGGAATTGACGACGAGCACCCGGGCCTTGCCCGCGGCAAGGTTCTGCCGGCAGAAATCGACTGGCGCCGAGGGGCATTTCGACTTTGTGAACACGCCGGCGACCGCCGTGCCGGGCTCGAAGACCATGGCCAGGAGATCGGTGCGGTTCTTGTATTTTATCCCCGCTTCGGCGGTGGCGATGCGCACCCCCTCGATCTCAGGCATCTTGGGGTATTTCTTCGGCGCGAGCGGCGAAATCGTCGTGGACATGGAACCTCGGACGGGAAAAATCGGCGGAGAAACGCCGGTTTGCCCGATACGGCGCGCCCGCGCAAGGCGTTTTGGTGGCGGCGTGAGAACCGGAATTGGCCTTGACCGGTTCGCAGCCGGCTCCGTTGCAGTTCGCTGGCACCGCCCTGCCCAGGTTGCGATCGTTGCGACTCGGTGCGGGCGCGCGGCCGGAGTTGGTCAGCACCGATGACGGCCTGCGCATCGTGCGGGAAACATGGCAGGCAAAAATGTCCCTTGAGTCAACCGCTAAGAACGGGCCGTTTCGTTTCATCGCCGGATCACTTATATTGCCGGCCCTACCGACGGCGAGGGCGACAGGATGGCCGAAGAGGCGGATACGGCGCGTAAATCTATTGGCGCGCGGCGCAATCCCGACAGCGCGGAAGCTATTCTCGATGCCGCCGAGGCGGTGTTGGTCGAGGCCGGCTATGCCGGCTTCTCGATCGAGGCCGTGGCGCGGCGGGCGCGTGCGGGCAAGCCGACCATCTATCGCTGGTGGCCGAGCAAGGCCTCGCTGCTGCTGGAGGTCTACCAGCGCCAGAAACGCGTCGATGTTCCCGATACGGGAAGACTGGAAGAGGACCTCGTCGGCTTCCTCAAGAACCTGTTCGCGCACTGGCGCGAGACGTCGTCGGGCAGCGTGTTCAGGTCGCTGATCGCCGAGGCGCAGTCGGACGAAACGGCGGCCACGGCCCTTGCCGGCTATACCGGCGGGCGCCGGGCCCACACCGGCCAGATCATCGAGCGCGCCAAGGCAAGGGGCGAGGTCGCGGCCGATGTCGATCCGGCTGTGGCCGCCGACCTGGTGGCTTCCTATGCGTGGCGGCAGCTCCTGACCAACCGGCTCGACGAAGACGAGGCGACGATACGCAAGGTGGTCCGCTATCTCCTGCGAGGCATAGAGGGGCCCGACGGCTGAACTGACGCAAAAAGGGCGCGGCGCCCTTTGGCCACCGCGCCCCTTTTTCGAAACCGTTCTGGTTTACTTGGCGCTTTCCAGCGTATCGACGGCCTTCTTCAAATTGGCGTCGGGAATTTCGACCTTGGCATCGGCGCGCAGCGACTTGACCAGCGCGAAATACTTGTCGCGGATGACCGCCTGCTTGGCCTGGTCCTTGACGTCGTCGAAGGCCGGCGGCTGCTTGGTGCGCTTGTCCTCGAGCTTGATCACATGCCAGCCGAACTGCGACTGCACCGGCTGCTCGGTGTATTTGCCGACCTCGAGCGCGAAAGCGGCCTTGTCGAATTCCGGCACCATCTGGCCAGGTCCGAACCAGCCGAGATCGCCGCCACTGGTCTTGCCGCTCGGATCCGAGGTGTGCTCGTTGGCGAGCTTCTGGAAATCGGCGCCGCCGTCGAGTTGCTTGATGATCGCCTCGGCCTCTTCCTTCGTCTTCACGAGGATGTGACGGGCATGCACCTCGTTGACCGGCGGCGTGTTGGCGATCTCCTGGTCGTAGCGGGCGCGGATCTCGGCGTCGGTGACCTTGTCGACGACGCCCTTCTCGACCATCTCGCCATGCAGCGCGCGCTGCTGCAGGAAGGCCATGCGGCGCTGGAAATCGGGATCCTTGTCGAGACCGGTCGAGACGGCCTGGGCGGCCATGACGCGGATCTCGATTGCGGCCGAAAGCGCCGCGGCGCGGCGTTGCTCGGCCGGGAGTTGCGCGAACTGCTGCGACAGCTCGCCTTCGGCAAGCACGAGATCTGCTTCGGTGAGGGGTTGGCCGTTGACGGTGGCAACCACTGTATTCGGATCGACCGGTGCGGCCGGTGCCGCTGGTGGTGCCGGCTGGGCTGGTGCGGTTTCCTGCGCCATCAGCGGCGACAGGCAAAGAGCCGACAGGCCGACGGCCAGGCCGAGGCTGGCGAGCGACGCACGGCGGAACAACAAGGACATTAAGATGACTCCGATGAGGATGTGAAGGACGGGAGGCTTCCAGATCAGCCAGATTGTGGCCGAATTTGGCGCGACCGGCAGGGCCAGCGCGGCGTTGACATCAGTTGAGCCCCCTCTTATCTGTCCAACGACTTTGCGTCCAGAACCGTTTTCCGGGCGCTTTTTGCGTTGCCCGTATACAGGCGGCGCATTCACGTGGATTTGATGGGGCCGGCCGGCGCTCGTCTCAGTTTGAGAATTCTATCGAAAGGACCATTGGATGGTCAGTCTCGGCGGTCTCGCCCGTAAGGTTTTCGGCTCCTCCAACGACCGCAGGGTCAAGTCGACCCGGCCCCGTGTCGAGGCGATCAACGCCATGGAAAACGAGATGCGGGCGCTCTCCGATGCAGAGCTCGCCGGCCGCACGGAAAAGTTCCGCCAAGACATCGCCAACGGCGCCAGCCTCGAGGACCTGCTGATCCCGGCCTTCGCCACCGCCCGCGAGGCGGCGCGCCGCGTGCTCGGCATGCGCCCCTTCGACGTCCAGCTGATCGGCGGCATGGTGCTGCACAATGGCGGCATCGCCGAGATGCGCACCGGTGAGGGCAAGACGCTGGTCGCGACCTTGCCCGTTTATCTCAATGCACTGGCCGGCAATGGCGTCCACGTCGTCACCGTCAACGATTATCTTGCCACCCGCGACTCCGAATGGATGGGCCGTGTCTACAAGTTCCTCGGCCTCTCGGTCGGCGTCATCGTCCATGGCCTGTCCGACGAGGAGCGCCGCGTCGCCTACGCCGCCGACGTCACCTATGCTACCAACAACGAACTCGGCTTCGACTATCTGCGCGACAACATGAAGTACGAGCGCGCCCAGATGGTGCAGCGCGGTCACAACTACGCGATCGTCGACGAAGTCGATTCCATCCTGGTCGACGAGGCGCGCACCCCGCTGATCATTTCCGGTCCCCTCGAGGACCGTTCGGAAATGTACAACACCATCGACACTTTCATCATCCAGCTGCAGCCGCAGGATTATGAGATCGACGAGAAGCAGAAGACCTCCATCTTCACCGAGGAAGGCACCGAGAAGCTCGAGAACCTGCTGCGCGACGCCGGCCTCTTGAAGGGAGAGTCGCTCTATGACGTCGAGAACGTCGCCATCGTCCATCACGTCAACAATGCGCTGAAGGCGCACCGCCTGTTCCAGCGCGACAAGGACTATATCGTGCGCAATGGTGAGATCGTCATTATCGACGAGTTCACCGGCCGCATGATGCCCGGCCGCCGCTATTCGGAAGGCCTGCACCAGGCGCTTGAAGCCAAGGAGCATGTGGCGATCCAGCCGGAGAACCAGACGCTCGCCTCCGTTACCTTCCAGAACTATTTCCGCCTCTACAAGAAGCTTTCCGGCATGACCGGCACGGCGCTGACCGAGGCCGAGGAGTTCGGCAACATCTACGGCCTCGAAGTCACCGAGATCCCGACCAACCTGCCGGTCATCCGCAAGGACGAGGACGACGAGGTCTACCGGACGGTCGAGGAAAAATACAAGGCGATCGTCAAGGAGATCCGCGAAGCCAGCGCCAAGGGCCAGCCCACGCTGGTCGGCACCACCTCGATTGAGAAGTCCGAGCAACTGGCCGAGCGGCTGCGCAAGGAAGGTTTTAAGGATTTCGAGGTGCTGAACGCCCGCCATCACGAGCGCGAGGCGGCGATCGTCGCCCAGGCGGGCAAGCCCGGCGCCATCACCATCGCCACCAACATGGCCGGCCGCGGCACCGACATCAAGCTCGGCGGCAATGCCGAGATGCGCATCGCCGAGGAACTGGGCGACATGCCCGAAGGGCCCGAGCGCGAGGCGCGGGAAAAGGAAATCTATGCCGACGTCGAGCGCCTGAAGGAAAAGGCGCTGGCTGCCGGCGGCCTCTACGTGCTCGCCACCGAACGCCACGAGTCACGCCGCATCGACAACCAGCTTCGTGGCCGCTCCGGCCGCCAGGGCGACCCCGGCCGCTCGAAATTCTTCCTGTCGCTGCAGGACGATCTGATGCGCATCTTCGGCTCCGAGCGCATGGACGGCATGTTGCAGAAGCTCGGCCTCAAGGAAGACGAGGCCATCATCCATCCCTGGATCAACAAGGCGCTGGAAAAGGCGCAGAAGAAGGTCGAGGCGCGCAACTTCGACATCCGCAAGAATCTTCTGAAATATGACGACGTTTCCAACGACCAGCGCAAGGTCGTGTTCGAACAGCGCATCGAGCTGATGGACGGCGAAGGCCTGTCGGAGACCATTGCCGAGATGCGCGAAGGCGTTATCGACGAGATCGTCGCCAAGGCCATTCCCGAGAACGCCTATGCCGAGCAGTGGGATGTCGCCGGGTTGAAGGCCGAGGTCGCCGAGTTCCTCAATCTCGACCTGCCGATTGAGGAATGGGTCAAGGAAGAAGGCATCGCCGAGGACGACATTCGCGAGCGCATCACGCAAGCCGCCGACGCCGCCGCCAAGGAGCGCGCCGAGCGCTTCGGGCCCGAGGTGATGACCTATGTCGAGCGCTCCGTGGTGCTGCAGACGCTCGACCATCTGTGGCGCGAGCACATCGTTAATCTCGACCATCTGCGTTCGGTTGTCGGCTTCCGCGGCTACGCCCAGCGCGATCCTTTGCAGGAATACAAGAGCGAGGCGTTCGAGCTGTTCCAGGCGATGCTGGGCAATCTGCGCCAGGCCGTCACCGCGCAGCTGATGCGCGTCGAACTGGTCCGCCAGGCTGCCGAGGCCCCGCCGCCGGAAGCCCCCGACATGTTCGGCACGCATATTGACGGTACCACCGGCGAGAACGATTTCGAAGGCGGCGAAACCGCCCTTCTGGTGCGCCAGGAAAGCAACGCCATCGTCGCCCCCGAAGACCGCGACCCCAACAACCCCGCCACCTGGGGCAAGGTCGGCCGCAACGAAGCGTGCCCCTGCGGCTCCGGCAAGAAATACAAGCACTGCCACGGCGCTTTCGCGTAAGGAAAACCTGCAGGGCTCACATTCCCGGATTTCTGATCCGGGCGCGATTCCTACGTGCTCAGATCAGCCCGGAATCGCGCGCGGCGGCGGTCGCCTCGCCGCGCGAAATGGCCTCCAGCTTGCCCAGCACCGCCGAGACATGATGATCGACGGTCTTCGGTGAGATGGTCAGGTGCTCGGCTATTCTCTTGTTGGAAAAACCGCGTTCGATCAGTTGCAGGACCTGCATCTGGCGCAGCGTCAGGCCAGCTTGATTGGCGCGCGTGCTCTGCCGCGGTCCCCTTGCAATGTTATTGACGCCATTCTGCCGCATGACGGCGCGGACGTGCTGGGCGACCGGCCGGGCACCGAGCCCCTCGAATATATCCAAGGCCAGGCGCAGGGCCGGCTCGTCGCCGCGCAGCAGGGCGAGCGCCTGCTCGAACGGAGCACCCAGCCGGGCCCACAGCGTCGCGGCACCGTGCCAATCGCCGGCGAGCAGCAGGCGATAGGGCTCCGCCATGCCGGTCGTATCGCCAGGGTCGCTTTCAGGCGACAAGAGCAGCCGCCAGACGGCCAGTTCGGCGAACATCGCCCTCGTCGGCGACAGGCTTTCTGCCAGCTCGATCAGGCGAAGCGCCTCACTGGCGTCGCCTTGCCCAAGCCATGCCAGTTCGGCCATCGACGCCGTATAAGGCACCAGCCGCTGCAGCTCCATTCCCCTGTCCAGGAACCGCTTCATTTCCTCCAGCACAGGCCCAGCCGGATCGCCTCGCCTTATGCGCAGTTTCGCCAGCGCGACCAAGGATGGGTAACGCACCAGGGCCGTCGTTGCAGCATCGTCGATGACGTCGAGAGCCATGGCGGCCGCATCGTCCCAAAGGCCGCGTCGCAAAAGCAGCTGCGCCTGCACGCCCCGCATATAGTCGCGCCAGGTCGCGAGGTCGTTCTCAACGCAATAGGCAATGCCGCGGTCGAGAAAGGATTGCGCGCGCACAAGATCGAGCTGGTTCATTTCGGCGCAGGCGCAATTGGTGAAGCCGCGTGCCGCGTGCTCCTGGAAATTCTGCACGAGCGCGATTTCAAGGCTGCGGGCGAGGTGCAGCCGGCCCTTGGCCAGGTCAAGCCACTGCTCGGCCGAGCCAAGATTGTTGAGCGCGTGGCAGATTATCTCCGGCTTGTTCAACCGTTCGGCCAGAGCGACTGCCTTGCCGCCAAGCAGCAGCGTCTCATCGAGCTTCTCGGCCAGCATCGCCAGCTGCGAGAGATTGGAATAGGCCATGGCAAGCTCCGGACTGGCAGGCGCCTGTTCCAGCAGTTCCACCGCCTGGGCTCCGAACAGGTCCGCCTGTTCGCGGTCACCCACCAAATAGGCGAAGCGCGACAGGCATCTGAGGCTGTCGCCCTCCCTGAGCGTGTCCCCCAGCACCTGCTGTAGCCGGCGCGCCTGGCCCTGCGCCTCGATGGCCGCATCGATGCGGCCGATCAGATGGCATTCAAACGCATATCCTTCGTAAAGCCTCGCCCGGTCGCTCATCGGCAGGCTGTCGGCATGCCGCAAGGCGACCTCGTAGTAGCCGGCGGCATCGCGATGCGCGCCGACGCGGGAAGCCTCGCGCGCTGCGAGCGGGGCAAGCTCGCGCACCGCCTCAAGATTCTGGGCCTCCACCGCGTGGTGCACAAGCCTTGCGGTAGCCACCTCGGCGTTTTCCTGCAGTGCGGAAAGCGCGCGTTGGTTGAATTCGCGCCGACGGCTCGAGGTCAGCGCCATCTCGATGGCGCGACGGGCGATCTCGTGCCGGAAGGCGTAGCCATCGCCGAGATCGTCGAGCAAGCCATTCGAGACACATTCCGCCAGCTGGCCGGCGCTGGCGACGCCACAGAGGCCGCGCAGCGCCCAGGCATCGGCGCGGCGTGGAAACACAGACACCGCGTCGAGCATCGAGCGCGCTCCCTGCGACAGGCGCTCGGCACGCGCCAGCACGGCGTCGCGGACGCTGGCCGGCGGGATCATCTCGCTTTCGGCAGCCAGCAATTCGGTGACGAAGAAGGCGTTGCCCGCGGTGGCGCGATAGATTGCGCTGCCGTCGCGGTTGGCTGCTTCGGCAAGCGACAACACCGCCGCCTCGCTGAGCAGTGGCACTTCGATGCGCTGGACGTTGCCGGCTGGAATTTCGCCGAGCACCCGGCGCGCACGCATCTGCCCTTCGCTGCGGTCGGTGCGTGCCGTGAACAGCACCAGCATATGCGTGTTGGTGATGCGCCGGCCCAGGAAACGGACGAAATCCAGGGTCGCGTCGTCGGCCCAGTGCATATCCTCGATGACCAGCAAACCCGGCCGAGACCTCGCCTCGAAAACCTCGAGAGCGTCTGAAAACAGGGGCAGCCGCTGACCTTGGCGGTCGTCGATTGCCCGGGGCAGTGCCCACTGCGCGTCCCGGGCCAGATCATAGAGCGGTCCCAGCGGATCGGGAATCGACAGGTCCTCGCAAGCGCTGCGGAATATGGAAACGTGCTGCCCGGCACGGGTTATGAACGCCTCGACGAGTGCCGTCTTGCCGGCGCCGGCCTCGCCCAGCAATGCCGCCACGCGGCCGCGACCGCGCGCGGCCTCCGCGAGCAGTTCCTCCAACTGATCGAGTTGTGCCTGCCGTTCCAGAAGCATCGTCACTGGCCCATAAGTATCGTCGTCCCTCGACCCTTCTCCAAAATACCCCCGCTTCGGTATCCGCAGTGTGGCTCCCAGACCAAACGTCGAAAACATAGGGAATCGTCCCGCGCAATATGGGGAAAGGCTCCGATGTGCGCTTTCGACGATCGTGATTTTTCTCCAACCGCGCTCATTTCGAGCGTGAATCAGTCACAAAAGGAAGCCACTCCATGCCTCGCTATCTGATCGAACGGACATTCCCCGACGGGCTCAACGTGCCGACGAACGACGTCGGCGCGACGGCGCTCGGCGGCATCATCATGCGCAACGCCGAGAAGGGGGTCACCTGGCTGCACTCCTTCGTGTCGCCCGACAGGAACAAGAGTTTCTGCATCTACGACGCCCCCTCGCCGGAGGCGATCCGCAGCACGGCGCAGAAGAATTCGCTGCCGGTGGACAAGATCACGGAGGTGAGGGTCCTGGACCCTTACTTTTATCGCTGACCCTATGGACCAAGGATGGAACAATGAGCGTGAGATCGTCCTGGGCAGCGATGGGTGTCGGCTTTCCGTGCTGTTTCCTCCCGAAACGGCAGCCGCCGTCGTGGCGTTCGACCATGCACCCTCCCGGCGTGGTCTCGCATCGCGGATTGTGTCCGCGCTGCTCGCGCCGTTGCGAAGCCGGCGCAGGCGCCTGCCACCGCAAGACGATTATTTAAGGCGGGACGTCGGCCTGCCGGAGCACGAGATGCGGCGGGACTACTGGGAATACTGGGGGTGGCATCAATGAGACCGCCGCCCGGCTAGAGACGGACGGATCGGACCCGTCCCGCAACTGACGATCCAACGCGCAGGCATGGCAGCAGGGCCTTACAGGCCGGTCCTGCCGCCTGCGCGTCACCAACAACCAATGGAGAATAAAATGAACGTCAATTTCTGGCGCCTTGCCGCGCTGTCCATCATGGCGATCGCCGCCACTGCCGCATCTGCGGAGAGTGGCAATCGGCTGGCAGCCGAGGTGCGGGCGGCCAACGGCCGCTTCGTGAATGTCGCGGCGGCCACCGCCGAGGGCTATGCGCCGATTCCCTGCGCCAGCGGCATCACCGGCGGCGCCATGGGCATTCACTACGTCAATGGCGCCTATCTCAAGGACGATGCCGTCGACCTCGCCAAGCCGGAGGCCGTGATGTACGAGCCGATGGCCGATGGCAAGCTGAAGCTGGTGGCCGTCGAATATATCACCGCGAAGGGTCCCGCGTCGCTCGAAGGCCAGCTGTTCAACTTCGACAGCGCTCCCAACCGCTACGGCCTCGGCCCCTTCTACGAACTTCATGTCTGGGCCTGGAAGCAGAACCCGACCGGCGCCTTCGCCGACATGAACCCGAATGTCTCGTGCGACGCCATGAAAAAGGCCGACTAACGGCACCGGCCTGCCGGAACAGTGCCGGCAGGCCTTTTCACGCGTCGCGAGGAGAAATCATGCCCGAGATCGCTATCTTCCTGGCAAGGCTGCGCGCCCCAAGCTCGGCCGCAACGAAGCCTGCGGCTCCGGCAAGAAATACAAGCACTGCCACGGGGGCTTTCACGTAAAGGCGCAGCGCTTTCCTTCTCCCCGTCACTATACCTATCGTATTCACACATCTCTGCCGGCATCGAGGATGCCCGCTGAAAACGCGAGTCTTTTCAATGTCAGTGATCACGCGCGCCGTCCGGTGCTTTCAACATCGATGCTCATCTAAGCTATTGATCCTGATTCGGTTTTTGCGATGTGTGAATCCGATAGGTCACTATACGGGGAGAAGGTGCCCGAAGGGTGGGGCGGCGCTGGCGGTCGCGATTTGCCGATCTCCCCACCTGAGGGGAGATGGCCGGCAGGCCAGAGGGGGGCGCTGTCCCGCCGGCCTCTAAAGGATCGGTATCCCGATCGTTGTGGTCTTGAACTTTACCCGCAGTTCGCCGTCAGCCACACTCACCAAAAATACCGATTTTGGTTCTTTGTAAGCGCCAAGCTTTTTGTATCTTTCGCATAGATCGAGCAACTTGCGCGCGTCAGCCGATACCTGGACGCGCCACGCCGGTGATGAGTTCACCAGAGAGCCCATAATTGGCGTTTCAACCATGATGCCGCCGGCCGCAGGCGAGAGGATCGTATCCTTAGGGATGCTGCCCTTTGCTCCTACCGGCGCACGCCGCATTTGCGGCAGTTTCGCAACTGCTTGATAAAAATCCAGAGCGCTGGTTTCGACTGGCGGATGAGCAAGCGTTGGAGATTTGGTGGTCACCGTTTGGCCCCCTTCATCGCCTCAGTGATCGCCACCGTCTCTATGCTCACGCGCGTTACTCGCATCAGAAGGTCGATTACTTTCTCCTTGTAATCAGCAAAGCGGTAGGTATTGAACTTTTCACGAATGGTCGGGTCTTTCGGTGTCTTTTCCTTGTACTGATCGAGAATCCACTCGAGGCCTGACCGATTGCCGAGCCGGTAATCCCACGCCTCCATCGGAATACCGGAAAGCTGTGTTTCTGTGTCGAGCCGGATGATACCGTTCTCGCGGTCTGCCTTGAGCAGGGGCCTGGGCGCAACGCCTGTTGTCCGCGCCGTTTCATCAGACGCGTCTAGCCGCTCCAGCGGCCATGGTTCGACGCTCTCATAGCCGACATGCAGTTCCATCAACTGCTTACCCCACTCTGCCCAGCGCCAGAAATCGGGATAGAACGGGATGTGAGGGAACTCTCGCTTTAAATTCAGCATGTATTTGTCCCGGTACAGCGGGTCGTACAACACAGCGTATACGTAATGGAAGATGCTATCCTTGGTGAGTACCTGCGTCTTCGCTTGTTCGGCTCTGAGAGACGTGGTGCCGCCCCCGTCCTTTCCATATGCCTTCTGGAATTCCTTCAATCCCCAGTCAGTGATGTTGTCGACGCGCTCCCCGCCTCTGGAATAGCGATAGCGAGGAAGACTTTCCGTTCCACCGTTTCCGGTTTTGACCAAGCTGTAATCAATAGGCGCGTTGGAAGCCAATACCGATAAACCGTCGTCGGCTGCCACGTTCCTAAACGCAATAACGATATTAGGTAGCGTGAGATTTGGACCAAAAATCGAAAAATGATGGTCCGTTAAACGATCGCTTAATATCTTGTCGCAATAGAAAAACCCTTGGACAAACGCGCGAAGCTCTACCGGACGAACGCGGGCACGCGAGAAAATGACGGCTGACGAGGGGATGCGAAGGGAGCTGCTGAGCTTGATCTCAGTTGCGAGTAAACGAATATCGGTAATCTTCTTCTCGTGAGCTTGATTTAGTACACTTAGGAAAAATGAAATTTTGTCTTGAAGCCTATCTTCAGATAAATCATAGACCCACTCATCTCTATTCGTTTTTATGCCACTAGCAAACAGCCGAAAAATTGCTTTCTCTTGCGTCTTTGTCTTGGCTGCCTTTGTCTTTTTGTCCGCCACTGGAATCATTTCATCCCAGTCGTTCTCCACCAAATTGACCCAATTTCCGTTCTTGTCAGGCTCGACCCGAAGGTAGGAAATCTCCGAGGCCTTGGTGTTTGCCAGAAAGCTCAGTTTATCTTCGGCCGTGTCCATTTCCGGCCGACGCGCATAGAAAACCTTGCAGCCCTTCTGCTTGTGCCGCTTGACGAAGAAGGAGATCGCCACGCCCGTCTGGATCCCAAAGACATTGTTCCTTGTGCCGGAGAGCCTGGGGTTAGCACGCACATCTCCGCCGAGATCGAGGACGTGGATTTCGTTGAACTCTTGCGCCACTGCCTTGCGGAACCCGTCGAAAGTTCGGCTTTCGATGAAGCTGCGATTTGTGATGAACGCCAGCACACCGTCATCGGCCATGCGGTCCGACGCCCAGCGGAAGAACCGAGCATACATATCGTAGACCTTGGTCTTCTGCGCCGTCGAAAGTCGGATGTAACTCGACTTGATGAGTTGATCGATACGGGGATATTCGCGGTTCTTGTTGTTGTCGTTCTCGTTGGCCTGGTTGGCATTGTACGGCGGGTTGCCGATTATGACCGAGATCTTGCGCTTGTTCTGTCGCCTGACACGCGCGACGTTCTCATCCGAAAGCCCGGCGAACATGTCGTGCTGATAGCCGGCCTTGATGCCAAGCCCGGCTACATTGTCCAGCGTGTCGACGAAGCAGAGGTTGGGAAACTCGGCGAATTGGCCCGAGATCGCGGCATAGGTCGCCTCGATGTTCAGATTGGCGACATAATAGGGCAGGATCGCCACCTCGTTGGCGTGCAGTTCGTTCTTGTATTTGTGCGCCAGCTTTCGCGGCTGCCCGCGAAAATGTTCCAGCAGTTCGCAGATGAAAGTGCCGGTGCCGGTTGCGGGGTCCAGTATCTCGACATGCTCGTCGATAAGTTGTTGCCGAAATGTTTTTGAGTAAGCCAGTCGGCGCCCTCAATCATGAATTTCACGATCTCGTTTGGCGTGTAGACGACGCCCAATCGGTCGGCTTTCTTCTTGTCATAGACCTTGTAGAAATTCTCGTAGATCAGCTTCAGGAACTGCTGTTTTTCCTGATGGCTGGAAATCAGCGCCGCATTGGCGCGGATCGTGGCGTAGTAGGTTTCCAGACCCTTGAGGGTTTCGCGTTTCACTTGCCCCGTGAAAAACTTCGCCTCCAAAGCATAAAGCTCTTTGGCGATGTTGTTCTCGCGGTGGAAGTCGCTGTTGTCGAAAACGTGGGCGAAGATTTCCTCGGTCAATATGTGCTGGATCAGCATCTCCCGTACATCGGCTTCGCCGACCGACGGGTTGATCGTGTCCTTGGCATGCTGGAGGAACTTGTCTGCCGCGGCGCGGAAATCCGGATTTTTGTCATAGGCCGCGTCGATGCGTTCACGAAGTGCGGTCAGCACCGCCGGAATGTCGTGCTTGAACTGTTCTACCGCCTTGCGAAAATCACGGATTTCTTCGCGCTCGTACTTGAAGAACAGCGAAACCAGTTTCAGCAGTTTTTCGGTGTCCGTCATCGAACAGCGAAAAACCTCCTGCCGGTTCTGGATCAGGACCGCCGTTTTCGAATTCTCAAAAATGATATTGTCCTGTGGATAGCCCTTGGCCAACTTCTTTCGAATTTCCCCATCGAGATCGTCCGCCGTGTCCTTGGCTTCCCAATAGCCAAGCGGCACCCGGAGATCATGCAGGATTGTTCCATCAGGACGGATGCGGTTCTTCTGCGGAGACAGAAATTCGTATTGGCTAATGAAGTGCAGATTGTTCTGCCGTGACCACGCCTTCAACAGATCCTTGAAGGCTTCCGAGATAACTCCCTCGGTAATGGATCCCGAAAACTTTCTTAGCCTGTCGATTTCGTTGAGATATTGCTGAATTAGAAGTTGCGACATGATTCCCCCAGAGCGGGCGTATTAGAGCGGGTTTCGCGGTTCCGGGAAAGTGCTTGAACGCTGATCCCTGCGCCTCCTGTTTCCTCATTCTTTGCCAAGAACGACGGGGACGAGCGCCGAGCAAATCTCCAAAACCCGGCGACGCCCCTCATCCGCCTGCCGGCACCTTCTCCCCGTATAGTGACGGGGAGAAGGGAGCTCCCCACCCACCCTTTCTTAAGGTGTCTCCGCTACACCAAAGCCTGAAAAGAAGCGGAAAACGGAGAACAATCGGGGTGCGCTTTTCCGCGGCCACGACAGCCGGGCGGTTCTTGCCGCAGCGTTTGGCGCTGCGCGTGGAGCCGTTGCTTGGCCGCGTCGACGCCGTGCTGTTCACCGCCGACGAGCGCGGCGAGGCCGGCCGCATGTCGGTCATTGCCTTTTCCATCCGCATCGTCAGCGCCGTCATCGCCTTCGTCAGCCAGGTGTTGATGGCACGCTGGATGGGCTCGTTCGAATACGGCATCTTCGTCCTTGTCTGGGTGACCATGGTCATCGTCGGCAATCTCGCCTGCCTCGGCTTCCACACCTCGGTCATCCGCTTCATTCCCGAATACCGCGAGCGCGGCCTCATCGACGAGTTGCGCGGTATCGTCGTGGCCAGCCGCCTGTTCGTCCTGATCGCTTCGACGGTCATCGCCGGGCTCGGCGCGCTCGGCGTGTGGCTCGCTTCGTCATGGACTGAAAACTACTATGTCCTGCCGTTCATCCTCGGCGTCATCTGCCTGCCGATGATAGCGCTATCGGATCTGCTGCAAGGCCAGGCCAGGGCGAACAGCTGGGCGCTGTTCGCCCTGGCGCCGACCTATCTGATACGGCCCGTGCTGATCCTGCTGTTCATGGCGCTGATGCTTTTCGCCGGCTACGCGCCCGACGCGAAGACCGCGATCTTCGCCTCGATCGCCGCCACTTACGTCACCACGCTCGCCCAGCTTATCGGCGTCACCCGGCGCATGGAAAAGCAGATTCCGGCCGGGCCGATGAAGGTGCATTTCGCACAATGGTTCATTGTCTCGCTGCCGATCTTCCTGGTCGAAAGCTTCTTTTTCCTGCTCACCAATGCCGACGTGCTGATGGTCGGCGCCTATATGGACCCCAACGACGTCGCCGTCTATTTCGCCACGGTCAAGACACTGGCGCTGGTGCATTTCGTCTACTTCGCCGTCAAGGCAGGCGTCGCTCAGCGCTATGCCCAGTTCACCCATGGCGAGCCGGAAAAGCTCGCCGCCTTCGCCCGCGAGACGGTGTCGTGGACCTTCTGGCCATCGCTCGCCATGGCGCTGCTGGTGCTGGCGCTTGGCAAACCGATGCTGATGCTGTTCGGTCCCGAATTCACATCGGGTTATCCGCTTCTGTTCCTGCTCGTCTTCGGCGTCGTGGCGCGCGCCGCCGTCGGCCCGTGCGAAAGCCTGCTCACCATGAGCGGCAACCAGAATGTCTGCGCCGCCGTCTATGCCATGACGCTGGCCTTCAACATTGGCCTGAACGTGGTGCTGATCCCGCTCTTCGGCCTGTGGGGCGCCGCAATGGCCACCGCCTTCGCCATGATCTTCGAGGCCGGCGCGCTGTCCTTCACGGTCTGGCGCAAGCTCGGCATCGTCATGGCGATCTTCGTGCCAGCCAAAGGAGCCGCGTGATGGCCGCCATCCCCTTGCTCGAGGAAACCAGCGGCGGCCCCGCCGGCGCCATGGTGTCCGGCCTTGCCGGACTGGGGCGCGACACCGACCCGGCCCATATCGAGATCCTCGCCAACAACCGGCCCGAGCGGAAACTGGCCATCTATCCGGCGTCGGCCGGGTTCGACCTCGTCGAGGAGCTGGATTATCTGTGCGCCCGCACCATCGAGCCCAACGTCTTCTTCAACCCGCGTTTCCTCGCGCCCGCAATGCCCCGGCTGGAAGACCGCGAGGTGCGTCTGGCCGTCATCCGTGACGGCGATGAATACCGCAACCGGCTACGCCTTCTGGTGCCGTTCTCGGTGGAGCGGCCGGTGGTGCCGCTCGGGGTTCCGGTCATGCGCACATGGTCGAGCCCGTTCGGCCCGCTCGGCACCCCGCTGGTCGACCGCGACGATCCGGTCGGTGTCCTCGAGGATTTCTTCTCCATGCTGTCGCGCCCGCATCTGAAGCTGCCGAAAGTGTTCGTCCTGCCCGACATCAGGCTCGACGGCGCGGTGGCGAGCCTGGTTGCCACTGTGGCCGAAACGCGTGGCCTGATGTTGGTCACCACCGGTCACGCCCAGCGTCCGCTGCTCGAGAGCGAACGCGACGCCGAGGACTATCTGAAGGCTTCGCTGCGCGCGCACCATTACCGCGAGTTCCGCCGCCTCAAGCGGCGGCTGGGCGACCTCGGCAAGCTTGAACATGTCGTGGCGCGCGGCCCCGACGAGATCCGTCACGCCATCGAGAGCTTCCTGACGCTGGAGGCGGCCGGCTGGAAGGGCCGCGAGCGCACGGCCATGGCGATCGACCGCTACCGCGCCGCCTTCGCCCGCGAGGCCGTGCACAGGCTGGCCGAGCAGGACCTGTGCCGCATCCATTCGCTGACGCTCGACGGCCGCACCATTGCGTGCCTGATCGTCTTCGTCGAAGCCGGCGTTGCCTACACCTGGAAGACGGCCTACGACGAAACTCTGGCCGGCTATTCGCCAGGCACGCTGCTGATGATCGAGGTGACCAGGCAGCATCTCGACGACCCCAACATCATGATGACCGATTCCTGTGCCGTGCCCGACCATCCGGTGATGAGCAGGCTGTGGACCGAGCGCAAGCCGATGGGCACGCTGGTGATCGGCCTGACGCCGGACGCCGACCGTCTCGCCCGCCAGGCGGCCTCGCAACTGCATCTCTACCGGGAGACCCGCAACATGGCCCGCCTGCTGCGCAACCGGATGAAGAGCCTGCTCAAGAGACGATAGACGCGCTCGCATCTTCTGGAGCGCGTGGATGCTTGCTTCAAGCCTGAGCATTTGGTTGCTTCATGGGATAAACAGTCACTGTATTGATAGCGTTTATTCGCCAGCGCCTGCTTGAGCAACAGTCACAATCTTTCAACAAAGCGCGACAAAGGTGATACGATTTTGGGTATAATTCATGTCGCTTGCCGGCGGCGCATCCGTTTTTCTTGAGCGCTTTTCCTCGTGGCAGACATCAGAATTAGCTAATTCATTCGAACATATAAAGGACATTCAAGGAACTTAAGTGGTAACATAAGACCTTTGGGACCAGACCCTGGGACTTTGGTCCGCCTTCACGAAATCCGGCAGCGAGCATGAGGCTAATCTTCATTGCTCTTCAGGAACTTGAAACGGCCGACCAGATCTAACTTGAGCCACTCGTCCTCATTCTTCCTCGTCGCTTTCGGCGGTGGCGCGCGGATTGCGAGGAACAGGCGCTGAACGCGAGAAATCCACCTGCCGGAACCAGCGGGTGAGCCGCCATGGGAAAGCTGCCGGCGCCAGAATCCTGGACGCGTAGAAGCCCGCCACGGAGCCCTACGGGGACGGTCTTGGGCGAGCGAGCGCCATGTCGAAAGTGTCCGGCAGGTGAGGATGCGCGCCGGTCCGTCTCACCGAAGCCGTGGTCATCGCGTCGACCGGGAGAATAATCGACATGCGAGCATAGTGGTCCGGCCACAGCGGCTTTCCAAACAGGAAGAACACGATCGCGAGAAAACAAATCAGCAGCAGGACGGCGAAGGTGTTCGCGATGATCTCGCCAAGCTGCATGTCTTTCTCCCCGAAGTCGGACACCCGCCGCTCGCAGCAACGGCGGGCGTCCAGGGACCGTCGATGAAGGGACTTTACTCGACGGCTTCCACGCCAATGAGGAACGGCGGCTTATGTTCAGGGTTTAGGACCAATGCGTCGATGCTTCGGACTTCAGTCCCAATTGCGGGTCCGAGGAGAAGGAGACAGTCTGCCTTTCGCACCGGCTAAGCCCTCCACCAAGGTACCTGACAGCCGGGAGCACAGCCCGGCCTGCTCGCCAAGTGCCGAACCTACCGCCAAAAGCAGGCCGGGCTCCTTCTGTCGATAGTCAAGATCGTCGCCCAACAGGGAAAATGACCAGCTACAAGGTGGAGGAAATCCTGGACGAGAGAATTATCGGCACGCACGAGGTGGCGGCTTCAAGTCCCGCAGGGGCTGCCAGACGGGCAACCGGTCATCCGATGCAACCCCGCATTCCAGGTGCGCTGTTCGTTCGGGTCACCAGATCGGAGGACGGCACGGTCGCCGAATTCAGCTTCGCGGGATTTCCTTGTTGAACCCGGATGTCGTCGGATGGGACGGCACGAGTGGCGTTTCTTGCGACTATGGCCGGTGTCTAAGCCGACCCATTGGCGCGGTTCGGCGTTGATGGAACCGCCGGCTCACCCTAACCGTTTGTTTTCACGTGGATTCCGAAGCTCGTCGATGAAACCGTTTTGACCCGACTTGCACCAGAATTGCGCTAGCGTCCCAGCGGCTGTCTGGATGCCGAAACCAATTCGTCTTCGTCCCTGATCCCGGCCATGTAATTCGCGATTATGCGGGATGAAATCGCTTCGCGTTGCTGGGCCGATCGGGCGTCGAGCTTCAGCCTGTCGAACACGCGGCCAAGCAGGGCCACTTCGGAGGAATCGAAGACGCCAGCCTCCTGAGCTTTCTGACGAATCGGCATGAGTTCCTCCCTTTCAGATAAATAAGCAACAACTGATGCAAGGGGCAATCTCAAGGCCTGATATATCCACACCGAGGAACGGTCAGGCGGCCAACATAGGTCCTGAAGCGTGAAAGCGGCTACCGCATTGGACAGGCCGTCCTGCACCCTGCCGAGCCGCTCCCGGATGTCGCTCTTGCGATATCGGCTTTAAACGGCGCACGACAAACTCGAACACCATATCCGCATTTGCCGAAACGCCGATCGGGAATTAGCGGCAGACGTATCGAAGCGGCGACTGAAATGGTGCCCCTAGCCGGGATCGAACCAGCACTCCTTGCGGAACTCGATTTTGAGTCGAGCGCGTCTACCAATTCCGCCATAGGGGCTCAGGCCGGGCGGCCTGGATGGCGCGGACTATACGGTTGGAGGCCTGTTCGTCAACTGGCCTGTTGCCGATAGCCTGCGGAGCCGCGACCAAACCGCCCCTTTCGGTTTCCTGCGGGCACTGCCATTGTGCGGCGCGGAAAATCTTTCTAGACAGGCGTCGTGTCGAAGCGCCTGGCGTCCGGAAGAAGGAACGCGGCGCGCTTCGGGTCTTGGTTTCACGCATGCACCTGTTTCATCCATGCCCCTGGTTTTCTGCCTGCCCTTATGCCGGCCACGCCGTGCATGTGGGCGCCGTGCGGTAGGCATTTACGACATTAGGAGAGCCGATGCTTCGCGGACTGTACGACTGGACCTTGTCGCTGGCGGCGCGCAAATCCGCTGAATGGTGGCTGGCCTTCATCGCCTTCGTCGAGAGTTCCGTGTTCCTGGTGCCGGCCGACGTGCTCTATCTGCCGATGGCACTGTCGCGGCCTGATCGCGCCTATCGCTATGCGCTGATCGCCACCGTCGCCTCCGTGCTGGGCGGCATCGCCGGCTGGTTCATCGGCCACTACGCCTACGACGCGCTGGCGCGGCCCATCCTCGAATTCTACGGCAAGTATGACGAGTTCGAGGCGCTGCGCGTCTCTTCGGGCATCGGCTTCATCATCTTGATGCTGATCACCTCGGGCGCCGCCCATCTGCCGCCGATCAAGGTGGTGACGATCCTTTCGGGGGTCATCGGCGTCAATCTTTTGCTGTTCATCGCACTGGCAATCGTGGCGCGCGGCGGGCGCTTCCTGCTTCTGGCCTGGCTGCTGCGCCGCTATGGCGAGCCGATCCGCGAGTTCATCGAAAAGCGCCTCGGCCTGATCGCGGGTGCGGCGGCAGCCGCCCTGATTTTGCTCTATATCCTGGTCAAATACGCCTTCTGATTCATGTCGCCCAAACCGCGCGGCGGCGTGGCGACATGGACCACAAGACCGGGCGAGCGGCGAACATAACGGACGAAAGACCCCATGACTGCGACCATGACTGCCAACACCGGACGCCAGCGGACCATGACGGCCCTGTTCCTTGCCGTAGCCATGGCCGCCACTGTCGGCTCCGCGCTCGCCTTCCAGTACATTGGCGGCTACATCCCTTGCCATCTCTGCCTGGAACAGCGCACGCCCTACTATATCGGCGTGCCGCTGATGCTGCTGGCGCTGCTTGCATCGGCGCTGCACGCGCCGGCATGGGTGGTGCGCGGCTTGCTGGCCATCGGCGGCCTGCTGATGCTCTATGGGCTGTATCTCGGCATCTATCACGCCGGCGTGGAGTGGGCCTGGTGGCAGGGCCCGGCCGATTGCACCGCGGGCGGAGGCCCGGTCGACACCGGCGGCAAAGGCGTGCTCGACGCGCTCGACAAATTCGTGCCCCCCTCCTGCGACAAGGCCGCGCTTCGCATTCTCGGCCTGTCGCTCGCCGGCTGGAACGCCATCGCCAGCCTTGTCCTCGCGGCCGTGGCCTTCCGCAGCGCTCTTTCGCGCGACTGAGTAGCGCGAAAGCGCCGACGCGAGATCGTTCAAGAACTCTGCAGGCTGAGTCGTATGGAGTGATTGTCGAGAACCGAAGCGGAGCGGACATTGGTCCGTGAGCATCGGAAGCGCAGACAATCGCTTCAGACGGCCAGCGTCCCGAATTGTCGGACGCTCTCAGGGTTCGAGTTCGACATCCCAGTACAGATAATCCATCCAGCTTTCATGCAGATGGTTGGGCGGGAACAGACGGCCATTATTGTGCAGGTCGTGCACCGTCGGCTGGTAGGGCTTCTGCAACGGCCACATCTTGGCATGCGCCGGCATCATGCCGCCTTTCCTGAGATTGCAAGGGGAACAGGCGGCGACGACATTCTCCCACGTCGTAGCACCCCCGCGGTGGCGGGGGATGACGTGATCGAAGGTCAGATCGTCGGGCGTGCCGCAATATTGGCACTGGAAGCGGTCACGCAGGAAGACATTGAAGCGTGTGAAGGCGGGATGCCGCGACGGCTTCACATAGGCCTTCAGGCTGACGACGCTCGGCAGCTTCATCGAGAAGGTCGGCGAGGACACCGCGTGCTCGTATTCGGCGACGATGTTCACCCGTTCGAGGAACACCGCCTTGATGGCGTCCTGCCACGACCAGAGCGACAGGGGGTAATAGCTGAGCGGACGGTAATCCGCATTCAGCACCAGCGCTGGAAGCCCATCCGGAGATACGGCAACCGTCACGTCGTTGGCCTCCTTGGTTCTCTAACCTGAATGGCGCGGATACTGTAAGCCCGACATGACAGGGATGTGAAGCGGATTGTCACGCGTCCGAAGGCACAAAAAAACGAGATTTTGATGCTTTTTCGCGCTTTCAGGCCGGGGGTGCGGCATCCCTGCCCTTCAATTCGCGATAATAGGACCAGAAAAGCCGCGATGCGACACCTCTCCATGGGCTCCATGATTCGGCGAGTTGGATCAGTGTTTTCTCCTGCGGACGCGGGTCGATGCCGAGCGCATGGCCGACGGCGGTCTGGAGCGCGACATCGCGCGCCGGGAAGATGTCGGGATGGCCTGCGGCGAACAGCAGATACACCTGCGCCGTCCACGGACCGATACCGGGCACGGCCGTCATGGTCGTGATTGCCTCGCCGGCGTCAAGCGAACACAAATGATGAAGATCGAGGCCGTCCGCCACCGCCTGGGCGGCGGCGAGGAGGCCGCGTTGCTTGGGTCGCGACAGGCCCGCCTCGCGAAACATGTCCTCGCCGGCGGCAAGGATCGCCAGCGGCGTCAACGGGTCGACCAATTTCGTCAGCCGGCCGAAGATCGCATCGGCGCTGGCGCGCGACACCTGCTGCGAGACGATAATCGAGGCAAGGCTCGAGAATCCTGGTTGGGACAGCCGTAGCGGCACCTCGCCCGCCATGCCGCGGATCTTTTCCAGCCTTGGGTCGATCGCGCAAAGCGCGTCGAGTCCCCGGGCGATGTCGTCCAATGTGGCGATACGTTGCATGCTTTCTTGTTCCTGAACCGGCCGCACGGTAGCAATTGGCAAAACCGCCGCACAACCCGATTGCCGCTCAAGAGATGACACTCCTGACATTCCGTTTCGCGCCAAGTCCCAATGGCGAACTGCATCTCGGCCATGCCTTTTCGGCGCTGCTCAACCAGAAACTGGCGCGAGCGGTCGGCGGCCGCCTGCTGCTGCGCATCGAGGATATCGATACCACGCGCTGCTCGCCGGAATTCGAGGCGGGCATCTTTGCCGACCTGAAATGGCTCGGACTTGCCTGGGAACAGCCTGTACGACGGCAATCCGAGCACTTCGCCTGTTATGAGACGGTGCTTGGCCGGCTGATCCGGGAGGACCTCGTCTATCCCGCCTTCATGAGCAGAAGCGAGATCCGGGCTTTCATCACCGACAGCGAAAAGCGCGACTGGCCGCGCGATCCCGATGGCGTGCCGGTCTATCCCGCCGTCGACAAGGCGCTGCCGGCGAAGGAACGCCGGCGCCGCATTGCCGAAGGCGCTCCCTTCGCCTGGCGGCTGGATGTCGATGCGGCGATGGCACGCGTCGGCAAGGATTTGTCATGGAACGAATTTTCAGACGAAACGCTTTCCGCGACGCGCGTCGTCGAGGCCCGCCCGCGCGATTGGGGCGACGTGATCGTGGCGCGCCGCGAAATCCCGACCAGCTATCATCTCGCCGTCGTCGTCGACGATGCGCTGCAGGGCGTCAGCCATGTCGTGCGCGGCCAGGATCTTTATTCCGCCACCGGGGTACAGCGGCTGCTTCAGGAACTGCTTGGCCTGCCGCAGCCAGCCTATTTCCATCACCGGCTGATCCTGGGACCCGACGGGCGCAAGCTGTCGAAAAGCCTGAAGGACACCGGCCTTGCCGTCTTGCGCGAAGCGGGCGTGTCGGCTCACGATGTCAGGCGGATGGTCGGTCTCTGACGCAGGCGAAGGCCGAAGAGACAGCTTGCAGAAAAGGCGGCCGGTTGAATTCCGGTGATGCATGGATCAATCGTTTCGTTTTGCGCGCCGGCTTGAACCGGACTAGAGCTTCGCCACGGCTCAATTCTCATCAAGCGCGGTCCCCGGAAAATGCACAGCGTCAAGCGGCTCATCCCCGCCACTTTCGTCGTCCTGTGGGCGACCGGCTTCATCGGCGCCCGCTATGCCATGCCGTGGGCCGAACCGTTTACGTTCCTGGCTGCGCGCTTCGTCCTGGCGGCGGCGTTGTTCGCCGGCCTGGTGGTCGTGCTTGGCTCCAAGAGAGCCTCCCGCGAAGAGGCATTGCACGCCACCGGGGCCGGCATTCTGATGCATGGCGTCTATCTCGGCGCGGTCTTCTGGGCTATCCACAGGGGCATGCCCGCCGGGCTGTCGGCGCTGATCGTCGGCCTGCAGCCGCTGATCACGGCGGTGCTCGCCGGCAAGTTTCTCGGCGAGGCGATCCTGCCGCGCCATTGGGTCGGCCTCGCGGTCGGCCTCGCCGGCGTTGTCATCGTGCTCTGGCCAAAGCTCGGTGCGCTCGGCGGCGGCGTGACGTCAGCCACGCTGACAGCCTCGCTCGTCTCGGTGCTCGGCATGAGCGCCGGCACCATATGGCAGAAGCGTTTTGCTTCCGGCGGCGACCTCGTCGCCGCGACCATGTGGCAATATGTCGGCGGCGCTTCGGTGATGATCCTGGCTTCACTGGCCTTCGAGACCCACGCGGTCGTCATCAACGGCGAATTGATCTTCGCCATGGCCTGGCTGGTGCTGGTGCTGTCGATCGGCGCCATCTTCCTTCTGATGGTGATGATCCGCGACGGCGAGATGTCGAAGGTCGCTTCGCTGTTCTATCTGGTGCCGGCGGTGACGGCCGTCATCGCCTGGGCCTTGTTCGACGAGCAGCTCAACGCGCTTCAGATTACCGGCATGGCGATCACGACCTTCGGTGTCGGTCTGGCAACGGTGCGGCAGACCAAGGGAAGAATTGTAGAAATGAGGAATTGAGGAATTGAGGAATTGAGGAAAATGGTGCCATCTGGCGCTGGGGGCTTCTTCTTCAATTCTCCAATTCTCCAATTCTCCAGTTCTTCAATTCAGCCGGTCATCCCACCCGCGCGCGTGCCTCCAGATAGCGGCTGATTGCTGCATTGAGTTCGCCACCGAGAATGAAGATCGCGGACACGATGTAAAGAAAGACCACCGCGATCATGATCGAGGCAAGCCCGGCGTAGGTCGTCACGTAGGACGAGAAATGGTCGAGATAGGTGGCGAAAATGGTCGAGCCGATCAGCCATGCGGCGAGCGTGAAGACGATGCCGGGGATCAGCGAGACGAAACGGCGCTTGCCGGCCGGCAGCCAGTAATGCACTGAAAACAGACCGCCGACGATGACGGTCGAGGCGATGACGTAGCGCCACAGCGTGATGGTGCCCGTATAGGGTTTTATCCACTCGAAATGCGCCTCGGCCAGCCGCGCCAGCAATGGCGCGAAGACCAGGAGCACGCTGATCGCCAGGAAGCCTGCCGTGGCGATCAGCACGAAGAAGATGCTCTGCACGCGGCGATAGATGATGCCGCGCGTCTCGGTGACGCGATAGGCCCGGTTGAGCGAGGTGCGCAGCGCCTCGATGCCGTTCGAGGCGAAATAGGCGGCCAGCAGCACGCCGTAGGTGAGCAGATCCGATCGTCGCACGGTGAGCACGTTCAGCACCTCCCGCGCGATCGGTTTGGCGATTTGCTCCGGCCAGGTGTCGAAGACCAGGTGCACGGCCGTGTCGGCGAAGGCTTGCGCGCCGAGGAAGCTCGCCAGCGTGGTGGCGAAGATCAGGAACGGAAACAGCGCCATCAGCGAGGTGATTGCCAGATGGCTGGCCATCGCCCAGCCGTCATCGGTGTTGAAATGACCGATCGCGTCGTAGAGCACGCGGCGCAGGGCGACGATATTCCGCAACAAGAACCGCGCTCCCCTTCGATTGTCTCGACGCCGCGAATATGGGAAGGGAATGCGGCAAATGGCAACCCTTGGTCATAAGACGAATCCGTCGGCACGCGCGTTGCGCGTCATCATCGTCACCGGCGCGTCGTCCGGCATAGGCGCTTATTGCGCGCGGGCGCTCAAGGCGGAAGGCTGGCGGGTGTTCGCCACGGCGCGCAAGCCCGAAGACATCGCGGCCCTGGAAAAGGAGGGAATCGAGGCGTTCTATCTGGACTATCGCGAACCTGCCTCCATCGAAGCGCTTGCGGCTTCAGTGCTGGAGCGGACCGGCGGCAGGATCGATGCTCTGTTCAACAATGGCGCCTATGCGCAAGCGGGCGCGGTCGAGGATCTGCCGGTGGCCGCCTTGCGCGAGCAGTTCGAGGCCAATTTCTTCGGCTGGCACGACCTGACCCGCCGGCTCGTGCCGGTGATGCGCCGCCAGGGCCGTGGCCGGATCGTTCATTGCTCGTCGATCCTTGGCCTGGTGCCGGTACGTTTTCGCGGCGCCTATTCGGCATCCAAACACGCTTTGGAGGCGCTGATGCTCTGTCAGCGCCAGGAACTGGCCGGCAGCGGCGTGCATGTCTCGCTGATCGAGCCGGGGCCGGTGAAATCAAAGATCGCCAGCAATGGCCTCGCCTGGTTTCTCAAGAATATCGACCATGAGAATTCCGTGCACCGCGCGGACTATGAGGCGCAGTTGGAACGGATGCGCACCGGCGGCAGCCAATCGGCGCTGAAGCCCGGGCCGGAAGTGGTCCACAAGGCGCTTCGCCATGCACTTCTGTCGCGGCGCCCGCGCCCGCACTATGTGGTAACAGTGCCGGCCAAGGTCGGCGCCACGCTCAAACGCATCCTGCCGGCATCGATGCTTTACCGCCTGCTCGCCAAACGCGCCTGAGCAAGAAAAGGACTGGAAACGCAAAATGGCATCCGTCTTCAACATCCTTGCCATCCTGGTCATGGTCGCCGTGGTGATCGTGCTGGTCCGGGGCCTGATCAACATGATGCGCGGCGGTTCCGGCATGACCTCCAACAAGCTGATGCAGACGCGCGTCGTGCTGCAGGCCGTGGCGCTGGCGCTGATCCTGCTGGCCGTGTATTTCACCCGCAAATGAGGACACCGGCCGTTCGGGAGGCGACGTGGTCAAGCTCAACAAGATCTACACCCGCACCGGCGACAACGGCACCACCGGGCTCGGCACGGGTGAGCGGCGGCTGAAGTCCGATCTCAGGGTGGACGCCTACGGCACTGTCGACGAAGCCAACGCCTGCATTGGCATGGCTCGTGTTCACACCGCCCCAAGCCACCCGGCGATTGACGCCATGCTTGCCCGCATCCAGAACGATCTCTTCGACCTCGGCGCCGATCTGGCTGTGCCCGACGACGGCAAGCCGCTCGGCTACGAACCGCTGCGCATCATTGCCGCGCAGACCGAGCGCGTCGAACACGACATCGATCTCCTCAACAACGACCTCCAGCCGCTCAAATCCTTCGTGCTGAACGGCGGCACGCCGGCCGCCGCTGCGCTCCATCTCGCCCGCACGGTGGCGCGGCGGGCCGAGCGGCTGATGGTGGCGCTCGCACAGCATCCTGGTGAGCACGTCAACCGCGACGGGCTGAAATACATCAACCGCGTCTCCGATTTCCTGTTCGTCGCCGCCAGGGCGGTCAATGACAATGGAAATGCCGACGTGTTATGGGTTCCTGGCAAGAACCGCTGAACTATGCCAAGGCGGGAGAGGCCAGGCACCTATGTTCATCCCGCTCTACGACACCAACAGGCTGCGGCACATCAGGCTGCAATATGTGACGATCGCCCTGATCCTGGCCAACGCGCTGGTCTATTGCGCCACCGCGCTCGGGGGCGAGAATTTCACCAACGCCGCCGTGCTCGGCCTCGGCTTCATCCCCTCCGTGGTGCATGACACGGCAGAGCTCGACCCGCGCTTTATCGTCATTCCCGAAAGCCTGAGCTATCTCACTTACTCATTCCTGCATGCCGACATTTTCCACCTTGGCGGCAACATGCTGTTCCTGTGGGTGTTCGGCGACAATGTCGAGGACGCGCTCGGCCATATCCGCTATCTCATCTTCTACCTCCTGTGCGCCATCGCCGGAGCCGCCTTCCAGGGCCTCATCGCGTGGGACTCGCAGGTGCCGCTGATCGGCGCCTCCGGCGCCATCGCCGGCGTGGTCGTCGCTTACCTGATCCTCTATCCCAGGGTGAAGGTCTGGGTGCTGGCCTTTGCCCGCATTCCGCTGCGCATCCCGGCCTTCATCCCGCTCCTCCTGTGGGTGCTGTTCCAGATCGTCATGTTCGCCGCCGGTGGCGAGGACCAGATTTCCTGGGCCTGCCACATAGGCGGCATCATCGCCGGCGCCGTGCTGGTGCTCGTGCTGCGCAGCCGCGGCGTGCCGCTTTTTGCGGGCGCGGACGAAGAGGCCGCACCCGCCGACCAGCCCGCCATCGCCGTAGATCCGGCCGTAAACGAGCCGATTGCCGCGCAGCCCGTGCCACGCTGGGGTCGGGGAAGTGCCCCCGGCCCCGACTGAACCGATTGAGTGAATTGCCCGACGCCGTGGCATATTGACGTGCGGGTTCGCCGCAACTACGGAAGCGTTTCCGCCCGCCTTTGGCGGTTGAAGAGCAGAATTTCCATCCGGAATGTCGGCTTTCGACAACTCTGACAGGGTTCACGCTGGTATAGCGCGCCCCAACTATCTCAAGAGAGGTGACAGGAAAATGAAGATCCTTGTGCCCGTGAAGCGGGTTGTGGATGCGAATGTGAAGGTTCGCGTCAAGGCTGACGGTTCGGCGGTGGAATTGGCCAACGTCAAGATGGCGATGAACCCATTCGACGAGATCGCGGTGGAAGAGGCGATCCGGCTCAAGGAAGCCGGCAAGGCCGAAGAGATCATCGTCGTGTCGATCGGCCCGCAGCAGGCGCAGGAGACGCTTCGCACCGCGCTCGCCATGGGCGCCGACCGCGCCATCCTGGTCAAGACCGACGAGCAGACAGAGCCACTGGGCGTCGCCAAGGTACTGAAGGGCGTGGTCGAGGCCGAGCAGCCCGGCCTTGTCATCCTCGGCAAGCAGGCGATCGACGATGATTCCAACCAGACCGGCCAGATGCTCGCAGCCCTTCTCGGCTGGGCGCAGGGCACGTTTGCTTCCAAGGTGGTGCTGGAGGGCGACAAGGCCAGGGTGACGCGCGAGGTCGACGGCGGCCTGCAGACGGTTGAGCTGAAGATGCCGGCGATCGTCACTGCCGACCTTCGCCTCAACCAGCCGCGCTATGCATCGCTGCCCAACATCATGAAGGCCAAGAAGAAGCCGCTCGACGAGAAGAGCCCGGCCGACTACGGCGCCGACGTCAAGCCGCGGCTGAAGGTCATCAAGACCGAAGAGCCGGGCGGCCGCAAGGCGGGTGTCAAGGTCAAGAGCGTCGCCGAGCTCATCGACAAGCTGAAGAACGAAGCCGGCGTGCTCTGAGATCGGAAGGAACAGATAAAATGACCATTCTCCTCATCGCCGAACACGACAACGCTACCCTTTCCGACCAGACCGCCAAGGCGCTGTCGGCCGCGCTGCAGATCGGCTCGGACGTGCATGTGCTGGTGGCCGGCAAGGGCGCCAAGGGCGCAGCCAACGCCGCCGCCAAGCTGAAGGGCGTGAGCAAGGTGCTGCTGGCCGAAGCCGACGAGCTTGCCGAGCGTCTCGCCGAGCCGACCGCGGCGCTCGTCGTGTCGCTGGCCGGCTCCTATGACACCATCGTCGCGCCGGCAACCTCGTCGGGCAAGAACGTCGCGCCGCGCGTGGCCGCTTTGCTCGACGTGGCGCAGGTCTCCGAGATCATCGAAGTGGTCTCGCCGGACACCTTCAAGCGGCCGATCTATGCCGGCAACGCCATCCAGACGGTACAGTCGACCGATGCCAAGAAGGTCATTACCGTGCGCACCGCCTCCTTCCAGGCGGCGCCCGAGGGCGGTTCGGCCGCTGTCGAAACCGTCAGCGCTGCGGCCAATCCTGGCCTCTCCTCCTTCGTCGAGAACAAGCTATCGGAGACCGATCGTCCGGAACTGACCTCGGCCAAGATCATCATCTCGGGCGGCCGCGCGCTCGGCTCCTCGGAGAAGTTCCAGGAGGTCATCCTGCCGGTCGCCGACAAGCTCGGCGCTGCCGTCGGCGCATCCCGCGCCGCCGTCGATGCCGGTTATGCGCCGAATGACTGGCAGGTCGGCCAGACCGGCAAGGTCGTCGCCCCCGACCTCTACATCGCCGTCGGCATCTCCGGCGCCATCCAGCACCTCGCCGGCATGAAGGATTCGAAGGTCATCGTCGCCATCAACAAGGACGAGGAAGCGCCGATCTTCCAGGTTGCCGACTATGGCCTCGTCGGCGATCTGTTCGTTGTCCTGCCGGAGTTGCAGAAGGCGCTTTGACGCCCTGCCGCAAAGCGTATTAAATTGTGAGGGGTGGGGTAGACGAAGTCGCCCCACCCTTTTAGTTTGCACCGCACAAAAAGCAGGCCGCAAAGGCCTTTTTCGACGGGATCGGTGTAATGAGCAAGATCGAAACGATCGGCATCATCGGCGCGGGCCAGATGGGCGGCGGCATCGCCCATGTCTCCGCACTTTCGGGCTACAAGGTGCTGATCTACGATATATCGCCCGACCGTATCGAGAAGGGCATCGCCACTGTCAGCGGCAACATGGCCCGCCAGGTGGGGTCCGGCAAGCTCGACGAGAAGCTCCGCAACCAGGCGATGGCGCGCATCGCGGCGGCGCCATCCATGGCCGATCTCGCCGGTGCCGACCTGGTCATCGAGGCAGCGACCGAGGACGAGACGGTCAAGCGCAAGATCTACGCCCAGCTTTGTCCGCAGCTCAATCCCGAGGCCATACTGGCGACCAATACCTCGTCGATCTCGATCACGCGGCTAGCCGCGCAGACTGACCGCCCCGAGCGCTTCATCGGCATCCACTTCATGAATCCGGTTCCCCTGATGAAGCTGGTCGAACTGGTGCGCGGCATCGCCACCGAGGACCAGACCTTCGAGGCGGCGAAGACCTATGTGAAGCAGCTCGACAAGACGATCACGGTCTCGGAGGATTTTCCGGCCTTCATCGTGAACCGCATCCTTTTGCCGATGATCAACGAAGCGATTTACACGCTTTATGAAGGCGTCGGCACGGTCGATGCGATCGACACCGCCATGCGGCTCGGCGCCAACCATCCGATGGGGCCGCTGCAGCTGGCCGATTTCATCGGCCTGGACACCTGCCTGTCAATCATGCAGGTGCTGCATGACGGCCTGTCGGATTCGAAGTACCGCCCCTGCCCGTTGCTGGTCAAATATGTCGAGGCCGGCTGGCTCGGCCGCAAGACCGGCCGCGGCTTCTACGATTATCGCGGCGAGCATCCGGTTCCGACACGCTGACCCGCCAGACTGATCACGGCCTGGCCGCGCGGGTTTACGACGCGGCGGCCAGGGGCTTGGGCGTCTCGATTTCGACCCTGTCGTCCTTCGCATCGGTCTCCGGCGCCATGGACACGCATCCGCGACCGGCAGCCTTGGCCACGTAGCAGGCGGCGTCTGCCCTGGCGATGATCTCGTCGACCGCGCCGCAATCTGCGTTGATAGGAGCCAGTCCGATGCTGGCGCCGATCGAATGAGGACGGCCTTCCCAGGTGAAGTCGAGGCCCTGTATCGCATCGATGATGGATCGCGCCGCGATTCTGGCCCCGGCAGCCGAGCCCGACTTCAGAATGACCGCGAATTCGTCGCCGCCCAGACGCGCGACCATGTCCTGCGGACCAAGCACGCCACGCACGGCCTCGGCAACGCGCTTGAGCAATGCGTCTCCCGCCGCGTGGCCGCCTGTGTCGTTGACCAGTTTGAAATGATCGAGGTCGATGAACATGAACTGATGTCCGATCCCCTCCTTGCGGGCCTGATCGACCAGTTCTTCCATGGCGCGGATGAAACTCGCGCGGTTGGCAAGGCCGGTCAGCGCATCATGCGCGGCGGCGTGGGCAAGCTGGCGCTGCAGCGCCCGCGCATCGGTGAAGTCCTGGAAGACGATGACCAGTCCGCAGAATTCGTTGCGTTCGTTCATGATCGGCGACACGACCTGCCGGATGCTGCAGCGCGTCTCGTCGCGCCGGATGAGGACGGCGCGGCTGTTCTGGTCATCGGCTCCCTGGCCGCCGATCGCAGGCCGCGCCACGCCGATCCTGTGGCCGGTCTCCTCGTCGACCGCCCAATAGACATGGCCGAGCGTCTTGCCGAGGGCATCATTGCAAGAGACACCGGTCAGCTTTTCGGCGACAGGATTCATGAAGGTGACGCGGTTGGCGGCATCGGTGCAGATGACGGCATCGCCGATCGACTGGAGCGTCACTTTGAGGCGCTCCTTTTCGTCCGCCAGCATGGCCGCCGACACGGCGAGGCGCTCCTCCGCCTGCTTGCGCCGGGTGATGTCGGTCAGGCTGCCTATCGCCCTGATCAGCCGCCCCTCTTCGTCGCGCTCGATCGCCTTGCCGCGGTCGAGGAACCAGAGCCAGCGGCCATCCTTGTGGCGCATCCTGAATTCGGCCTCGAAGAACGGCGTGCGGCCTTCGAGATGGGCGCGGTCCGCCTCGGCCACTGCTTCGCGGTCGTCGGGATGTATCATCGCCAGCCAGTGATCGGGGTCACCGTCGAGTTCCCCGTCGGCGTAACCCAGCATCTTGACCCAGGTCGAGGAATAGTTAGTGCCGCCCCTGCGCTTGTCGAAGTCCCAGACGCCCTGGCCGGCGCCGGCCAATGCAAAGTTCCAGCGCGTTTCGGCCTCGGCGATCCGCGCCTCGGCCTGCTTGCGCGCATTGATGTCCTCTATCTGCGAGACGAGATACAGCGGCCGGCCGCTATTCCCGTCGCGAATGACGGAGCCGGCCAGCCTGGCCCAGACGGGCGTGCCGTCCTTCTTGAGATAGCGCTTCTCGAAATGAAAGGAATCGATCTTGCCGGCCTTCAGGTCTTCCATCGTCTCCCGCCCGATCTCCAGATCGTCGGCATGCGTGAGCTGGAAGAAGGTCAACGCCTCGATCTCGTCGCGGCGGTAGTCGAGCATGGCAGCGAAAGCCGGGTTGGCCTCGAGAATGCGCCCGTCGAGGCCGACGATGGCGACGCCGATGGAGGAATCCTCCATGGCACGGCGGAAGCGCTGCTCGCTCTCGGCGATCTGGCGGCGGTCCTTGCGGATGACGCGCGCGAACATGCAGGCCAGGAGAAGTGCGCCGGCTGCCACACCGACCGACGCCTGCACACATAATTCGAGCGTCTCGGCGCCGGGATCCAGCCGCGACAGCAGGATCGATGCCGTCATCGCCGCTGTCCCGCCCACGAGCAGAGCCAACCCCGCATGTCTGTGCGGCGCCGGCCCGATGATCCTTCGCATTGCCACGATTTGTACCACCCCGTGGGCAATCGCATTTCCCGTGAAAATCCTGACGGATCGATTTTAAGGAAAGGTTGCGTCGGGTATCGGCGATGCCGCCGGCCGGCAAACATTTGCCGGCATGATTAAGGATCGGTATGCGCGGGATGCAGCAGCGGGCGTCGCGCTACCAGCGCACGGAAAACCGGCCGCCGAGCGCGCCGAGCAGCGCCAGCGCGGCGATCGCGATCGTATACCAGGTGGCGACGAAAAGCGGCGAATCATCAAAGCAATGCGCGGCATAGAAGGTTGCCGCCAGCCCGCCGGCGAGCAGGCCCGCGGCCGTGCCGGCCAGCACCGGCCGTGTCGGCGCGCCATAGCGCAGCATCCACAGGAAGATGGCAAGCGGGCCGATGCCGATCAGCGGGATGAGCCCCATGCAGACCATCATGTTGGAACCGACGAGACGCCTGCCCCAGTCGGCCTCGGGCACGGTGTAAAGCTCCAGCACCACGGCCACTGCCACGAGCACGGGCGCAGCCGCCATCCAGGCCGCCGCCTTGCCTGTCGATGCTCCCGGTGTCGACAATGCCCTGACGAAGGCGAAGGCGCTGGCGGCGAGCACGATGGTGAACAGGAACTTCGAAAGAAAGCGCATCGTATGTGCGGCAGCCATGAAGTCGGGGCGCGGACCGATCGTCATCATGAAAACCGCGCCCGCGATCACGGCGGCCACGCCGGCAGCCAGCCACCAGGCCGAGCGCAGCGGCATCGCCTTGCTGCGGGCGTCGGCATCAAGCGCCTTGATGAGATCCTCGGTCCTCATGTCATTCCCGCCCAAACCGCCCCTGCCCGAACCGCTTGGCAATGGCTGCAAGTCCGCGATGCAAGGAAACCCGCACCGCTGTTTCGCTGATGCCGAACTTGGCTGCCGTGTCGCCGATCGAGCGCCCCTCCACCGACACGGACGACACCACGGAGCGCTGTGCCGGCGGCAGGCCGTCGAGCGCCCGGCTGATGTCGCGTTCGCTGACGGTTTCCGTTTCCGGCTCGGCGAAGGTTTCGGCAATATCGTCGACATCGATCTCGATGCGCCGTCCGCGCCGCCGGAACGCGTCGATCAGCTTGAAGCGCGCGATGGCATAGACCCAGGGCAGCACAGGTGCGTCCTGGCGCCAAGTGTGCCGTTTCACATGAATGGCCAGCAAGGTTTCCTGCACGACATCCTCGGGATCGACCCCGCCTTTGACGATCTTGCGCCTGGCAAAACCGCGAACCAGAGCGGCCGTCCGGTGCAGAAAGTCGGCATAGGCCCTTTCATCTCCCGCGATCGCGGCTCGCATCAGCCGGGAAAGCTCGGCCTCGTCCTTGCCGCTCACAAGAGTTCACTCCCCGATCTTCGCGCCTCGGCGCTGATTTGTTACGTGGCCGGCGAAATAATGTCCAAGGCAAACTACCGGCAAGTCACGAAAGATTGCGGGCGAACGCGAACTTGGGCTCGTCGACGGCGACTGTGTCCTGGACCGTCGGTCGCGCGCGGCCATCACGCGGAATTGTCCGCCTGGCATGGGCCTGTGCCGCCAGCGGCCGATTGAAGCAGGCCAAAAATGTTGACTACACCTGTCATGTATCGATAGGTGCTGCGTGCCAGTTCAACGAGATCGAGGACGACGCCCATGAAATACGCTCTTTCCACCCTTGCCGGCGCCGCGGCGGTGGCGGTCAGCCTGATCGCTGGCCAGGCGATGGCTGAGGATACAGGCATCATCGTCTACAATGCCCAGCACGAGAGCCTCGCCAAGGAATGGGCCGACGGCTTCACCAAGGAAACCGGTATCAAGGTCACGCTGCGCAATGGCGGCGACAGCGATTTCTCCAACCAGATCGTCGCGGAGGGCACCGCCTCGCCCGCCGACGTGTTCCTGACCGAGAATTCGCCGGCCATGGTGCTGGTCGAGAATGCCGGCCTGTTCGCGCCGGTCGACGCCGACACACTGGCGCAGGTTCCGCAGGATTATCAGGCAGCGAGCGGCAAATGGGTCGGCGTTGCCGCCCGCAGCACCGTCTTTGCCTACAATACCACCAAGCTCAAGGCCGACCAGTTGCCCAAGTCGCTGCTCGACCTTGCCGATCCGAGCTGGAAAGGCCGGTGGGCCGCCTCGCCGTCGGGCGCCGATTTCCAGGCTATCGTCAGCGCGCTGCTGCAGCTCAAGGGCGAAGCCGCGACAGCGGACTGGCTGAAGGCGATGAAGCAGAATTTCACCGCCTATAAGGGCAACAGCACCGTGATGAAAGCGGTCAACGCCGGCGAGATCGAAGGCGGCGTGATCTATCACTACTACTACTTCGGCGATCAGGCCAAGACCGGCGAAAACAGCAAGAACGTAGCGCTGCATTATTTCAAGAACCAGGATCCGGGCGCCTTCGTCTCGACCTCCGGCGGTGGCGTGCTGGCTTCGAGCAAGCATCCCAAGGAAGCCCAGGCTTTCCTGAAGTGGGTGACCGGCAAGGGCGGCCAGGACGTGCTGAAGAACGGAACGTCCTTCGAATACGCGGTCGGCAAGGGCGCAGAGTCCAATCCGAAGCTGGTGCCGCTGGCCGACCTGCAGGCGCCGAAGATCGATGCCGCGACGCTGAACTCCAAGAAAGCCACCGACCTGATGACGGCGGCCGGCTTGCTTTAGTTGCCGTTCGTCCTAATAAGGACACCGGCCGTGCTCCCGCGGGAATTCCGCGGGAGCGTTTTGTTTTTTCGAGATGGCATTCGTCGATGACGACACGCTGTATTCCCGACCATGATCGTGGTCTTTCGATTGCCGCCGCCGGGCGGCAAGGGCGCGAAGTCTGAGCCGATGCAGTTCGCGGCCGACATTGCAACCCCGGGCCTGCCGCCGAGGACGCGCCGCAGGGCGCGCCAGCGCGCTGCGTCATGGATCGTTGCCGCCGCTATCTTCGTTTCGCTGCTGGCCCTGCTGCCGCTTGCCTTCATCGTCTGGGTCGCCGTGCAGACCGGTTGGGAAACCGTCTCGGCGCTGGTTTTCCGGCCGCGTGTCGGCGAGCTTCTGGCCAACACCGTCCTGCTTGTCGCGCTCGCCGTGCCGATCGCCATCATCCTGTCGGTGGCGCTGGCCTGGCTGACCGAACGCAGCGACCTGCCCGGCGCCCGGCTGTGGGCCTGGCTATGCGTGGCGCCGCTCGCCATTCCCGCCTTCGTGCACAGCTATGCCTGGATCACCATGGTGCCCGGGCTACATGGCTTGTGGGCCGGCGTGCTTGTCTCTGTCATAGCGTATTTCCCGTTCCTTTACCTGCCGGTATCGGCGGCCCTGCGCCGGCTCGATCCGGCGCTCGAAGACGCCGCGGCCGCACTCGGCCTTGGTCCCTGGCGTGTGTTCTGGCGCGTCGTGCTGCCGCAGCTCAGGCTTGCCATCTGTGGCGGCGCATTGCTGGTCGGCCTGCACCTGTTGGCCGAATACGGCCTTTACGTCTTCATCCGCTTCGACACCTTCACCACGGCGATCGTCGACCAGTTCCAATCGACCTTCAACGGGCCGGCCGCGAATATGCTGGCCGGCGTGCTGGTGAGCTGCTGCTTCGTGCTGCTCGGGCTGGAGGTGCTGGTGCGCGGGGAAGAGCGCTATGCCCGCGTCGGTTCGGGCGCCGCGCGCCACCAACAGCGCGCGCCGCTCGGCCGGGCGACCGTGCCTTGCCTGCTGCTGCTTGCCGCCACCACGCTTCTGGCGCTCGGCGTACCGTTCGTCACCATCGGACGCTGGCTTGCCGCCGGCGGCGCCGAGGTCTGGCGGCTCGACGAGATCGGCCTGGCGCTCGGCCAGACGTTGTTCCTGGCGCTCGCCGGCGCGCTGCTCGCCACCGTCGCCGCCATGCCGATGGCCTGGATCTCGATCCGCGCGCCGGGGCCTCTGCAGCGCTTGCTGGAGGGCTGCAACTACATCGTCGGATCGCTGCCCGGGGTCGTGATCGCACTGGCGCTGGTCACCATCACCGTGCGCATCGCCCTGCCGCTCTATCAGACCCTGTTCACCATCCTGGTTGCCTATGCCTTGATGTTCCTGCCCCGCGCCCTGATCAGCCTGCGGGCGTCGATCGCGCAGGCGCCGGTCGAGCTCGAGCGCGCCGCGTCCAGCCTCGGGCGGTCGCCGCTCCATGCATTGTGGTCGACGACGATCCGCCTGTCGGCGCCGGGTGCCGCCGCCGGCATGGCGCTGGTGGCGCTCGGCATCATGAACGAGCTGACCGCGACCCAGATGCTGGCGCCGAACGGCACCCGCACGCTGGCAATGGCATTCTGGTCCTACAGCGGCGAGATCGACTACGCTTCGGCGGCACCTTACGCCTTCATCATGGTGGCGATGTCGCTGCCCCTGACCTGGCTGCTCTATGTCCAGTCAAAACGGATGGCTGGACGATGAGCTTTCTCGAACTCAGGGGCTTGCACAAGCATTACGGCCCGGTCGCGGCGCTTGCCGGCATCGATCTCGACATCGCCAGCGGCAGCCGCACGGCCATCGTCGGGCCGTCCGGCTGCGGCAAGACCACCTTGCTGCGGCTGATCGCCGGTTTCGAGGCGCCCGACCAGGGCAGCATTGTGCTTGACGGAAAGATGCTGGCCGACAGCAGGGGCGCCGTTCCGGCGCACCGCCGCGGTATTGGCTTGGTTGCACAGGACGGCGCCCTGTTTCCGCACCTGACGATTGGCGACAATATCGGTTTCGGGATGGACCGCAGGCTGGACAAACGCTCCGAACGCATCGTCGAACTGGCCTATATAGTAGGGCTGGACAAGGCGATCCTGAAGCGCCGCCCGCACGAACTCTCCGGCGGTCAGCAGCAACGCGTGGCGCTCGCCCGCGCCATGGCGATGAAGCCGCGGCTGATGCTGCTCGACGAACCGTTCTCGGCGCTCGACACCGGCCTGCGCGCCTCCATGCGCAAGGCCGTGGCGGAACTGCTCGAAGCCGCCGGCATCACCACCATCCTGGTGACGCACGATCAGGCCGAGGCGTTGTCCTTCGCCAGCCAGGTCGCGGTGATGCGCGAGGGCCGGTTCTCGCAGGTCGGCACGCCGCGCGAACTTTATCTCAAGCCGAAGGACAGGATGATTGCCGAGTTCCTTGGCGACGCCATCATCCTGCCGGCGAAGATAGCGGGCGGTTTCGCCACGTCGCCGCTTGGCCGCATCGCCGTCGATACGTCGGACAGCCGCGATGTCGCCCGCATCATGTTGCGGCCGGAGCAGATCGGACTGAAGCGGACATCGCGCGAGGGCATGTCGGGCACGCCGGACATGCTTTTTGGCGAGGTAACGGAATCCGAATTCGCCGGCTCGACCTGCACGGTCGCGGTGCGGTTGCTCAACAGCCCCGACCCGCCGGACGCCGCCGCCATCGGCAGCACACCGCTGATCCTGCGCAAGTCCGGCATGGACGCGCCGGCGGTCGGTGAGATCGTCCGGCTCACCGTGTCGGGACAGGCGCATGTATTCGCCTGACCGGCCGACGGTTCGCGGCTCGCTGATCAGCATGCAAGATTGGCGTCAGTCGACCCTCTTTGCAGCCTGATCGAACCAGTGAAGTTTCTCGGCCTTGGCCACGACGCGCAACTGGTCGCCGGGCTTGGCTGTTGCGCGCGCGGCCACACGCACGACGATGCGGTCGCCTCCTGCCGCACAGTGAAGAAAGCTGTCCGCTCCCACCGGCTCGACCGCCTCCACCATTGTCGGCAGCACGAGCGCGCCGGACGGTGCCTCGGCCGCGAAAGTGACATCGGCATCCTCGGGGCGGAAGCCAAGCGTGACGGCATTCGCAGGCGCAAAGTCGCTCGTCTTGCTGCCGGTCAGCGCCGGACCCGAAAGGGACAGAAGATTCATCGGCGGTGCGCCGATGAAAGAGGCGACGAACGTCGAGGCCGGCTTTTCGTAAATGTCGAGTGGCGCGCCCGCCTGCTCGACCAATCCGCCATTCATGACGACAAGGATGTCGGCCAACGTCATCGCTTCCAACTGGTCATGGGTGACGTAGACCGAGGTGACACCGAGCGAGCGCTGCAAGTTCTTGATTTCGACCCGCATCTGGCCGCGCAGCTTGGCATCGAGATTGGAGAGTGGCTCGTCGAACAGGAAGACTTTCGGATTGCGCACGATGGCGCGGCCCATGGCGACGCGCTGGCGTTGACCGCCTGAAAGCTCGCGCGGGCGCCGGTCAAGCAGCGCTGAAAGCTCCAGCACCTTGGCGGTCGAACGAACCCTGCTGTCGATCTCGTCCTTGGGCGTACCGCGATTGCGTAGCCCGTAAGCCATGTTGTCGTAGACTTTCATATGCGGATAGAGCGCATAGTTTTGGAACACCATGGCGATGTCGCGCTCGGTCGGGCCGATCGTGTTGACGATCTTGCCGTCGATAGCGACCGTGCCGGAAGAAATGGTCTCCAGCCCGGCGATCATCCTCAAAAGCGTGGACTTGCCGCAGCCGGACGGCCCGACCAGCACACAGAGTTCCTTGTCGGGAATGGCAATGGAGACGCCCTTCACGGCTTCGACGCCGCCGGCATATACTTTCTTCACGTCCCTCAGATCGACCGTCGCCATCGGCTTCTCACTTTTCGGTGTCGACCAGTCCGCGCACGAACCAGCGCTGCATCAGCACCACAACCAGGATTGGCGGCAAGATTGCCAGGATCGCCGTGACCATGACCAAATGCCATTGGGTGTCGGCATCGGCGAAGGAGACCATCTTCTTCAGTGCGATGACGATGGTGTTCATATCGTTGCTGTTGGTGACCAGCAGCGGCCACAGATACTGCGTCCAGCCGTAGATGAAAAGAATGACGAACAGCGCCGCGATATTGGTGCGCGACAATGGCAACAGGATATCGAAAAAGAACCGCCATGGACCGGCGCCGTCGACGCGCGCCGCCTCGACCAACTCGCCCGGGATGGTCATGAAGAACTGGCGGAACAACAACGTTGCGGTGGCCGAGGCGATCAGCGGGATGATCAGTCCGGCATAAGTGTCGATCATACCGAGGTCGACCATTACCTTGTAGGTCGGCAGGATGCGCACCTCGACGGGAAGCATCAGGGTGATGAAGATCAGCCAGAAGAACGTCATGCGCAGCGGAAAACGGAAGAAGACGATCGCATAGGCCGACAGGATCGAGATGAATATCTTTCCGACCGCGACGCCGAGCGCCATGATCGTGGAGTTGAGGAGCAGCCTGCCGACGCCGAGCCCGCCGATGCGGCCGACGCCGCCGAACAGCGCCTCGCCGTAATTGTTCCAGAACTCGCTGCTCGGCCGGAAAGGCAGTGGCGGCCTAAGGATGGTTTGCAGCGTCTGCGTCGAGGCAACGAAAGTGTAGTAGATCGGGAAGGCCACGATCAGTATGCCGAGGATGAGCACGGCATGTGCAAGGAAAATGCGAAACGGGGATTGACCGATCATCGCGCTCCTCAGCCGTAATGAACCTTCCGTTCCACGTAGCGGAACTGGATGGCGGTGAGCGCGATGACGATGACCATCAGGATGACCGACTGCGCCGCCGAATCGCCGAGGATCAGATTGACGAAGCCGTCATTGTAGACCTTGTAGACCAGTGTCTCGGTGGCCTTGCCCGGCCCGCCGCCGGTGACGGCGTGGACGATGCCGAACGTGTCGAACAGCGCATAGACGGTATTGACGACCAAAAGGAAAAACGTCGTCGGCGCCAAAAGCGGGAAGACGATGGTCCAGAAGCGCTTGGTTTCGCCGGCGCCGTCGATCGCCGCCGCCTCGATCAGCGTTTTCGGCACCGCCTGCAGCCCGGCGACGAAGAACAGGAAATTATAGCTGATCTGCTTCCAGGCGGCCGCCGCCACCAGAAGGATCATGGCGTCGGTGCCGTTGAGCAGCGGATCCCAGGCGACGCCCAAACGTCTCAGCAGATAAGACAGCGAGCCGATCGATGGATTGAACAGGAACAGCCACAGCATGCCTGCAATCGCCGGCGCCACCGCGTAGGGCCAGATCATCAGCGTGCGGTAGAGGCCTTTGCCGCGCACCACCTTTTCCGCCATCACGGCAAGGAGCAGCGCCACGCCCATGGCAACGATCACGGTCGCGAGCGAAAACACCACTGTGACCTTGATCGAGTTGAGATAGGCCGGGTCGGCAAGCACCTTGCGGAAATTGGCAAACCAGACGAACCTGCTCCTCAGCCCGAACGGATCCTGCCTCAGCATCGACTGGTAGAGCGCCTGCCCGGCCGGCCAGTAGAAGAACACCAGCGTGATGGCAAGTTGCGGCGCCACCAGGAGGTATGGCAAGACTTTGTTGGGAAAGACGACGCGCGGGGTCAATGCGCCGCTCCGGCGTGGAAAGCCGAGCGGCACTCTACGGCGCTCACCGCTGCCCTGCCGGGCATCTCCCCCTCTTGGAGGAAGATTGGCAGTTCCTGCGGCAGCTGCCATTCTCCAGCTTTGACAATCGCCGAAAACGGTCGCGACAGCCAGTCTCCCCCCTTCAGGGGGAGATGCCCGGCAGGGCAGAGGGGGGCCTCGTAGAGCAAGGACTATAACTCGATAGGTTCGGACGCGCCCTAATTCCCCAGCGCTTCCTTGATCGCCGCGTTGCCACGCGTGACCGCATTGTCGAGCGCCTGCTGGGCGGTTTCCTGGCCGGCAAGCATCTTTTCGAACTCCTCGTTCTGGATGTCGCGCACCTGCGGCAAGTTCGGCAACCGCACGCCCTTCGAATTGTCGGTCGGCGCCTTGCCCGTCATCTGCAGGATCGGCGTCTCGCGACCGGGATTCTTGTCGTAGAAGCCGGACTTTTTCGTCGCCTCATAGGCGGCGAGCGTCACCGGCAGGTATCCCGATTTCTGGTGCAGATATTCCTGCACATCGGTCTTGGACAGATAGGCGAAGAAAGCCGCGACGCCTTTGTACTCCTCGTCGGACTTGCCGCCGAAGACCCAAAGGCTGGCACCGCCCGGCGTCGTGTTCTGCGGCGCGCCCTTGGCGTCGCTGTCATAGGGCAACTGGCCAATGCCGTAGTTCATGCCCGACTTGACGATGTCGCCTAGGCCGCCCGAGGATTCGGTGAAGATGCCGCATTCGCCGGCGAGGAATATCTGCTTGGCTTCGGAGGTGCGCCCGCCATATTTGAAGGTGCCGTCCTTGGCCAGATCGGCGAGCGCCTGGAAATGTTTGACGAAGATCGGCGAGTTGATCTTGAGTTCGACATCACCGCCGGCCAGGCCATTCTGCTGCGTGGCCCACGGCACATCGTTCCACGCCGCGAAGTTTTCCAGGTGTATCCAGGTCAGCCAGGTCGAGGTGTAGCCGCAAGCGGCGGCGCCGCTCGCCTTGATCTTTTTGGCATCCTCCCACACCTCGTTCCAGGTCTTGGGTGGGTTGTTCACATCGAGCCCCGCCTTCTGGAAGATGTCCTTGTTGTAGTAGAGGATCGGCGAGGAGGAGTTGTAGGGGAAGGACAGCATGGTGCCGTCCGGCGTCGAATAATAACCGACGATGCCTGGCAGATACTGGCTCTTGTCAAAGTCCATCCCGGCGCCGGTCAGCACCTCTGCCACTGGCTTGATCGCGTCCCGGGCCGCCATCATCACGCCGGTGCCGACATCGAACACCTGGATGATGTCAGGCGACTGGCCGGCGCGATAGGCGGCGATGCCGGCATTCAGCGTTTCGGGATAGGTGCCCTTGAAAACCGGAACAATCTGATAGTCGCCCTGGCTGGCGTTGAAATCCTTGGAAATCTTGTCGACGACCTCTGCGTTGGCGCCGGTCATGGCGTGCCACCAGCTGATCTGCGTGACGGCGAAGGCGGAGGTTGTGGAAAGCAGGGTCACGGCGACACCGGCCGCGAAGCCAAAGAACTTCATGTTTCGTCTCCCGTTCTCATTGCTTGTCATTGGCGAAAGGGGCACTCCCGCAATGGCACTATGTGTCGTTCGCGCGCAGCGGACAACGGTTTTGTTGCGGGCAGGCGCACTTCATGTCCGGCTAAAGTAGCGTTCACTTCCGGATGAAAGTGACCCGGAAAAGGATTGCATAGCGGCTTGCTGCTTGAATGATGTACCAGGGACCTGTCTCGAGACGGTCAGCGACCTCACCGACGGACGGCGTCTAACAGCACATGACAACACTGACATGACAACGCTGAAAAAGGCGTCGGTTTAATGCTCGGTCGATGCGTGGAAATTCCCGTCCCGCGCTCAGCCTGACGGATTTGACATCGGCCAATCAGTCTGCTGGCCGGGAATGGGTCTGCCGCCGCTCAGTTCTGCTGCCGCTCGGTTCCAGAAGCGCGCGGCAAGTAGAGATGCAGGCTTGTTCCCTGACCGATTTCGCTATCGATTCGGACATGCCCACCGGATTGCTTGATGAAGCCGTAAACTTGGCTTAGCCCGAGTCCCGTACCCTGCCCTTCCGATTTTGTTGTGAAGAATGGTTCGAAAACGCGCGCCAGGGTGTCCTTGCTCATTCCACAGCCGGTATCGCGTACAGTCACGCGAACAAATGAAGCCGCCGCTGAACGCAAATCCTCCAGATCATTTGGAAAATTGCTGGTCTCAATCGTGAGAGTGCCATTGCCTTTCATTGCATCTCTGGCGTTCACGGCAAGGTTAAGAACGGCGATGTCGAGCTGGTTGGCATCGATAAGGATAGGGTCCAAGGCTGGATCCAGATTGCATTGTACCCGGATGCCGCTCCCCAACGTCCGTTCCAGCAGCGTCGTCAGCCCCTTGATACGTTCATTGAGATCAATCTGTTCCGGGACCAGGGATTGGCGTCGCGAAAAGGCAAGCAGTTGCTGTGTTAGCGCTCCTCCATTTTCGATCCGCCTGAACATCTCCTCGACCAGCAGAGCGACTTTCTCATCCGCAGGATCTTTAGCGATCTGTTTCTCCAGAAGCCGAAGGCCAGACCCGAAAACGGCGAGTAGGTTGTTGAAGTCATGGACAATGCCAGCTGCGAGGCGTCCAATGGCTTCGAGCTTTTGTGACTGGCGTGCGTTTTCTTCTCTTGATCGCTGGGCCGAGACATCGCGCAGGCTGGCAAGCAATGCGGGCCTGCTGTCCCAGGTAACCTCGACCGTACGCATTTCCACTTCTGCCGGCTTGCGGCCGGAACGGTGAACGGTGATCTCGGCGATCTCTCCGGAGACGACCGGACGGCCGAGCGGAACGTGGAGGAGTTCGTCAAGCGGCTGTCCAAAAATTACGGCTGCCGCAGGATTGGCATAGAGCACTGTTCCGTCCAAATCGACCACCAGCATCCCGTCGGCGGTATTTTCGATCAACTGGCGAAAGCTGAGCTGGCTGATGCCAGCCGGAGATGTATCTCCGGGCGATTCCAGCATTTCGGCGGCGTTTTGCGCCGTATTCAAGGCGCTCTTCATGTCGACGTGTTGTCCACGGCGGAGTCGCCGAACACATCAGGCGCGCTGTCAAAGGGCTTTCCAAGATGCATACCGCCACTGTCGATGGTGAAGCGCCGTATCTGTTTGTCGTGTTCGCTGCCGCGCATTTTCAGCACCATCATGCCGCGATGCATGAATTCTTCCTGCTGAATGTAGCGCAACAGAATGATCGAATCGGTGAGTGTGGAAATATGCTGCTCGCTAGCGCTCTGGCCTCCGACAAGCGATTTGTTGGTAGCGGTGCAAAGGCCGGCAATTTCGCGCTTCTTTATGAAGGAGGTGACGCTGATCAAGAACTCACGAAACCCGGTTTCTGGCGCGATGCGTTCCAATGCCGACAAGCTGTCGATTGCCATGCGATCGGGTTTGAACTCCGCCACCAGTTCGCGGATCATCAGAAGGTGATCCGGCAAACTCTGCGCTTCCGGATAAAGGCAGACTACCTTCAGGCGACCATCCGCCTCCATCGCTTCGAAATCGACGCCCCAGCTACGCGCGTTGCGGAAAAGCTGGCCGCGGCTCTCCTCATAGCCGACGAGCAAGGCGCGTTCGCCCGCAGCCACTCCGCCTGCTAGAAAGTTGGTGACAAGTAGAGTCTTTCCGGTGCCTGTGGCTCCACTGACAAGGGTTACGCTGTCGCGAAAGAACCCGCCGCTGCACATTTTGTCGAGTTCGGAATTACCACTGGTGACCCGTTTCGTGCTTGATTGCTGCTCCAGGCGCAACGATGACAGAGGCACAGCTACGATGCCCTGTTCGGCGACCAGCGTTATGGGCACTTCGCCCTCAACGTGACGGCTGCCGCGCATTTTCAGGACTTCTATGGTCCGCCGACGGCGCTCGCGATCAAGGGCATTGCGAAGGATCACGACATTGTCTGCGACGAACTCCTCTATTCGGTGACGGGAGATTTCACCATATTCACTGTTGCGTTCCGCGGTCATAAGGACCGTCAGCCCTTCTTTCTTCAGCGCGGTCGCAATACGTAGAAGTTCGCGGCGCACTGCCGTCTGCTCGGCTACGAAATGATCGAAAAGTTGGGTAACCGAATCGAGCACGATGCGCTTTGCCCCGGCGCTTCGGCTCGCGTGCAGAATGCGGGTCAGAAGACCGGCGAGGTCGAAATCGCCCACAACCACCTGGTCCTGATCGCGCGGGCTCGCATCGACGAAAACAAGCTTGTCCGCCGCTCGCCAGCCGCGGATGTCCCAGCCGAAGCTCGCCATGTTTACCTCGATCTCGGTTGGCGACTCCTCGAAAGTGACGAAGACACCGGCCTCATTGAGACCGGTGATGCCATGCGCCAGGAACTGCGTGGCGAATACGGTCTTGCCGCTACCGGGCGTGCCGCCCACGATGGTGGTGCGTCCGCGCGGCAAGCCACCCATCACCAAGTCGTCAAAAGCCTCGATCCCTGTATTGACGCGTTCAAGAACCGGGTCGATAGAGATCTCATCCGTCGCGGTCATGAATATCATCCTTCTTGCGAAAACCGAAATAGTCCAGAACCTGAGCGATATTGCTGATGTCGCCCACCAGACGGCGCGGGGGATCGGCGGATTCGTCGGAGAGCGTCGGCGTTGCTAGTATCCCTGCTCGCTCCGCCTCATGAGGATGTTCCAGGATATCGAAGATCTGGATTTCAATGGATGCGCTCATCTCCTCGATTATCTTCAGGCGGCTTTCCAGTGCCCGACGAGCACCGGGCGTGTCTCCGGCGATGTAGAGCCGGAGAAGGGGATGGGCCCCTGAAGCGGGCGGTTGTTCCGGGTTCATATCTCACGCTGGTTGCACGGGTTCAGTATCGACGTGCTCTACGCGACACGCCAGCAATTCAACCGCAGGGCTTTGTTGTCCGCCTTGGGCGATCTTCTAGCATTTCGCCTGGAGCCGACGCGCCACAGCTCGCGCTCGATGGGGCCTGGATCAGCACCCCTGTCACTTCTTAGACATTCGCGCTTTGCGCGTCTGCGCACTAGTGGACATTTCTCCGGTTATTGGGATATGGCCGCAAGCGATCGTTCGGAGGAGTGTAAATGGAAGCCCGCGCCCACATAGACTCCGGCATGATCGGCAACAATCTTCTGCGGGCACTCACCGCGGCAGATTGGGCAATCCTCGAGCCTTGGCTGGATGAGTGGTCGGCCCCCACCGGAACACTGCTTTATGAACCTGGTGACACGGTTCGCCATGCATACTTCCCGAGAGGTCCCAGCCTGATTTCCTATCTCGTCGTGCTGAGCGACGGGCGTGCGATCGAGACGGCTCTGGTCGGACGAGAAGGGGCAATTGGCGGAGTTGTCAGCCAAGGCAGGCTCCCAGCTTACGCTCGCGCTGAAGTACAATTGGGAGGTTCGTTCTTCCGCATCGACCTGCTTAACCTTGAAGAGGCGAAGTCCAGGTCGTCGACGCTACGGAATCTGTTCGCGCGGTACGCGGACTGCCTGATGGCGCAGATGTTCCAGTCCGTCGCCTGCAATGCCGCGCATTCGATCGAGCAACGGACAGCGAAATGGCTGCTGGCCGCCATTGATCGGACGGGCACTCCCGATCTGGCGCTGACACAAGAACAGCTCGCCGTAATGCTCGGAGTCGGCCGGAGCTATTTGAGCCGCGTCATACGCGATCTGAAAGAACACGGTCTCATTGAGACCCATCGTGCCCGGATCGTCGTTCGCAAGGTCGACGGCCTGCGGTGGCTTGCTTGCGAGTGCAATGCGGCGGTCAGTCATCACTTCGACGAAGTATTGAAGGGCGTCTATCCCCTGCCGACCAACGGCTCGTCTGGCCGATAGCACAAACGGCTCGCCATATATGTCCTTAAGGTGAGTCCCTGGACGCCGAGGCTTGGACTACTATCTCGGCAAGCCGGCGCCGATCCAGGCATTCGACGAATTGACCGGGTCGGCTCAGGCCGACGCGGATGGGCTGGGCGGGACCGTTGCGTGGTCAGGCCGCGCTTGCGCCCAGCCTTGTCCCAGCCTCTTCAAGACCCGAGCGCGGCCTCGACAAGCCGCTTGGCGTCCGGCCCCGACCACTCGGCCGGGCCGTTCATATGAGCGATCAGGCAGCCTTCGCCGTCGATCAGCATGGTGACGGGCAGGCCGAGCGCCAGGCCGCGCGTCTTGAGCTCGTTGAACAGCGCCATCGTCGAATCCCTGTAATAGCCGAGTGCCTCGACGCCGGTGTCCTTGAGGAACTTCTTCGGCTTCACGTCGTCGCCGGCATCGACGTTGACGGCGACGACCTGGAACGCATCGCTGCCTTTCTCCTTCTGCAAGGTGTCCAGCGCCGGCATTTCGGCGCGGCATGGCGCGCACCATGTCGCCCACAGATTGAGCAGCACCGTCTTGCCGGCACGGTCGGCGATGGTCATCGGCTTGCCGTCCGGGCCGTTGAAGGCGAGGCTCTTCATCGATTGCGGCGGATCGGCTGGCAAGAGCGCCGCGACCTCGCCGGTGGCGGCTGCGGCGATCTTCTTGGCGCGTTCGCTCTTGGCAGCGCAGGCGACATCGTCCTTGCTGTCGCCGACGGCGACTTGCGACGCGGCGTTGTTGCCAGACCGGCTCTCGCTGACATATACCGCGACCGCGCCGGCCAGCGCTCCCGCCACCAGGGCGGCGAGGATCAGGCGCGGGGCCGGGAAAAATCTGTTTCCGTCTGCCATTTTCTCAAAACTGCTCCGAGCACGGGTTTTATAGCCATGAGCGACAAGAAGACCAGCAACCAGATGTGGGGCGGACGATTTGCCTCGGGTCCGGCCGCGATCATGGAAGCGATCAACGCGTCGATCTCGTTCGACCGCAAACTCTATGCGCAGGACATCAGAGGTTCGATCGCCCATAGCGCGATGCTGGCGCAAACGGGCATTATTTCGGCGGCCGATCAAGAGAAAATCGCTCACGGCCTGAACACGATCTTGAAAGAGATCGAGGCGGGCACGTTTGAATTCTCGACCAGGCTGGAAGACATCCACATGAATGTCGAGGCCCGCCTCGCCGAGCTGATCGGTCCGGCCGCCGGCCGGCTGCACACGGCCCGCTCTCGCAACGACCAGGTTGCAGTGGACCTCCGGCTCTGGGTCAAGGACGAGTGCTTTCGCGTCGCCGAGGCCTTGAAGGGTCTCATCAGTGCGTTGCTGGAGCGGGCCGAGCAGCACGCCGCGACGGTGATGCCGGGCTTCACCCATATGCAGGCGGCGCAGCCGGTGACATTCGGCCACCACTGCATGGCCTATGTCGAGATGTTTTCGCGCGACCTGTCGCGGGTGCGCGACGCCATCGAACGCATGGACGAGAGCCCGCTCGGTGCAGCAGCCCTTGCCGGCACCAGCTTTCCGATCGACCGCCACCAGACCGCCAGTGCGCTCGGCTTCCGCGAGCCCATGCGCAATTCGCTGGACAGCGTCTCGGACCGCGATTTCGCGCTGGAATTCCTGGGACTGGCGGCCATATGCGCCACGCATCTGTCGCGGCTGGCGGAAGAAATCATCATCTGGTCAACGCCGCAATTCGGCTTCATCAGGCTGTCGGACAGCTTCTCCACCGGCTCCTCGATCATGCCGCAGAAGAAGAACCCCGACGCCGCCGAACTGGTGCGCGGCAAGACCGGGCGCGTCACCGGCCATCTGGTCGGCCTGCTGACGGTGATGAAGGGCATGCCTTTGACCTATGGCAAGGACATGCAGGAAGACAAGGAATCGGTGTTCGATGCCGCCGAGACGCTCGACCTGATGCTGGCGGCGATGACCGGCATGGTCTCCGATATGACGGTGAACGCGGCGGCGATGAAGAAGGCTGCCGGCTCCGGCCACGCAACCGCGACCGACCTTGCCGACTGGCTGGTGCGCACACTCGGCCTGCCGTTCCGGGAAGCGCATCATGTCACGGGACGGGCGGTGGCGCTGGCCGAAGAGAAGAAGCTGAGCCTGGAGAAGCTTGCGCTGGAAGACTTGCAGTCGATCCACCCCGGCATCACGAAGGACATTTTTTCGGTGCTGGCCGTGCAGAACTCTGTGAAGAGCCGCACCTCCTTCGGCGGCACCGCACCGTCGGAAGTCAGGAAGCAGATCCGCTACTGGAAAAAGCGGCTGGCCAAGGCGTGATGCCGGACATTGCGGCCAGCCATATCCCGGATATTGCAACCGCCAATATCCACGATATTGCAACGGCAATATCCAGGGTGCAATGCGCCGAGAACTCGGCTAAAAGCAGCGGCGGAAAAAAGTTTCGGACGGATGGATCGATGACCGGAAGCAGGATTTTGGTGACACTGACGCTGCTTGCGGCGGTTGCCGCCGTTACGGCTTGCGGCAGAAGGTCCGGTCTCGACACGCCTTACGAGGCGGCCGTGCAGGCGCGCAAGGACGCCGAGAAGGCACACCAACCCGTGCCGCCGGAACCGGAAAAACCGGTCGCGGACAAGAAGTTCATTCTCGACCCGCTGCTCTAGAGCCGGTCAGAGCGGTTTAGAGTGCTAAACCCGCTCCTACCCTGCTCCAACTTTTCGGAACCACTCTCGTGAACCATTTCGACTACCGCGACGGCGTGCTTCATGCCGAGGACGTGGCGATATCGGACATCGCCGCAACCGTCGGCACGCCATTCTACTGCTATTCGACGGCCACGCTGACCAGGCACTACCACGTCTTCGTCCAGGCATTTGCCGGGCTCGATGCACTGGTCTGCTACGCCATGAAGGCGAATTCCAATCAGGCGGTGCTCAAAACCCTGGCCAGGCTCGGCGCCGGAGCCGACGTGGTGTCGGAAGGCGAGTTGCGGCGCGCGCTGGCAGCCGGCATCCCGGCCAGCAAGATCCTGTTCTCCGGCGTCGGCAAGACCGCGCGTGAGATGGACTTTGCGCTGGCAGCCGGCATCCTGTGCTTCAACGTCGAATCCGAGCCCGAACTCGAACTGCTCTCGTCGCGCGCCGTTGCCCTGGGCAAGGTGGCGCCGGTCTCGCTGCGCATCAATCCGGATGTCGACGCCAGGACGCACAAGAAGATCTCGACAGGCAAAGCCGAGAACAAGTTCGGCATCCCATGGCAGAAGGCGCGTCAGGTCTATGCGCGCGCGGCTGAATTGCCGGGCATCAAGGTCACCGGCATCGACACCCATATCGGCAGCCAGATCACCGAGCTGCAACCTTTCGACGATGCCTTCGCGCTTTTGGTGGAACTGGTCGGCGCGCTGCGCGCCGACGGCCATGCCATCGAGCATGTCGATCTCGGCGGCGGTCTCGGCATTCCCTACCGCGTCGACAACAACCCGCCACCGCTCCCCGACGCCTACGCGCAGATCGTCCGCAAGCACGTCACCAAGCTTGGCTTGAAGGTGATGTTCGAGCCGGGCCGGCTGATCGTTGGCAATGCCGGTATCCTCGTCTCGCAAGTGATCTTCGCCAAAGAAGGCGATGCCAAGAATTTCCTCGTCGTCGACGCCGCCATGAACGACCTGATCCGGCCGACGCTCTACGACGCTTTCCACGACATAAGACCGGTGGTGCTGCCGCCCGCCGACGCGCCGCGCATGACGGTCGATATCGTCGGCCCGGTCTGCGAGACCGGCGACTATCTCGGCCTCGACCGCGACCTGCCAAGGCTCAAGTCCGGCGACCTGGTCGCCATCGCCACCGCCGGCGCCTATGGCGCGGTACAGGCGGGCACCTACAACACCCGCCTGCTGGTGCCGGAAGTGCTGGTCGACGGCGATCGTTTCCACGTCGTGCGCCCGCGCCAGACCTATGACGAACTGATCGGGCTGGATTCGATCCCCGACTGGCTTGCATAGAAGCCGCCGAAGGCGGTCCTAGCTATAGCCGGTTCTGGATGAGCGCTCTTGTCTCAGCGATCCTGTCCTCGTCGCGGCGATAGAATGTCCATTGCTTGATGCGCTTGGCCCGTAACAGCCCTGCCTGGGTGAGCACACGCATGTGCTCGCTGAGCGTCGCCTGGGTAATGCCGAGCTTTTCGGCGATCAGCAGCGCACAGACGCCGTCCTCGACCAGATCGCCATCCGCCTGGGCCGGGAAATGCGCGCGCGGATCCTTCAGCCAGTCGAGGATCCGCAGCCTTCGTTCGTTGGCAATCGCCTTGAACACGTCAACCTCTTGCATTTAGGCATTTTGCCAAGTTACTGATTGCTGTCAATCCCAAGGAGATGGCCATGACCAACGGCAACACCATAACGCGCGAACGCATCGCGATGATGGAACCGCGCATCCGTCGCTATGTGCGCCACACGCCGGTGCTGCGCGTCGACATGGCCGACTTCGACCGGCCGCCGCTGGCGGTCGATCTCAAACTCGAATGCCTGCAGCATTCCGGTTCGTTCAAGGCGCGCGGCGCGTTCACCAATCTTCTCGAGCGGCAGGTCCCCGAGGCCGGTGTCGTCGCCGCCTCGGGCGGCAATCATGGCGCGGCGGTGGCGTATGCCGCCATGCGGCTCGGCCATAGGGCGACCATCTTCGTCCCGGAAGTGAGCCCGCCGGCCAAGCTGGAGCGCATTCGCAGCTACGGTGCCGAGCTGGTCGTCGGCGGCGCCCGCTATGCCGAGGCGCTAGCCGCCAGCGAACGTTTTGCCGAGCAAACCGGCGCCTTGCAGATCCACGCTTTCAACCAGGAGGAAACGCTTATCGGGCAAGGCACGCTCGGGCTGGAAATCGAGAACGACCTGCCTCAGATCGACACTTTGCTGGTCGCCGTCGGCGGCGGCGGCCTGATCGGCGGCATCGCCGCCTGGTTCGCCGGCCGTATCCGCATCGTCGCCGTCGAACCGGAGGGCGCGCCGACACTCTATCGCGCCCTCGAGGCCGGCCATCCGGTCGATGCGCCGGCCGAGGGCATCGCCGCCGATTCCCTGGCGCCCAAACGCGTCGGCGAGATGATGTTCCCGATCGCCGAGGCCTTCGTGGAACGCTCCATCCTGGTCAGCGACGACGAGATCGTCGTCGCCCAGAAGGCGCTGTGGGACCGGGTGCGGATCATCTCGGAACCCGGTGGCGCCGCGGCTTTCGGCGCCATCCTGTCCGGCCGCTATGCGCCGGCACCCGGCGAACGGGTCGCCGTCCTGGTCTGCGGCGCGAACGCAAATCCGGCGAAATTCTGATCGCCGCGCCTTTCTCTCCTTCACGTTTTTCAGGAACTGCCTCGCCTTCGCCGCGTTTGCTGGGTATTCTTCGAGTCGTGAGGTTCGGGCCATCCCGCCCGCTCCCGTGGAAGGGCCGATGACGGAACGACCGATCTTCAGCAGCGATCGCGGTCTTGCCGGGCGCCTGGCGCTCAGCCGGCTGGCGACGCGGGTCTCGATGATGGTCGAACGGGGCTGGCCGCTCCTGCTGCCGCTTCTCGTCGTCGCCAGCCTGTTTCTCAGCATTTCCTGGCTAGGGCTTTTCCCGCGCCTGCCCGATGCGGCGCGCATCGGGTTGGTCGCCGCCTTCGGCGTTGCGACACTGGCCGCGCTCTATCCGCTACGCTTTTTCCACATGCCGGGCGGCGCCGAGATCGACCGCCGCATCGAGGCGGCCAATCACTTGCTGCACCACCCCGTCCAGACCCAGACGGACCGGCCGAGCGGCCGCGAAAGCAGCTTCTCGCAGGCGCTGTGGCGCGAGCACCAGAAGCGCATGGCCGACAGGCTCGACAGCCTCGGCGCCGACGTGCCGCGCACGCGCGTGCCGGAACGCGATCCCTGGGGATTGCGCGCCGTGGCAGCGCTTCTGCTCGTCACCGCCTTCGCTTTTTCCTTCGGACCGACTGGTGGCCGGATAGCCGACGCGTTCAGCGCCCAGGACGCGCATGACGCCGTGCCGCCGCGGATCGATGCATGGGTGACGCCGCCCGCTTATACCGGCAAGCCGCCGATCTTCCTTACGGCAGACGCCAACCAGGCGGCGCCGGCTTTCCACGTTCCCGAAGGCAGTGATGTTTCGCTGCGCGTCACCGGCGGCTCGGGCGAGGAGACGCTTGCCTATGCCGACAAGGATGGCAATGCCCGCGCCATCGATCCCGCCGACCCGCAGGCGGCCGCGGCCAAGCCGGCGGCAAGCCCGGCAGCGCAATCCAAAGTGCGCCAGTTCATCGGCAAGCTGACGAGCGATGGCACGCTGACGCTGAAGTCGGGCGAGGACCAACTCGGCCGTTGGGCCTTCGCGGTGATCCCGGACAAGCCGCCGCAGATCCGTTTCGTCGGCGAGCCGAAGCGCGCTGTCAACGGCGCTTTCGAGCTCAATTACCAGATCGACGACGATTATGGCGCCGCCAACGCCAAGGCCGTGTTCGCGCTCGCCGATCCGCAGGCTCCCGATGCGCGTCCGCTCTACGGTCCGCCTGACATGCCGCTGACGCTGCCGCGCCGCGGCGGCAAGGCGAATGCCGCCAGGACCTCGAAGGACCTGACCGAGCACGTCTGGGCTGGCGCCGAGATCAAGTTGACGCTGGTCGCCACCGACGATGCCGGGCATACGGCGAGCAGCGAAACCAAGACATTGGTGATGCCGGAGCGGCCGTTCTCCAATCCGCTGGCGCGGGCCGTTATCGAGCAGCGCCGCCTGCTGGCGCTCGACGCCAACGCCAAGCCGCGCGTGCTCGACCTGATGGATGCGATCACGCTGCGGCCCGAGGACACGTTCGACAACATGTCCCACTACCTCGCCATCATGAGCGCGCGCAGCCGGTTGAAGATGGCCGACAGCGACGACCAGTTGCGCAACGAGGTCTCCTATCTCTGGGAAATCGCGCTCGGCATCGAGGAGGGCAATCTCTCGGCTGCCGAGAAGCGGCTGCGCCAGGCGCAGCAGGCGTTGCAGGATGCTATCAAGAACGGCGCCAGCGACGCGGAGATCGAAAAGGCGATGAAGGAACTGCGCGAGGCGATGAACCAGTTCCTGCAGGAATTCGCCGAGCGCGCCAAGCAGAATCCCAACGCCCCGCAGATGCAGCAGAACGGCCAGGAACTACGCCAGAGCGACATCGACCGCATGATGGACCAGATCGAGAACTTGGCGAAGTCCGGCGATCGCGACAAGGCGCAGCAATTGCTGTCGCAGCTGCAGGACATGATGAACAACCTCCAGGCCGGCCGCCAGCAGCAGGGTGGCCAGCAGGACAGCCAGCTGCGCCAGCAGATGGACAAGCTCGGCGACATCCTGCGGCGCCAGCAGGAGATGATGAACGACACCTTCCGCATGGACCAGATGCAACGCGGCGAGCGCCAGCGCGGCCAGAACCGCGATGAACAGTTCGGCGAAGGCGGCGGCGAGGGTCAGGACAAGCCGGGCGCAGGCGAGAACCGCGATCCGCTCGCCGGGCAAAAGCCGATGACGCCGCAGGAATTCGCCGATGCGCTGAAGCAGTTGCAGGAAGGCCAAGGCCAGCTGAAGAACGACCTTGAGCAGTTGAAGAAGGGGCTCGAGGGCATGGGCATGGAGCCCAATGAAGGCTTTGGCGAGGCCGGCAAATCAATGGGCAATGCCGAGCAGGCCCTGGGCGATGGTGAAGGTGATCAGGCCGTTGGCCACCAGGGGCGCGCGCTGGAGGCGCTGCGCAAGGGCGCCAAGGACATGATGAAGCAGATGCAGGCGATGCAGGGCGACGAAGGCGGCAGCCAGGAAGGCGGTCGCCAGCAGAACGCCGATCGCGATCCGCTCGGCCGGCCGCGTGCCAGCCAGGGTCCCGATTTCGGCGATTCGGTGAAGGTGCCGGACGAGATCGACGTACAGCGCGCCCGCCAGATCCTGGAAGCGATCCGCAAGCGGCTCGGCAATGCGCTCAGCCCCGATATCGAGCGCAGCTATCTGGAACGGCTGCTGGAACTGAAATAGGGATCGCCGCCGCGGCATCCGCTGGGAGCGGCTGCAACATCATGCCCGAACTCGGCACAGTGACGCCCATCCTGCGCATCTTCGACATTGCCAAGGCCCACGAGTTTTACGTCGGCTTCCTCGGCTTCCAGGTGCTGTGGGAGCACCGCTTTGACGACAACGCGCCGCTTTACATGGCGGTCGGCCGTGACGGCTGCATCCTGCATCTGAGCGAACACCATGGCGACGGCGTGCCCGGCATCGCCATGCGCATCAAGGTCGAGGACATCGCCGCCCTGCATCGCGAGCTGATCGGCAAAGCATACCGTTTCGCCAGGCCGGGCCTGGAAAAGACGCCGTGGAAGACCCGCGAGGTGTCGGTTGCCGATCCGTTCGGCAACCGGCTGCATTTCTACGAGGATGCGGCCGGCTGAGTCTGCCTGTTGACGAACGCCTCGCGGATCGCCTCTTGCATGCCGTCGATCGCCTCGCCCGACGCATTCGGGTTGCGATGCATCACCACATTCGAGGAATCGATGTCGCCGAAACCGTCGGCGGACGTCAACTCGCGGCAGCCGTCCGGAATGTTGCTGCGCGAAATCGGTGCGATCGCCAGTCCCGAGGTGACGGCAAGCTTCAGGCCGCCGGTCGTGTCGCTGGTGTAGGCGACACGATAGCCGAGCCCGCGCTGCTCGAGCGATTTGATGGCGAAATCCTTGCACCAGCCGGCCCGGTTGTAGAGCGCGATCGGCACCGGACGCTCCTCATGCATGTTATGCAGGATCGATGTCACCCACACCGTCGGATCATGCATCAGCACTTCGCCGCCTGAAGGATCCTGCCATTCGAACACCACGCAAAGATCGAGCTCGCCGGCGGCAAGCGCCGCTATCTGCGCCCCCGAATGGGCATAGCGCACGGTGACCTCGACCTTGGTGTGACGCTTTGAGAATGCGCCGAGCGCGCGCGACAGGATGGCATGGCCATATTCCTCCGGAATGCCGATCCGCACCGGCCCGCCGAGCGGCGCCGCCGCCATCGACGCTGCCGTCTCGTCGAGCAAAGAGACGATGCGGCGGGCATTGACGATCAGCTCGCCGCCGCGCCGCGTCAGCGCCACGCCGCGCGACCCGCGCTCGAACAGGCTGTCGCCGATGACGCTTTCGAGCTTCTTCATCTGCATCGAAACGGCTGACTGGGTGCGACCGGCCTGCTCGGCCGCCTTGGTGAAATTGCCTGCTTCGACAATGGCCACGAAGGTGCGCAGGAGATCGCTGTCGAGGGTGGGCCGCATCCTGTCCGCCATAAGGAATTTTGATTGCTGGTATCATTCCAATTCGTTTGCAACATGTCAAACACGGGATGATAGTTGGTTCACCCATTGGATATGTGGCTGAGGATTCGGCCACGGACCAATCAACAGTCCTCACTCATGCCCGCTGCCCGAAACGGTGGCGGGTTCTTTTTAGCTTGCTGCAAGCTTGCTTGCGTCCTGGTACGGGAGCTTGGGATCCTTATGCGCAATCGGATGGTGCTCGGCATGCTGAGCCTGTGCCTGGGCGTGTTGGTCTTCTCGTTGCAGGACCCGCTGGTCAAGGCGGTGTCGGGCGGCTACCCCGTGACCGAGGTGATGGCCATCCGCGCGGTCGTCGCCCTGCCGATCCTGATCGTGCTCGTCCATGCCGATGTCGGGCTGCGTGCGATCCTGTCGCGGCGGTTCGGCATGCTGACCATGCGCGCCTTCATTCAGTTCACCTCCTACACCATGTACTACCTCGCCATCGCCGCCTTGCCCCTGGCCGATGCCGTGGCGCTCTATTTCATGGCCCCGCTCTGCATCATGGTGCTGGCCGGGCCCTATCTTGGCGAACGGGTCTCCTGGCAGACGCTGGCGACCGTGTTGATCGGGCTGCTTGGCGTCGTCGTGATGCTGCGCCCGGGTGCGGGACTGTTCGACTTGGCGGCGCTGCTGTCGCTGGGCTCCGCGGTGCTCTACGGCTTCTCGCAACTGATGGCGCGTAAGATCGGCGACACCGAATCCTCGACTGTGATGGCCTTCTACCAGAACGGTGCCTATCTCGCCGGCGCCGCATTGGTCGCAAGCCTGTTCTGGCTTGCCGGCATCAATCATGCTGCCCATCCCAGCCTGGAATTCCTGGTGCGGCCCTGGCTGTGGCCGACGCTGCCGGATTTCATCAAGATGGCTGCCTGCGGCTTCGTCGCCTCCGCCGGCATGATCTTGCTGTCGCAGGCCTACCGGATGGCGCCGGCCAACCGCGTCGCCACCTTGGAATACACAGGCATCCTGTGGTCGCCGCTATGGGGTTTTCTGTTCTTCGCCGAAGTGCCGCGGTCGACGACCGTGATCGGCGCCGCCCTTATCATCGGCGCCGGCCTGCTTGCGCTCAACACCGGACGGCGCAAGCTCCCCGTACTCGTCGCTGCCGATCCCGCCTGATCAGGCGAAAATGCTCAGCGCCCGTTCGACGCGTGAACGGATTTCGGCCAGCGTGAACGGCTTCTGCACGACGTCGAGGATGATGCCGTTCAACTCCTCGGCGCGCTCGCGCTGATCGGCATAGCCGGTCATCAGCAGTATCTTCATCGACGGGAAAAATGCCGAGGCTGCAATCGCCATCTCGATGCCGTCCATCTCGGGCATGCGGATGTCGGAGACGACGAGATCGTAGCCGCCCTTCGCGGCGCGTATCAGCGCCAGTCCTTGCGCGCCGTCGGCGGCGATGTCGATTGCGTGCCCGGCGCGTTCGAGCGCCCGGGCTGCGAGGGTGCGGACGGACTCATCGTCCTCAACGATCAGAAGCTTTGCCATGGCCGGCATGTTTGGCGAGCAAACGTTGACTTTTTCTGAAGGGCCCGGCGCTCCGGCATGGGTTATTTTCTTGAAGCCGTTAAGGCCTTTTTCAGTATTTGCCGCTGCCTCACTCATCGCCTTTGACGACGCCGACGAACGGCAGTTCGCGAAAGGCGTGCGCGACATCCATGCCGTAGCCGACGACGAAATAGTCGGGGCAGTCGAATCCGACATAATCGGCATTGAGGGTGGTCTGGCGACGCATGCGCTTGTCGAGCAGCACCGCGATGGCGCAGCTTCTGGCGCCGCGTGACAGCATCAGGTCGCGGGTGAAGCTCAGCGTTTTGCCCGACTCCAGAATGTCGTCGATCAGAAGCACGTCGCGGCCGGCGACCTCGTTGTCGATGTCGCGCAGCACCCTCACCTCGCCGCTTGTGGTGCCGGCGCCGTAGCTGGAGATGAAGATGAACTCGACCTCTGGCGACAGGCCGACATCATGCATGGCGCGGATAAGGTCTGCGGCGAAGATGAACGAGCCCTTCAGCACCGAGATCACCAGAAGATCGTGATAGTCGTGCCCGGCGATCTCCTTGGCGAGTTCGAGATTGCGCCGGGCGATGGCCGACGCCGAAAACAGGACCTCGATGTCCTTGCCGCGCACAACTGGCATTCTTCGTCCCTTCAAGATTTTCAAAGGCCTTCGCGCACAGGAAGCGCTGACATCAGCCGTTTGCGGGCCGGCCTCACCTGTCGCACATGCTATTCCGCGAAGGTGACCGACACCGTCCTTACGCCGTTTCTAGGCACGTCAAGCCGGCTGGCAAAGCCGAATCTTTCATTTGGCGCCAATGAGCGGCTGGATGTCCCCAAAGTATAGCGCGTTGTGCGCCCATCATTGCCGGTGACGCGGATCTCGAGCGGCGGCAGCGTCGCCGGACTTGCACCGTCATTGGCGGCCTCGCCGTCGACGAACAGCACGGGGTTCGCCCCAGACGCGTCCACGCGTGACGTCACCCCTGAAATGCTCAACGCCGAGGCCGGTCCGCCCGCGGCGGGCGGCGCCTGGCGCACCAGTGCATGCCCGCCGGAGACCCAGAAGGCGGCAAAGGCGGCGCCGACACCGGCGATCCAGAAGATCGGACCGCCGCGCGGCGCCGGCGGCCGCACCGGCGGCGGCTCGGGCTTGCGCAGCATGTCCATGCCTTCGAGGGATGGCATGGACATCACGCGCCGCGGTGAAATGGCTTCGGCATGGGGCGCGGCCCGCGGCACCACCACATAGTCGGCATCGACGATATTCGCCGCGCCAGCGCGCAGGATACGCTCCGGCGCGGCATTTGCCGGCGGATCGGTCATGATTTCGCCGGAAACCGGGCGCGCGGTTCGATCCTCAGCCATCATGGCCCCAGCATTGCAGCACGTTCGCTTTTCGTTTCTTTTGCGTAAAGGCAAATGGTTAACGCTTCTCCACCGGAGCCCTTGTGACGAGCCGAAACAACCCGCTAATTAACCGCCGGTTAACCATGCCGGCCGATGGTCTTTTCCCAGAACAGGCCGGCTTGCCGCCGACGGATTCCGATTTCAGGTCAAATCGACCTGAAATCTGAATCCGCCTCCGAATTAGAGTGATAGAGCATGATGTCGCCCGAAAATCGCCTCACACTTTTCGGCATCACGCTCTAGGAATTTCAGGTCGCCGAAAGTGATTCGCTTCGAAAATGTCGGCCTCCGCTATGGCATGGGTCCGGAAATCCTCCGCGACATCTCCCTGCACATACCGGAGCGCTCGTTCCAGTTCCTGAGCGGGCCTTCGGGCGCCGGCAAGACGACGTTGCTGCGCCTTCTGTTCATGTCGCTGAAGCCGACGCGTGGGCTGATCACCATCTTCGGCAAGGACCGCTCGCGCATCTCGCGCGCCGAACTGCCGCATCTCAGGCGCCGCATCGGCGTGGTGTTCCAGGATTTCCGCCTGCTCGACCACATGACCACGTATGAGAATGTCGCGTTGCCCTTGCGCGTGCGCGGGCGCGAGGAAGCGAGCTACCGCACCGACGTCACCGAGCTGTTGAAATGGGTCGGGCTCGGCGAACGCATGCATGTGCTGCCGCCAGTCCTGTCGGGCGGCGAGAAGCAGCGAGCCGCGATCGCCCGCGCCCTGATCGAGCAGCCGGAGATCCTGCTGGCCGACGAGCCGACCGGCAATGTCGATCCGCCGCTGGCGCGACGCCTGCTCAGGCTCTTCATCGAACTCAACCGCCTGGGCACCGCCGTGGTGATCGCGACCCACGATCTCGGCCTGATGGAGCAGGTCGATGCGCGCCGCATGATCCTGGCCGGCGGGAGGCTTGATATCTATGACTGAGCTTTCCGCCGAACACCTCGACGCACAGGCCGACGAAGCGGCCGCGCCAAGACCGCGCGTCCAGCGCAAGATGGCGCCCATCGTGCCGGCGCAGAACATCGCCGGCCGCGCCCTGGTGCTGGTCATCGCCATCATGACCTTCCTGTCCTGCCTGACCTTCGGCGCGGTTACCCTGGTGCGCGACACCGCCTCGGTCTGGGAAAACCAGATCTCGCGAGAGGCGACGATCCAGATCAAGCCGGTCGACGGCCTCGACATGGAGGCAGCCCTTGCCCAGGCCTCGCAGATCGCCGGCGAATTCCCCGGCGTGAAGGCGACCAGGATCATCGACCGCGACGCCACCGCCAGATTGCTGGAGCCGTGGCTGGGTTCGGGCCTCAACATCGACGAACTGCCGGTGCCGCGGCTGATCATCGTCACCATCGACGAGAGCAACCCGCCCGATTTCGCCGCCATGCGCGCCGCGATCACGCCGAAGCTGCCGAGCGCATCGCTTGACGATCACCGCACCTGGGTGGACCGGCTGGTGGCCATGGCCCGCACCACGGTGACCATCGGTATCGCGGTGCTGGCGCTGATGCTCTCGGCGACGGTGCTGACCGTGGTGTTCGCCACGCGCGGCGCCATGGCCGGCAACGGCCACATCATCGAGGTGCTGCATTTCGTCGGCGCCGAAGCGCGTTTCATCGCCCGCGAGTTCCGTCGCCATTTCCTGATCACCGGGATGAAGGGCGCGGCCGCCGGCGGAGCCGCCGCGGTCGCCGTCTTCATCGTCTTTTCCTGGTGGTCCTCGCGCAACATGGCGACCCCGCAAGCCGACCAGGCGACTGCGCTATTCGGCAACTTCGCCATCGGCTCGGCCGGTTATCTCGGTGTCGTGCTGATGGTGCTGGTCATCGGCGGGCTGACGGCTGCAACCTCGCACGCCACCGTCGTCGCCTATCTCAGCGACATCGACGTGCGCCAGCCTGAAGCGTGACGACGTCGAATGACCAGGATCGATCACGCATGAAGAACCGCCGTAACGCAAATTGCGATTTTTACCTACCAAAGGCCGCATTTCGGGATTAACCATGCCATGATGGAGGTGCGGGACTCGACTAGTACCGTTGGACCGATGCCGGCGTTGCCGGCTCGTCCGCATGGACGCGGCCGGGTTTCGGCCGTGCTGCGCCTTTCTTCTTTCGCGTTGCTTGCCCTAGTCGCACTGTTTGCCGGCGGCTTCGGCTGGTTCGCCAACACCGTCAGTCATCTGACCACCCCTGCCAACCCGGCCAAGGCCGACGCGATCATCGTGTTGACCGGCGGCCAATCGCGCCTCGATGCGGCGATGGAGCTGCTGGCGTCCGGCAAGGGCGCGCGGCTTTTGATCAGCGGTGTGCATCCCTCCGCCAGCCGACGTCAGCTTCAGGCCGCGACCGGCGGTGACATCAGGCTGTTTTCCTGCTGCGTCGACATCGACCGCGCCGCGCTCGACACGATCGGCAATGCCGAGGAAAGCGCCAAATGGGTCGAGAGCCATGCCTATGGCACGGTGATCCTCGTCACCAACAATTACCACATGCCGCGCAGCCTGCTGGAAATGGGCCGGCTGCTGCACAAGGCCAAGCTCGAACCCTATCCGGTGGTCAACAGCAATCTCGACAATGGCGGCTGGCTGACCAAGCCGCGGGCATTGCGCGTGCTGTTCACCGAATACAATAAATATCTGCTGGCATTGGCGCGCGGCATCGTTCCGGTGAAGCCGACGCCGGACGGCATCGCGTTGGCCGAGATCGCCGCCGGCAGCTGAACCTGCTCGTCATTTGGTGACGACGGATCCCGGCGCCTGCCGCAGGCGAGCGACTTCCTGTTCGAGCCGTTCGATCCGCCTGTCGCGTTCGGCCAGCGCCGCCGCCACGTCAGCGGCCTCGAAGCGCTGCGGAATGTGCTGCGGACAATTCGCATCCCAGGTCGCCACGGTGAACAGAATGACCTGTTCGGGCCGTGCCGCATAATCCCGCGGCATCAGCCTCGCCATCAGCTCGGCGTCGCCTTCCACCACACGCGCCGTGCCCCAGATCTTGACACGCCGGCGATGGGCATAGTCGATGAGGAACAGGAAGGCCTGCGGATTGTCGGCGAGATTGCCCTGGGTGATGAACTGTCTATTGCCGGCGAAATCGGCGAAGCCGATCGTCTTTTCATCGAGCACCTTGAGGAAGCCGGCCGGCCCGCCGCGATGCTGGATATAGGGCTGGCCAACACCGTTGGCCGTCGACAGGAAGACGCTGGTCTGCATCTCGATGAAGGCCGCAAGGTCCGATGTAATCACCGACTGCCAGCCACCGCGCTCCTCGACCCGGGAATAGGCCTGGCGAGAGCCCTTGCGGGCCTGGATCGCCTTGACGGTCGGCGTGAAAGCGACGTCGCTGGTAAAAGCATGCGCGTCCATCGGTAGCCTTTCTTACCCGGAGAGGTTAAAGCCCGAGTTCAGACAGCGACGGATGGTCGTCCGGCCGTCGGCCGAGCGGCCAGTGATATTTACGGTCGGCAGCGCCGATCGGCAGGTCGTTGATGCTGGCGATGCGCAGCCGCATCAGCCCATATTCGTCGAATTCCCAGTTCTCATTGCCATAGCTGCGGAACCACGAGCCGCTGTCGTCATGCCACTCATAGGCGAAACGCACCGCGATACGGTTGCCATGGAAAGCCCAGACCTCCTTGATCAGCCGGTAGTCGAGTTCCCGGCTCCATTTGCGCGTCAGGAAAGCCTGGATGGCATCGCGGCCTTGCAGGAACTCGGCGCGATTGCGCCAGCGGCTGTCTACCGTATAGGCAAGCGCGACACGGGTTGGATCGCGCGAGTTCCAGGCATCCTCGGCCATGCGCGCCTTCTGCGCGGCGGTTTCCGCGGTGAATGGCGGCAGCGGCGGACGCTCTTGCGACATGACAATTCCTTTCTTGACCCGGGTCGTCTGCGTCACACCCAATATGGAGGCTTCCATCAGACAGATGTAGATGCCATATTTGTAATCTATCCTTCCAATTTCCGGAAGAATCGATGGACCGGCTCGAAGCCATGTCGCTCTTTGTCGCCGCGGCGGAGGCCGGCAGCCTGTCTGCAGCCGCGCGCCGTTTTCGCATTCCGCTGGCGACGGTCAGCCGCAAGGTTTCCGACCTGGAACGACATCTCAAGACCCGCCTTCTGAACCGCTCGACACGCCGGCTGACGCTGACCGATGCGGGCCAGGCGTATCTTGCCGCCTGCCGCCGCATCCTGGGCGAGGTCGGCGAGGCCGAGCGCATGGCGGCCGGCGAATACAGCGCCCCGACGGGCGAACTGGCCATCACCGCGCCGGTCGTCTTCGGCCGCCTGCATGTGCTGCCGGTCGTGACCGGCTTCCTCGCCGCCTATCCCGACGTAGACATCCGCCTGACGCTGGCCGACCGCATAACCCGGTTGGTCGAGGACCATTTCGACCTCGCCATCCGCATCGGCCGGCTTCCCGACTCCAGTTTTGTCGCCATGCGGATCGGTACGATCCGCCGTGTCGTTTGCGCGAGCCCCGGCTATCTGGCCGAACGCGGCGCCCCGACGGCGCTTGCGGACCTCGAGTCCCACAGCTGCATTACCTTCGAAGGGCCGGGCGCGCTCTCGACATGGAGCTTCACCGTCGGGAAGGCCGAGATGCCGATTCGGGTCCGCTCGCGGCTTCAGGTCAACACCGCCGAAGCTGCGATCGATGCCGCGCTCGCCGGCGTCGGGCTGACGAGGGTGCTGTCTTACCAGGTCGACGCGGCGGTGCGGTCACGCGCGCTGCGCGTGCTGCTGCGGGAGTTCGAACCGGAACCCTGGCCGGTAAGCCTGGTGCACGCAGGCCACGGCTTGCTGCCGGTCAAGCTGCGCGCATTTCTTGACTTCGCCGCCCCGCGCCTGAAAGAAAGACTGGCGCGGCTGATGTAGCGCGGCTGGGCCGTGGGCGAAGCCGAAACGTCTTTCGGCGCTGTTCGGGGGCATCTTCGGCCATTTCCTTTTTGCGCCCGCTTGGTGTAACCAACGCACACCTCCTTACCGGGCCTCCCCCAATGCTCCAAGTCCGATCGCTGGCGTTCAACTTCGTCTTCTACGTCAATCTGATCGTCCAGATGATCCTCTGGACTCCCTATTATTTCCTGTCGCCGCGCCATCGCGCCTGGTTCGTGCCGAAGTTCTGGTCGCGCACCTCGATGTGGCTCTACGACAAGATCGCCGGGACCAAGAGCGACATCACCGGGGTGGAAAATCTGCCCGAAGGTTCCTTCATCCTGGCGCCCAAGCACCAGTCCTTCTGGGACGCGATCGCCTTCTTCCCCTATCTCCAGGATCCACTCTACATTCTGAAGCGCGAGCTGACCTGGATTCCGTTCTTCGGCTGGTACATCCTGAAAATGCGCATGATCCCGGTCGACCGCGGCAGCCGCTCCAAGGCGCTGAAGGCGGTGGTTGCGGCGACCAAGGAAGAAATCGCGCGCAACCCGCGGCAGCTCATCATCTATCCCGAAGGCACCCGCCGCGCGCCCGGCGACGAACCCGCCTACAAATACGGCATCGTCGAAATCTATGCGCAGCTCGGCATTCCCGTGGTGCCGGTCGCCCATGTTGCCGGCCTCTATTGGCCGCGCCGCAAGTTCCTGCGCTATCCCGGCACCATCAAGGCGCGCTTCCTGCCGCCGATCCCGCCGGGCCTGGACAAGGAGGAATTCATGCGGCGGCTGATCGGCGAAACCGAAACCGCCTGCGACCAGTTCCTCATCGACGCGTCCCGTGCACCCAATCCGCCCGCCTTGCCGCCGACGGCGGTCAAGCGGCTGCGGGAACTCGGCGCCAAAGCCTGAAGTGCGGCCTTCGGCGCGGCCGATGGCGGCTCGCGCAACGTTCAAGCGAACACAGCCAGTGCGGTCGTCAGCACCAGCGTCGCGGCAAAGACCAGATTGATGATGCGCGAAGCCACCGGCCTGCGAAGAAAGCGCGCGAAAGCAGCGCCCGCAAGCAGCCACACGGCATGGATGGCGACGATCATGAATGCGAGAGCGGTCAGCTTCGGCGCGGTGCCGATGGCGCCGGCGCCCGAATCCGCGGACGCGCCGGCGAACACCGCGGCGATGGCCACATAAGCCTTCGGGTTGGCCAACGCCAGCAGGAACCCGCCGGTGAATGTCGGTCGCGCGGCCTCGCCGGCATCCGCCGCCAGGGGCGGCGCGCTGGCAATCTTGAACGCGAGATAGAGGATATAGGCAGCCGACGCCGCGACAAGCAGCGGCGCGAGCGGCGGCATCGCGGCAAGCATGGCGCTCACCCCGCTTGCCACGACCAGAAGCACGGTGATCGTGCCCAGGATGACCCCCAAGGCGTAGCTCAGGGAACGGCGCAGGCCGAACGCCGCGCCGACGGCGGTGACGCTTATCGTCGCCGGTCCCGGGCTGCCCATGACGGCCGTAGCGGCAAGCATCAGCGCAACGAGCTGACGCCACATATCCGGCTGCGAAAAAAGCGGGCCTGCCATCCGCGCCTCCTGTCTTGCCAAGCGTCAATGACGGTATGGCAAGGTCGGGGCGACCGTCTTGGACGATCGTGCGCGCTGCTGACGGCTCAGCCGCTCGCCTTGTCGAGCTCGGCCATGTCGTCGGCGCTCAGCTCCAGCGACACCGCCTTGATCAGGCTGTCCATCTGTTCAGGCTTGGTGGCGCTGGCGATAGGCGCGGTGACGCCCGGCCGGGCAATGACCCAGGCAAGCGCCACTTCCGCCTGTTTGGCCGAATGCCTGGCGGACACCGCGTCGAGTGCCGCGAGGATGCGCATACCGCGCGCATTTAGGTAATCTTTCACGCCGCCGCCGCGCGGGCTTTGACCGAGATCGGCCTCGCTGCGGTATTTGCCACTCAAGAAACCCTTGGCCAGGCTGAAATAGGTGATCACGCCGATGTCCTCCGCCATGCAGAGATCGCGCAGCGGGCCATCGAACGACGAGCGGTCGTAGAGATTGTATTCCGGCTGCAGCACTTCATAGCGCGGCAGGCTGCGCAGGCTTGCCACGTCGAGGGCGGCGCGCAACTGGCCGGCGTCGAGATTCGAGCAGCCGGCATAACGGATCTTGCCCTTGGCGAGGAGCTTTTCATAGGCGCCGAGGGTTTCCTCATAGGGCGTGGTTGGATCCGGCCAGTGCGACAGATAAAGATCGATGAACTCGGTCTGAAGCCGCTTCAGCGATGCATCGACGGCCTTTTCGATGTAAGCGGCGGACAGGTCCTTGTGGCCCTGCCCCATGTCTGAGCCCACTTTGGTGATCACCACGACCTTATCGCGGTTGCCGCGGTCCTTCATCCATTTGCCGATGATGGTTTCCGATTCGCCGCCCTCGTGGCCGGGCACCCAGCGCGAATAGGCGTCCGCTGTGTCGACCGCGTTCAGGCCGGCGCGGACGAAGCGGTCGAGCAGGTCGAACGACGTCTTCTCGTCGGCGGTCCAGCCGAAGACATTGCCGCCCAGAACCAGCGGCGCGATGGAAAGGTCGGTGCGACCGAGACGGCGTTTCTGCAAGGCTGATCTCCGTGTTGGTGGGATTGGGCGGCTATCGCCCGTTGAGAGTCGGAGCCTAACCTAGGCCTCGCCGCATCGAGGTCAAAGGCCTCACCGGGCTTTTCCGCAGAGCCAGCGCTTCACAAAGGCGCGATCCGCCTCGCCACGTCTTCCAGCCAGTGATCGCGAATGCCGAGCGCCCGGAGATGGTCCAGCGTGCTCGACACATAATCCTCATTATTGCCGGACTGGCCGACAGCGCCGCGCACCACATCAGCGGCGTGGGCCGCATCGAGCGCACCGGCATACTGCTCATGATTGCGGTCGACGATATAGGCCACGGCCTCGACCGTGCCGCCGCCGTCAAGGCGGACATTGAGCATGCGCTCGAGATAGACATTGGTGACCAGCTCGCGCTCACGCAGATAGGCGATGACCTCGTCCCGCAACTCGCCCGGCACCCGGAAAGCCAGCCCGACGCAGGAACCCCCGCGGTCAAGGCCGAGCACCAGCCCCGGACGTTCCCGCGTGCCGCGATGCACGAAGGAATAGACGCACAGCGCGCGACGATAGCCATGCAGGCGCGCCCGCCTTGTCTCGACATGCGCGAACCCCGGCCGCCATATCAACGAACCATAGCCAAACACCCAAAAATCGCCCATATCGCCGTGCCTGATTGCGTAAGAATGGCAACACCACACCGGAATCGGTGTTTTTTCCGTCCATCTCTGTCTACCTATTGTCGTTGCCAGAATCGACAGCCCGCCCACAGCCCCCATGCGTGAACGAGAACCGCAGCATGACGTCCACTGACGAACGCCAGCCGAAGCATCGCCGCCGCCTGTTCTGGCTTGCAGCGTTTGTCATCGCGCTGTTCGCCATCTACAGCGGCGGCTGGTTCTATCTCGCCGACAGGGTCCGGAGCGAAGCCGACAAGGCGATCGCCACGCTCAACAAGAGTGGCATCGAGGCCGGCTGCGCCAATCTCCAGGTCAGCGGTTATCCCCTGAGCTTCGCCGTCTCCTGCGACAATCTTGCTTATGAGGACGACGCCAAGAACCTTGCCGCCTCTGCCGGCTCCTTCAACGCCGTCGCCCAGATCATCCAGCCGCTGTCGCCGGTCGCGGACCTGCGCGGTCCGCTCAGGACCTCGGTTCCGGGCATGGTGCCGCTGTGGATCGACTGGGATGATCTTAAGGCCAACGTCAAGCTCTCATGGCCGCTGCCACGGCGCATTTCGCTCACGGCCGAGGGCCTGTCCGGCCAGACCGATCCGGCCGACGACACCGATCCGGTGCAACTGTTCAGCGCCGGCAAGGCGGCGGGCCAGCTGCAGCCGAACGGCAGCGATATCGACTATATCGGCAGCTTCGGCGATCTGGAGATCGATCCCGATGCGATCGGGGGCCGCGTCCTGCCGCCGCTCGACGCCAGTGGCGAGGCGACGCTGAAGAACGGCCTGGCCCTGATCGGCACGCAACTGAAAAGCCTGCGCGGCCAGGCCGTCGAGATCCGCAGGCTCGATTTGTCGTCGGGCACGGCGCACGTCACCGTTTCCGGGCCGCTGTCGGTCGACGCCGAGGGCCTGGTCGATGCCGATCTGATGATCAGACTGAAAGACCCGAAAGCCGTGGCCGCCATTCTCGGCGCCGCCATACCCGAGCAGAAGAACCAGATCGAACAAGGCTTTGCCGCCCTGGCGCTGCTCGGCAACGAACCGTCGATGCCGCTCAAGGTGGTCAAGGGCAAGGCCTCGCTCGGCTTTATCCCGCTGGGCAAGATCAAGCCGGTCGACTAAGCATCCCCAATGGACAGACCGGCAAAACTCCTGAGCGTCGGCGCGCTGACGCTCGACACCATTCTTCGCGTCGAAGCGCTTCCCATCCATCAGGGCAAGTTCATGGCCGCCGATGGCGTCCAGATCGCTTCCGGCATGGCCACGAGTGCCGCCTGCGCCGCACGCCGGCTGGGCGCCGAAGTGTGGCTTTGGGCGAGCGCCGGCGATGATCAGGTCGGCGACCAGTTGATATCAGGCATCGAGGCGGAGGGCGTCGATTGCAGCCTCATCCGTCGCGTTGCCGGAGCGCGCTCGGCGCTGGCCGCGATCCTCGTCGACGGCCATGGCGAGCGCATCATCGTGCCTTTCTACGATCAGCGCGCTCAGGCCGATCCCGACGGCTTGCCGGTCGCCGATCTCACGGCTTTCGATGCCGTGCTGGTCGATGTGCGCTGGCCGGGTGCGGCGGCGCTGGCGCTCAGCGCTGCGCGCGCTGCCCGCCGCCCTGGGATCCTCGATGCCGACACCGCGCCATTGGCAGTGCTGGAGCGGCTGTCGCCGCTCGCCTCGCACATCGTCGCCTCCGAACCGGCGGCGCGCATCGTCTGCGGCCAGGCGCTGGACCCGCAGGCCGCATGCGCCGACCTTGCGTCGCGCACCGACGCTTTCGTCGCGGTAACCGCCGGCGGGGCTGGAACCTGGTGGCATGACAGGCAGGCCGGTTGCGTACGCCACGTCGCTGCGCCAAAGGTCAAGGTGGTGGATACGCTGGCAGCCGGCGACGTCTTTCATGGCGCATTCGCAGCCGGATTGGCGCAAGCCATGCCGATCGAGCAGGCGCTACGCTTTGCCAGCGCGGCCGCAGCGCTCAAATGCCAGCGCTTCGGCGGCAGGCTGGGCGCGCCCGATCGTGCCGAGACACTGGCGATGATGGCGGCGACCTGGCCTGAAGGAGCCTAGTTTTTCGCCGGATGCTCGACCGCCTGGCGACCGAAATCCGGCACGTCGATGTCCTGGCCGGCCTCGATGATCGAGCGTCGCACGGCGCGGGTGCGGGTGAACAGGTCGAACAGCTTGTCGCCGTCGCCCCAGCGGATCGCCCGCTGCAGAAAAGCCAGATCCTCCGAGAACCGCGCCAGCATTTCCAGGATCGCGTCCTTGTTGTGCAGGCACACGTCCCGCCACATGGTCGGATCGGAGGCGGCGAGGCGCGTGAAGTCGCGGAAACCGGAAGCGGAATATTTGATGACTTCCGTCTTGGTCACCGATTCCAGGTCATCGGCGGTGCCGACGATGTTGTAGGCGATGATGTGCGGCAAATGCGAGACGATGGCCAGCGTCATGTCGTGATGCTGCGGATCCATCGTGTCGATGTTGGCGCCACAACGGCGCCAGAATTCGGAAAGCCTTTCCAGCGCGTCCGGATCCGTGTCCGGCAGCGGGGTGAAAATGCACCAGCGGTTGTCGAACAGATCGGCGAAACCGGCATCGGGCCCAGATTTCTCCGTGCCGGCCAGCGGATGGCCGGGAATGAAATGCACCCCACCGGGTATATGCGGCTGCATCTGTGCGATCACGGAAGCCTTGGTCGAGCCGACATCGGTGACGATGGCGCCCCTCTTCAGCGCCGGCGCGATCTCTTGCGCCACCGCGCCGGACGAGCCGACCGGCACCGAGACGACGACCAGGTCGGCATCGCGGACCGCTTCCTTGGCATCTATGGCGTAGGAGGAGCCCAGCCCAAGCTCTTGCGCCCGCGCCAGCGTTGCGGCGCTGCGCGTCGAGATGGCGACATGGCCGGCCAGGCCCTCGCGGCGGATGACGCGGGCCAGCGACGAGCCGATCAGGCCGATGCCGACCAGCGCGATCTTTTCGAACATCGGTGATGCCATGGCGTTCTAGCTTTTCAGGAATGTCGTGAGTGCCGCGACAACGCCGCGATTGGCCTCTTCGGTGCCGACCGTCATACGCAGTGCGTTGGGAAAGCCATAGCCCGAAACACGCCGCAGTATGTAGCCGCGCTGGGTGAGATAATCGTCCGCCGCCGCGGCCGAATGCTTGCCGTCGTCGGGAAAATGAATGAGGAGGAAATTGCCGACGCTGGGCGTCACCCGCAACCCGAGCCCGGTCATCTGTTCGCTCAGCCAGGCCAGCCAGGTCTCGTTATGCGCGACGCTGCGCTCGATATGGGCGCGGTCGCGGACGGCGGCGATGCCGGCCTCGATCGCCGTCGCATTGACGTTGAAGGGACCGCGTATGCGGTTGATCGCGTCGACGATGTGCATCGGCCCATACATCCATCCGATCCGCGCCCCGCCAAGTCCGATCTTGGAGAAGGTGCGGGTCATGACCACGTTCTGAGAGCTGCCCGCGAGCTCGATGCCGGCCTCATAGTCGTTGCGCCTGACATATTCGGCATAGGCGGCATCGAGCACCAGAAGCACGTTCTTCGGCAGGCCGGCATGCAGGCGGCGCACCTCCTCGAACGGCACGTAAGTGCCGGTTGGATTGTTGGGATTGGCGAGGAACACGATCTTCGTACGTGGCGTGACGGCCGCCAGGATCGCATCGATGTCGGCGCGCTCCTGGGTCTCCTTGACCGCGACAGGCGTCGCACCCGCCGACTGGATGTAGATCTTGTAGACCATGAAGGCGTGTTCGGTGAATATGGCCTCGTCGCCGGGCGCGAGATAAGTCTGCGCCAGCAGGCCGAGGATCTCGTCGGAGCCGTTGGAACAGATGATGTTCTGTGCGTTCAGACCATGCACCTCGGCGATTGCTTCGCGCAGGCGCCGGGCGGTGCCGTCGGGATAGACGTCGAGCTTGGCGGCGACCTCGCGCGCGGCCTCGATTGCCTTCGGCGAGGGGCCGAGCGGGTTTTCGTTCGACGACAGCTTGTGGACCTTGTTCACCCCGGCGGAGGCCGAGCTCTTGCCCGGCACATAGGCCTCGATGTCCATGATGCCCGCGCGCGGGGTTGGACGTGCCTTGTCCGGGGTCTGGCTCATATCGCAAATCCGTCGAGAACGCTTCCGTCCTGGAAGCCGCTGCGGAAATACAAGCCATGGCCGGCAATGTCGAGAGGTGGCAGTGGTGCCAGCAGGTGGCATTGACGGCGGGGCAGGTGAGTTCTAGAAGGGCAGCAACAGTTCCGTGGTGATTTGGCCGGTCGGCTTGCAGCCACGTTAAACAATTCGCTAAAGGGCCGTTTGCGTGACGTAACCGGCTTTGCGAAGGCATTGCCGGTTTTTTATTGTCCGCGGCCGGCCGGACGAACGCATCGGCGGCGCGGACATCGGTAGCGATTTCCGCAAAGGCAAGGGTGCAGCAAGAGAGACGAGATGGCCGCTCAGCGCGCTGGCAGAACCAACAACGAGGCAGACCAGCCGTCGAGCCCGGTCGTGCGCTTCGGCGCCGACAAGCCGCTCAAGCTCGACGCCGGCACGCTGCTGTCGCCGTTCCAGATCGCCCACCAGACCTACGGCACGCTGAATGACGCCCGTTCCAACGCCATTCTCGTATGCCACGCTTTGACCGGCGACCAGCATGTGGCCAGCACCAATCCAGTGACCGGCAAGCCGGGTTGGTGGGAAGTGCTGATCGGCCCCGGCAAGATCATCGACACCAACCGTTTCTTCGTCATCTGTTCAAACGTCATCGGCGGCTGCCTCGGTTCCACCGGCCCGGCATCCACCAATCCCGCCACCGGTAAGCCTTATGGGCTCGACCTTCCGGTCATCACCATCCGCGACATGGTGCGTGCCCAGCAGATGCTGATCGACCATTTCGGCATCGAAAAACTGTTTTGCGTGCTCGGCGGGTCGATGGGCGGCATGCAGGTGCTGCAATGGGCGTCGAGCTATCCGGAGCGTGTTTTCTCGGCGCTGCCGATCGCCACCGGCGCGCGTCATTCCTCGCAGAACATCGCTTTCCACGAGGTCGGCCGGCAGGCCGTGATGGCGGACCCAGAATGGCATGGCGGCAAGTATTTCGACCACGGCAAACGCCCGGAAAAGGGGCTCGCCGTGGCGCGCATGGCCGCCCACATCACCTACCTGTCGGAAGCCGCCTTGCACCGGAAGTTCGGCCGCAACCTGCAGGACCGCGAAGCTCTGACCTTCGGCTTCGACGCCGACTTCCAGATCGAGAGCTATCTGCGTCACCAGGGCATGACTTTCGTCGACCGCTTCGACGCCAATTCCTATCTCTACATGACGCGGTCCATGGACTATTTCGACCTCGCCGCCGACCATGGCGGCAGGCTGGCCGATGCTTTTGCCGGCACCAAGACACGCTTCTGCCTGGTTTCGTTCACCTCGGATTGGCTGTTTCCGACCGAGGAGAGCCGCTCGATCGTCCATGCGCTGAATGCCGCCGGCGCGTCGGTGTCCTTCGTCGAGATCGAGACCGATCGCGGGCACGACGCCTTCCTGCTTGACGAGCCGGAACTGTTCGCCGCCATCAATGGCTTCATCGGCTCGGCCGCGCGAGCGAGAGGGCTCGGCGCATGACCCCGCAAAATTGCAGACCTGTCCATCAAGGGTCACGCACCACGACAAGGGGCAAGCCATGAGCGTCAACCGCGCCCAGCGCGTCGATCTCGAGGTGATCGCCGGTCTGATCCCGCCGCAATCGCGGGTGCTGGACGTCGGCTCCGGCGACGGCTCGCTGCTCGAGCTTTTGCAGGAAACCAAGCAGATCGACGGCCGCGGACTGGAGCTGTCGCAGCGCGGTGTCAACGAATGCGTGGCGCGCGGCCTTTCCGTCGTTCAGGGCGACGCCGACAAGGATCTCGAATTCTATCCCGACAAGGGTTTTGATTTCGTCGTCCTGTCGCAGACCTTGCAGGCGACCCGCAACCCGAAGCTCGTTCTCGACGAACTGCTCAGGATCGGCGAACACGCCATCGTTTCCTTCCCCAATTTCGGCCACTGGCGGGTGCGCCTGTCGCTGTTCGTCAAGGGCCGCATGCCGGTGACCAAGGACCTGCCCTATTCCTGGTACGACACGCCGAACATCCACTTCTGCACCATCCGCGACTTCGTCAATCTGTGCGAGGAGCTTGGCGCGACCGTGGAAAGGGCGACCGCGCTCGACGCCAACGGCCAGAAGATCGGCCTGTCGATGCCATGGTGGTTCTGGAACTTCTTCGGCCAGCAGGCAGTGTTCTTGTTGAAGCGATAAGGGCCATCCCGGAGGTGGCTATGACACCCCCTTTTCGGGCGAAGTCGAGCTGCAGGCTGATCTCTGCGAGGAAGGTCATCAGCAGGTTGGAACGCATAGCCCGGCGAAGGCTCAGCGATCGAGCTCCGGGAAATACGGATCCGACAAGAGCCGTCTGTCGCGTTCGCCTTGCAGGCAGTCGATCGGAGCCTCGGCTTCGGCGGGAATGATCCTGGTCTCGTTCTGAACGCCGCTCACTTCGAGAATCAGCTTGCGCCGGATTGCCGTCGAAAATTCGGCGGCTGTATAAATCGGCAGCACGAAGGAGCCCGGCCCGCCGGTGACGCACTGGGCGTAATACCGGTCGAGGTGGCTGAAGGTGGGCGATGGATTGATCAGGATCGGCAGGCCGTTGATGACGATGCCTCTGGCGTTTGCCGCATCCCGCGTGGCGGTGACGGGCGGCCCGATATTGTTCGGTCCGTCACCGGAAATATCGATGACGCTGCGTTCGCTTTCGTAAGCGGTGCGGTCGAAGAGCCCCGCGCCGAAGGCGAGCGCGCCGGAGATCGACGTGCCGCGGAAGCTGCGGAACGGGCGGGCTGCAATCTTGTCGGCAAAAGCGTTGGCGCTCTCAGCGCCGTCGATGGCCTGCCAGCCGATGAGCGCGTCGTCGCGCGCAGTGCCGGCCCATTCGAAATAGGTGAGCGCGATGCGACCGGCGTTCCCGGCGCGGACCGCCTTGATGAAGTCGGGATGACGCAGCGCCTCCACATAGCCGGCGCGCTGCAGGGCGAACTCCTTCTCGTCCATCGACAATGAGATATCGACCGCCAGCACCAGTTGGACATCAACGGCCAGGCTGTCCGGCGCAGGCGCAGTCACGGCGGCCTCGGTGCAGGCCAGGCAGGCAAGCAGGCTGAGAGCATCAAGCATGGCCGGCTCAAGCTATGTTTCCGGTGCGATCTTCCCTCGCGATCACGGCGAAATAAAGCTGCCACCTGACGTGGCGCGGGCTGGTCCGAATAGATGCCGGAAGTGCTATTTCTTGCGGCGAGGAGCGGCCGGCGGCGGCTCGATCGCGCCTGCCCTTATGCGCGCGGGCTTCAGGGCCGGCACGCCGGACGCCTTCACGATGGTCAGTGCGCGCGGGAAGAATTGATTGTTGTGCTGGCCGCGGCCTATATTGAGGATCGTCGCCCCGCCCAGCCGCTTCTCCAGCATCGACAACACCCGCCGCAGTGTCGGTCCGTCGAAGGCATCGAGAGCCTCATCGATGATCACCCATTTTGGTTGGCGCAGCACGAGGCGGGCAAAGGCCAGCAGGCGCAGTTCGTCGTCGGCCAGTTCATGCTCCCAGCGCGCGCTGCGGCCGAGCGACGACGACAGGTGTTCCAGGCCGATCTCGGCCAGCACGGCTGAGATATCGGCATCGCTTGCCGGCGCAACCCCGTCCACGCGGTCGAGCACTTCGCGCAGCGTGGCGGTTGGGAAGTAAGGCGTGCGCTGCACGAAGATGGGCGTCTCTCCCGCCGGCATGCCGATGCGCCCGCTCCCCCACGGCCACAGGCCGGCAATGGCGCGAAAGAACAGCGTCTTGCCCGCGCCAGGCTCGCCGGTGAGCATGACGCGTTCGCCGGCGTGGATCTCGACATGCTGGTCGGCGAGCCTCGTGCAGCCCTCCGGCGAGGCCACTTCGAGTTTCTCGAAGGTCAGCTTGCCGTTTGCATTCTCGCCGAATTCGATGCGCCTTTCCTGGCCGTGCAGCACATCGGTCTCATCCAGCGCAATGCGGAAATCGGCGACGCGCATCAGCGTCGCGCGCCAATCGGCGATGCTGCCGATATTGTTGATGAACCAACGCAATGAAGAATGGACCTGATTGAAGGCGCCGACCGCCATCATCAGTCCGCCGAAGCTGATATCGCCCGCGAAATAGACCGGCGAAGCGACCAGGATGGGAGCCACCACGGTGATCCAGCCATAGGTGTCCGTCACCCAGGCGAGATTGATCTGGGCGTTATAGATGCGTCGCATGGCGCCGAGCACGGTGCCCAGGTCGGTTTCCAGCCGCCGCCTGGCATCGGGCTCGCTTCGGGCGAGCGCGATGGCATCGATGTTCTCGTTGACGCGCACCATCGAGGAACGCAGCTCCGCCTCGCGTGTGTAGCGGTCGCTGTTGAGGTGGATCAGTGGCCGTCCGACCAGCCAGCTCAGCCAGGAAGCCGTTCCGGCATAGAGGATGGCCGCCCACACCATGTAGCCCGGTATGGCGAGCGATGTCCCGCCGACATGGAAGACGAAGCCCGAGGACAGCTCCCACAACACGCCGACGAAGGAGGCGAGCAGGATTAGGGATTGCAGCAGGCCAACGCCAAGATCCGTCGACAGGTCGGAAAGATGGCTCGCGTCCTGCTGCATGCGCTGGTCGGGATTGACCCCGATGGCGCCTGCATGCGCCAGGCGAAAAGCGCGCGCCGGCCGCATCCATCCATCGATCAGATCGAGCGTCAGCGCCTCGCGCAGCTTCAGCCGGATCGTCTGATTGAGCCAGGTCTGGCCGACATTGAGCACAAGAAGCCCACCGGCAATCGCGGCAAAAACGGCGAGCTGGTGCAGGAAGGCCTGCATGTCGCGGCGTGCAAGCGCATCGTAGAAAGGCTGGTTCCAGCGGTTGAGCAGAACCTGGCCGATCGAGGTCGCGACAATGACGGCAACCATTCCGATGGAGGCCCAGCGTAGCCCTTTGCGGACCGGCGACCCGGCAAGCGCCAGCTTGATGGTTGCCACCTGATCACGCAGGCTCGAAGCTTCGACCGCAGCGATAGGCCGGGCAGAGGCATCATTGTCCGGATAATCGGCCATGAGCTGAAGTCCTTGCGTTCAAAAGCGGTGCTGAAAACCGGATGAAGTGTAGTGACGCCACTGGTCACTCAGCCAGGCTGCGAGCCCGTCAGCGACAGATAGGTCGCGAAATGCCGTCCGGCGCAAGTTTCTGGCATGATCACGAAGGTGTCATTCGCGGACCCGGCGATGTCGTGGCCCCGGTCTCTATTCGCCGGCCGAGCCGCGTTGCTGCATGCGGCGAAAGCACCGGCACGAAAACCCGTCGGGAAGCGCGCTGGGCGGCCGGCACGCCCTGATAGAGCCGCTTCTGCGCCTCGACCACGATGACGCCGGAAAAGATCGGCCACAGCCGCCGGCCGGCGCGCTCCACCATATTGTGGAAGCGCATCATGAAACGCCGCCGCGATGGCGGAAAGAACAGGGCGTCGGACCAGGCGGCGGGCGTGAAATTCGCCTCGCGCAGCAACTCGGTGAGCTGACCGCGCGAGAACGGCCTGCCATTGCCAAACGGCGTGTGCTCGAACCGCGCCCAGACGCCGCGCCGGTTGGGCACGACGATGACCACCCGGCCGGCCGGCGACAGCACGCGCCAGATCTCGTTCAGCGTTTCGCGCGGGTTTTCGACATGCTCGAGCGAATGCACGAGCAGCATGCGGTCGATGCAGGAATCGACCAGCGGCAGTTCCTCGTCGAAAACCAGAGCCGTCGCCGTCGGTCCCGCCGCCGGCCAGACCACGGCGCCCTGCGTCGCCGGCATGAAGGCGAACACCCGCTCGGCGTCGCTGCCGAACCGTTCCAGCCAAGGCAAGGTGTAGCCGAGCCCGACAAGCCGCTCATTGGGCACGGTGGCCCATATCGATGACAAGGCCATGGTGATCGAATGCTCGGCGAAGCGACCGAGCGCTGTCGAATAGAAGGAGCGGAGATCGACGATGTCGGAATGCATGTCAGGGATGTAGCCGCGATATCGGCGGGTTTCAACAAAAGGCCGCGACGTCCCGAGATCCCGGATGTCGAATGACATCCTGACATTAGTCATCTCCGGGATGACATCCGCGCGTCGGCGTCCTATGTCTGCGGCGAAAGATGGAGAGATGCGATGGCGGTCGAAATCGAACAGTTCATGTGCCGCAGCGACAATTTCGGCGTGCTGGTGCATGATCCCAAAAGCGGTCAGACCGCGCTTATCGATGCGCCGGAAGAAGCGGCGATCCTGGCTGCGGTCAAGCGCACCGGCTGGACGCCGACGATGATCCTGACCACGCATCACCATGTCGACCATGTCGAGGCCAATCTGGCGCTGAAGCAGCGCTTCAAGCTGCGCATCGTCGGTCCCGAAGCGGAAAAGGCCAGGATCCCCGGCATTGACGACACGGTCGAGGACGGTTCGGTCCTGCATCTCGGCGAGGAACGTATCGAAGTGATCGCCACCCCCGGCCACACCGCTGGCCACGTCTCCTATCACCTGCCGGCATCGAAAGTGGCGTTCACCGCCGACACGCTGTTCGCGCTCGGTTGCGGGCGGCTGTTCGAATGCAAGCCGCCGGTGATGTATGGATCCCTGAAGAAGCTCGCGGCACTGCCTGCCGCGACCGTGATCTATTGCGGGCACGAATACACGCTCGCCAACGCCCGTTTCGCGCTGAGCGTCGACCGGACCAATTCGGCATTGAAGGAACGCGCGGCAAAAATTGAAGCGCTGCGCGCCGATAACAAGCCGACGCTGCCGACCACGATCGGCGAGGAATTGTCGACCAACCCTTTCCTGCGCTGGCACGATCCGGCAATCCGCAGGCATCTCGGCATGGAGAAGGCGTCGGATGTCGAGGTTTTTGCCGAGATCCGCAAGCGCAAGGATAATTTCTAGGCCAAGCGACACTGGTCGAAACCATGACGAGTTCCGCAGAAATCATCGTCATCCTTGGCATGAAGCCGCATCCGGAAGGCGGCTGGTACACGGAAACCTTTCGCGACGGTGGCGGCGGAGCTCGAGGCCACTCGACGGCAATCTATTTTCTGCTGGAGCAGGGCCAGGTTTCCGCCTGGCATCGCGTCAGGGATGCAGCCGAGGCCTGGCACTTCTACGCCGGCGCGCCGCTGGCGCTGTCGATATGGGAAGAAGGCGGCCCAAAGGCTAACCGGGTGATCGAGCAGGTGCTCGGCATCGAGCTTGCGGCCGGCGAGCGGCCGCAAATCGTCGTGCCGGCGGGCTGGTGGCAATCGGCGCGCAGCCTGGGCGAGTGGACCCTGGTCGGCTGCACCGTGGCGCCGGGCTTCGACTTTGCGGCGTTTGAACTGGCGGAGCCTGGTTGGCGGCCTAAACAGCTCTGACGCAGCCGGAAACCCTTAGCGCAGCAGGAAACCAAGCGTGATCACGAGCTGCGCGGCGTAGTAAAGCACCCAGACCGCCAAACGCATCCAGGCGCGATGTGGCGAAATGGCGGCCGCCAGGAAGCGTTCCGTGGCCAGCAGCGCGTCGGACGCCATGAACAGCACGGCACCGCCGATAGCAGCGGCACTGCTCGTCGTCAGCGCCGAAATGCCCATGGCGAGGATGGCCGCGACATAGCCCGCGATCGGCGCTCGCAGGGCCGGGCCGACGCGGCGCCACAGCGCCGCCAGCATGAGAATAACGAATACCGCCATCGCCAGTGCGATTGCCGCGCGCCAGGGTTCGGCCCCCAGCACTCCCAGCCCCTCGCCCCTGCGCAGGAACAGCACGACATAGACGATATGCGCGGCGAGAAAGCTGCCCAGCCCGCCGAGAAACATCTTTTCGCCATCCCGCGACAGGAAGGCGTCGCCGATGGCGCTCAGTGCAAGGGCGGCGACCAGCAGCAGCGGCCCGCCCTGCATCGCCGCCAGCACGGCAAGCATGGCCACGGCGAGCGTTTTTGCCGCCGAACGGGCGAGCGTCGGCGCCATGCCTGATGTGAAGGCGTAGACAACCGCCGCCACCAGGGAAAAGATCAGCGTCGCATTGGCGTTGCCGTCGATGCCGCCCGGAAACGGCATCGTCATGCCCGGGCTCCGCCTTCGGATGCCCCGGCTCCGCCTTCGGCAGCCGCAGGCTTGCGCAGGAACAGCGATTTTGCCGCCAGGGCAGCGCCGCCGGTGATGAGCACGCAAGCGGCGAGGATGCGCAGCGACGGTTCGGCGACGCCGGCCGCGATCAACACCAGCGTCGACAGGAGCGGCGCGGCATAGCTTGCCGCGCCCAGCACCTGGATGTTGCCGCGCTTGACCCCGACATCCCAGGCATAGAAGGCTGCCCCCACTGGCATCAGGCCGAGCCCGAGCACGGCAAGCCATTGCCCGGCACTCGCGGGCAGCACCGTCTCTTCCAGCGCCAGATGGCAGGCAAGCGACAACAGCGCGGTCGCCGCGCAGAACCAAGTGACGATGCTGGTCGGCACCGAGGGGAAACGCCGCGACAGGAGCGAATAGGACGACCACAGCACGGCGCAGACGGCAGCCATGGCGTAGCCGAAGGCATAACGCGCGTCGAAGGCGAGGCCGCCGCCCTTGGTGACGATGAGCACGGTGCCGGCAAGGCCGAGCAGCGCGCCCACGATATGGTTCCAGGCCAACCGCTCGCCCGGCATCAGCGCCGAGCCGAGCACGATCAGCAGCGGCCACAGATAGGCGATCAGGCTGGCCTCCACCGCCGGCGCGTTGCGCAGCGCTGTGAAGTAGAAGAAGTGGTAGCCGAAAAGGCCGGCAATGCCGATCACCCAGACCTGGCGCGGTATCTTCTGGCTTCTATCCGCGGCCGGCATGAAAAGGCGCGCGACAAGCCCGACCCCGGTGCCGATCGAGAAGGTGATGGCCGACAAGAGGAACGGCGGCACCTTGCCGGATGCGTCCGTAAGCAACGCCAGCAGTGCCCACATGGCGACGGCCGAAAAGCCGATCAGTGTCGCGCGCCCCATTCTGTCTCCAGCGGCGCGCGTGGCGCCTTATTGTATTGCTTCGAAACGCCTGGCGCTGATGGTCAAGGTGCCGATCTGCGTCCCGACCGTCGCGCGGATCGGCGCATATACCCCGGTTTGGCCGAGCGGCGCAAATGTCACCATTATGCGGCTTTTGTTCTTGAGGTAGTTGAGCGCCTTGCGGCCCTTGCGGTAGCCCGCCACCGGCTCGAAACCCATCCGGCAGGTGACCGTGTCGCCCTTGTAGCCGGGCACCGAGATCGACCCTTTTGAAGCGTAGCTCAGCGTCAGGTTGGCGCGCATCTCACCGTCATAGAGCCTCACCGTGCGGCCGCAGACCTCGTCGAGACTGCCGGCATGGATGACGGTCGCCGCCATCGGATCGAGCACCGATGCCAGGTCGCCGGCGCCGAGCGGCACCCAACTCTCGGGGTCACGCTTTTCCGGCGCGGGAACGACCGTCGTCGAGATGACGTTGCCATTGGCAAAACGAATGTCGATGGCGGAGGCTTTCTTGCCGGAAGTGTAGTCCGCGCGGAACGCCTGCGGCACCATCTTCTGGCCCGAAATCGTACCCTTGGACGAGATCGTGCCGCGCGTGTCATCGAACAGCTTGGCGAGACCAGCCGCGGAAACGCTGCCGTCGATCGAGTAGACGCCGTTCTCATAATGGCTTGAAAAGCTTGATTTCGCGATAGAAAGGCCGAGAAACGACACTGTGTATTCGCCCCTGAAGGACTGCGGCGAGGCGGCCGTCGCGGCCGACGGCAAGGCGACGGCCAGCGCGGCGGCAAGGGCATGGGGCAAGCGAAGCATGGCGCGATCGGATCCTTGATTTCAACCGGAGGCGGACAACTCCGGTCTGGCATGTCCCTATGGAACCGCTTATACGACGAATTCCGGCCTTAGTATGAAATGCCGCTGGGCCAGGCTGGAGCTTGACGCATGGGCGAAATGCAACTATGGAATGCCAACTTTTTCCATAAGGCCGCTTGACCAGAACCGCGCGCCACCCGGCGTGGGCACGAAGGTTTGGCAGGTCCCCGAGAGAACTGAAGGTTAGAACCATGTCCCGCACCTGCGAACTCACTGCCAAGGCAGTCCAGACCGGCAACAATGTGAGCCACGCCAACAACAAGACCAAGCGTCGCTTCCTGCCGAACCTCGTCAATGTGACGCTGATTTCGGAAGCGCTGAACCAGAATGTGCGCCTGCGCATTTCCGCCAACGCGCTGCGTTCGGTCGAGCATCGCGGCGGTCTCGACGCCTTCCTGGCCAAGGCTGACGTCAAGGAGCTGTCGCAGCGCGCGCGCCTCTTGAAGAAGCAGATCGCCAAGAAGCTCGCCGAGCAGGCTGCCGCGTAAACTGCCTTCAGGCGGGGGACAACCGCCCTGGCCAACCTCTTGTTGGCCTTGGACATCGGGTCGCCGTCCGCAAGGCGGTTTCGGAAATCCGATGCTCGAACAAAGCGAGCGCGATCCGGTTTCGGCATGACGCTCCGCTGGTTCCATTACCCAGGATAAAAAAATGACTTCCTTCTCGCGATACCTGCCCTTCGTGGCCGCCATGGCGCTTGTCGTCGTGGCATCGAATATCCTCGTGCAGTTCCCGATGCAGGGTCGGATCGGCGGCTTGTCGCTGGCCGACCTGCTCACCTGGGGCGCCTTCACCTACCCGTTCTCCTTTCTGGTCACGGACCTTGCCAACCGCCGCTACGGGCCTGCCGTGGCGCGCCGGATCGTCTTTGTCGGCTTCATGACGGCGGTGGTCTGCTCGGTCCTCGTGCCGCCCTTCCTGTTCCGCCATGGTTTCATCGAGTTCGAGACCGCCGCCGACCGGCTGGTGCGCATCGCGGCGGCGTCCGGCGCGGCCTTCCTCACCGCGCAATTGCTAGACGTGACCGTGTTCAACCGTCTGCGCCGACAGAGCTGGTGGCGGGCGCCGATCGTCGGCACGCTGGTCGGCTCGGTGTTCGACACCGTCGTGTTCTTCAGCGTCGCTTTCTCCGCGGCTTTCGCCTTCGTTGGCCCAAGCGACAGTTTTGCGCTGGAAACGGCGCCGCTGATGGGCGTGCTGCCGGTCGAGGCCATGCGTTGGGTCTCTTGGGCGCTTGGCGACCTCAGCGTGAAGCTGATCATCGCCGTCGTGGCACTGATCCCCTATCGGCTGCTCGCCGCCCGCTGGAGCCAGCCGGCTGTTGCTGCGGTCTAGGCCGTGATTCCCTGGATCCAGCTGGACTCCGCGAAAACCCCGGATGGCGCGCAGGAGCTTCGGCTCAAGCGGCGCGGTTCCGAATTCTCGATCATGCTGGGCACCAACGAGTTGATGAACAGCCGCCTCAGCGGCTCGGAAGAAGCGTTGGCCAGGCTCTCCTGTCGGAGGATCGCCGGCCGCAGACAGCCGAGAATGCTGATCGGCGGGCTTGGCATGGGTTTTACGCTGCGCGCCGCTCTCGCCGAGTTGGGCGAGAATGCCGAAATCACTGTCGCGGAGTTGGTGCCGGCGGTCGTCGCGTGGGCACGAGGGCCGATGGCCGAGCTGTTTGGTGGCTGCCTCGACGATCCGCGCGTCATCGTTCGGGAGGCCGATGTCGGGCAGTTGATAAGACCCCGGCCCGCGGCCTGGGACGCCATCCTGCTAGATGTCGACAACGGCCCGGACGGCATCGTTCACAAATCCAACGACGCGCTTTACAGCCTGCAAGGCCTGGCGGCAGCGCGCATCGCACTGAAGCCTGGCGGCGTGCTTGCGGTGTGGTCGCAAGGGCCGGACAGCGGCTTCACCCGGCGACTGAAGCAGGCAGGTTTCGCGGTCGAGGAGGTGAGCACGCGCGCCAACGGCAAGCGCGGCGCGCGCCATGTCATCTGGATCGCCACCAACGGCTCGCGACCTGAGCGGACGCCGTCATTTGATGAATAGTCGACCAAATCGAAGCCGGCGTTGAATACCTTCAACTTCAGCTTCGCAGTTGGAGCGCCAAATCAGTCCTGGTGCAAAATGAATTCCAGGTAGAGATTGCGCTGCAGGATCGAGTGGTTGTCGTCGGAGATCAGCGACACCATCAGCGCGCCGTCTTCGCGCTTCCAGACGTCGAGCCCTTCCATATTGTCGATCTGGTAACCCATATCGGCTTCCAGCAGCACCGGACCGTCGGCGACCGCGCCCTTCTCGACGGTCTCGCCATCAATGCGCCGCAGCCGCATCTTGAGGCCTCCTGCCATCGTGAAACTGCGCTCCAGCAGCAGAAGGTCGCCATCCGGCAGGAAAGCCCCATCGGTGATATCGAAATCGCCGTTGCGCTTGACGGTGAAGACGCCCTTGTGCGGACCTTCGATGATGGCGGCATAGATGTTGCCGGCCTTGTCCAAGCTCTTTTCCGACACCACGACCAGGGCGCCTTGGTGGCGGCCATTGGCATTGGCGTGGGTGACCGTCTCGAAGCCTCGGTTCCGGCGCAGCTCCCATGCCGGAACCAGGAAATCCATCTGCCTGAACGGCGCCTTCATATCGTCGCGGCCAATTTTGAACTGGGCGACGCGATGGTTGCGCTCGAAACCCACGGTGGCAATGCCGTCCTTGACGGAAAGCCCCTCGGCATCGACTTCCGATTTCTCGTCGATCGGCTGGCCCGATGCATCGACCATCTGTTCCATGCGGAAGTGCCGGATGCCTGACGGGCGCTTGTCCGCATCATGGGTCACGGTGCCGAAGAACCAGAATCCGGTATCGGCGACGCCGACGAAGTCGCGACCGCCTTTCAGGAAACGGAAGGCCGACAGGGCGCCGAAATCGCGCGACGGCGACGTCATTTCCAGCCCGCCGACGAATTCGAGCGGACCGAATTGCTTGTCGGCACGGCCTATACGGAATTCGGTGATCGGGCGGGCCGAGACCTCGACCGGTTCAACCGAGGTCGCGCCGGCCGAACTGGATGGCACCGGGGCTGCACCGGCAAACAGGGCGACGGCGGCGAAAAGCGCTTGCCGAAATCCGCCGTGCGAAAAGATCATCCGGCGCGCCGCATGCCGCCGCGCCGCGTATCGCGTGCGCTTTCCTCGGCGAACAGCGAAGCCAATTGCTCGGTCATGGCGCCGGCCAGTTCCTCGGCATCGACAATGGTGACGGCGCGCCGGTAATAGCGGGTAACGTCATGGCCGATGCCGATGGCAAGCAGCTCGACCGGCGAGCGCGTCTCGATCAGCTCGATGACGGCGCGCAGATGGCGCTCGAGATAATTGCCCGGATTGACCGACAGCGTCGAATCGTCGACCGGCGCGCCGTCGGAGATCATCATCAGGATCTTGCGCTGCTCTGGCCGGGCGATCAGCCGGTTATGCGCCCACAGCAGCGCCTCGCCATCGATGTTTTCCTTGAGCAGGCCTTCGCGCATCATCAGGCCGAGATTGCGCCGTGCCCGCCGCCAGGGATGGTCGGCCGACTTGTAGATGATGTGGCGCAGGTCGTTCAGCCGGCCCGGATTCGGCGGCTTGCCGTCCTTCAGCCACTTCTCGCGGGCCTGCCCGCCTTTCCAGGCGCGCGTGGTGAAGCCCAGAATCTCGACCGAAACGCCGCAGCGTTCCAGCGTGCGCGCCAGAATGTCGGCGCAGGTGGCGGCCACGGTGATCGGCCGGCCGCGCATGGAACCCGAATTGTCGAGCACCAGCGTCACCACCGTGTCGCGGAATTTGGTGTCGCGCTCCTGCTTGAAAGACAGCGGCTGCATCGGATCGATGACGACGCGCACCAACCGTGCCGGATCGAGATAGCCCTCCTCCAGGTCGAAATCCCACGACCGGTTCTGCTGCGCCATCAGGCGGCGCTGCAAACGGTTGGCCAGCCGGCCGACGACGCCGGACAGGTTGGCGAGTTGCTTGTCGAGAAAGGCGCGCAGCCGGTCGAGCTCTTCTTCCTCGCAAAGCTCCTCCGCCCCCACCGTCTCGTCGAAAGCTGACGTGAAGACCTTGTAATCGATCTCCTTCGGAAGGTTGGTGAAAGGGTTGTCGTTGCGGCGCGCCTCACCGGGCGTCTCGGCATCGGCATCGTCGTCGTCGGACAAATCGTCGGCAGTGGCGTCGGAGGCTTCGGTCTCGGCCGACTGCTCGTCGTCAGAGGAAGCCTCGGCATCCTCGGACTGCGACTGTTCGGAGCCGGAATCGTCCTCGCCGCCTTCCTCGCTCTGTTCCTCGCCTTGCGGCTGGTTATCGTCATTGTCCTCCGAGTCTTCGGTCTCTTGCTCGTCGCCGAGTTCCTCGGCCATTTCCATGGAGGCTAGCATTTCACGCACGACGCGGGCGAAGGCCTGCTGGTCGTCGAGCTTGGACGACAGCCCGTCGAGGTCGGCGCTGGCCTTTTCCTCGACCCAGGGGCGCCAGAGCTCGACCAGCCGCTCGCCGCTCTTGGGAATCGGCCGGCCGGTCAGCTTCTCGCGCACCATCAGCGCCAGCGCCTCCTCGATCGGGGCGTCGGCCTTATCCTTGACGTCGACGAGATTGGCCTTGGCGTATTTGTCCTCCAGCATCGAGCCTATATTGTCGGCGACCCCTTGCATGGCGCGGCTGCCGATCGCCTCGACGCGCGCCTGTTCGACCGCGTCGTAGATGGCGCGGGCCGCCTTGCCTTCCGGCGCCAGTCTGCTGTGGATGCGCACGTCATGGCAGGCGCGCTTGAGCGCCATGGAATCGCCGAGGCCGCGGGTGATGGCTATGTCGGCCTTGGACGCTTTCTTGGGCAATTCCGGCAGCCGGGCGCGGCTGCCGGCGAGCGCCGGGCGGTCCTTGGCGAAGCCGACTTCCAGCTCCTTGTCGCCGGCGATGGCGCGCATGCAGACGGTGACGGCGCGCTTGAAGCTGTCGGCTTCAGAGCCCGTCTTCGACTTGTTGCGCGTATTGTCGCCCGGACCCGCCATCGAGGCTCTGCTTAGCCCAGCACCACATTGGCGGCGCTCTCCGGCAGATCCTCGCCGAAGGCGCGCTGGTAGAACTCGGCCACCACCGAGCGCTCCAGTTCGTCGCATTTGTTGAGGAAGGTCAGCCGGAACGCCATGCCGATATTGCCGAAGATCTCGGCATTCTCCGCCCAGGTGATGACGGTACGCGGGCTCATCACGGTCGACAGATCGCCATTGATGAAGGCCGAGCGCGTCATGTCTGCGACGCGCACCATCTTGTTGACGATGTCCTTGCCCTTGCCGTCGCGATAGTGCTTGGCCTTGGCCAGCACGATATTCACCTCATTGTCGTGCGGCAGGTAGTTCAGCGTGGTGACGATCGACCAGCGGTCCATCTGCGCCTGGTTGATCTGCTGGGTGCCGTGATAGAGGCCGGTGGTGTCGCCCAACCCGACCGTGTTGGCGGTCGAGAACAGCCGGAACGCCGGATGCGGACGGATGACGCGGCTCTGGTCGAGCAGCGTCAGCCGACCAGACGATTCCAGCACGCGCTGGATGACGAACATCACGTCCGGACGGCCGGCGTCATATTCGTCGAAGCACAGCGCCACATTGTGCTGGTAGGCCCAGGGCAGAATGCCGTCGCGGAATTCGGTGATCTGCAAGCCGTCCTTGACCACGATCGCGTCCTTGCCGACGAGGTCGATGCGGCTGACATGGCTGTCGAGATTGACGCGCACGCAAGGCCAGTTGAGGCGGGCCGCGACCTGCTCGATATGGGTCGATTTGCCGGTGCCGTGATAGCCCGAGACCATGACGCGCCGGTTGTAGGCGAAGCCGGCGAGGATCGCCATCGTCGTCGCCTTGTCGAAAAGATAGTCGGGATCGATGTCGGGCACATGTTCGCTGGTGACCGAATAGGCCGGCACCACCATCTTGGAGTCGAAGCCGAATTTGTCCTTCACCGACACCGTGGTGTCGGGCAGGTTGGCGATGTCGCGATCGACCTTGTTCATCTCTATCCACGTCTCCACGGGCGAAACGACTGATTTCGCCGGCAATCGATTTTCTCCGGGGGCGGTCTTAGAGCCTTTTCCACCCTTATGAAAGTTGGAAAACGACACGAACCGTTGGGTCGCTCAGCACAAACCCGCCTGCTTGAGCACGCGATAGGCCTGGAGCACATCGCGGAACCGGTCTTCCGAACCTCTGTCGCCGCCATTCGCATCCGGATGGTGACGCTTCACCAGTTCCTTATAGCGCGCCTTGATCTCCTTGCCAGTCGCCTTTGTATCAAGGCCAAGCGTTTCCAGCGCCTTGGCCTCAAGCGGCTTGGCCTTGCGCTCGCGCACCTCCCGGGGATCCTTCGGCCCCTTGAACAGGTCGAACGGGTCGCGCATCCGGTTGTAGTAGCCGGCGCGGCCGGAGCGCATCTGCGCCATATCGGGAGACGAGCGCGTCGAGGCGCCGTTGACGCCCATCTTCCAGGTCGGCCGATGGCCGGTCATCGCCTCCTTCTGGAAACGGGCGACCTCGGTGTCCGGAACGCCGGAAAAATAGTTGAAACCCTTGTTGTACTCGCGCACATGGTCGAAGCAGAAGCGGAAATACTCGCCCTCCTTCATGCGCCCGACCGGAGCGCGATGGGTGCCCGCCTCCTTGCAGCCATCCCACTGGCAGATCGGCGCGTGCGACTTCAGCTCCGCGTCCTTCTCCTGGCGGATGCGGATCTTCTCGAAATATTTGGGATACGGCTTCATCTAACCCATTTATGGGGCGTTCGCAGATGCGAAACAAGAATTGACATTTTCGCGATGATCGCCCTAACCGCTGAATCGCGGCATAAAGCAGGCGGAGGACCGATTTTGTTGAAGCGCGGCATGCAACGAAGTCGGTTCGGCTTCCGCGATCCCGCTGGCGATATGTGGTGAAGGGAGACGGCAATGTCCATACAGGCAACCATGGAAGACAAGTTGAGCAAGGCATTTTCGCCGGAGCGGCTGGTCGTCATCAACGAAAGCCATCTGCACGCCGGCCATCATCATGTGGAATCCGGCCACCAGGCTACGTTCGACGGCACCGGCGAGACGCATTTCCGCGTCCGCATTGTTTCGCAGGATTTTGCCGGCATGAGCCGCATCGAGCGCCACCGCGCGGTCAACGCGCTTTTGGCCGACGAATTGAAGGCTGGCCTGCACGCGCTGGCGATCGAACCGGCGGCTCCCGGCGAAAAGACGCGCTGGTAGGCCGGTCCTCCTCGCTCCTCGCGGTGACGTTCAGAGCTCCGTTTCGATGCCGCAATCACCCGACCGCCGATTTCAGGAATGCCAGTGCCGCCCCGGTCAAGGCGTCGCCATCCTCGCCGAAATCGCGGTTGATCGACATGTGCGTATAGGCGCTGCCGTCGAACAGCGTCACCTTGGTGCCGGTGGCGCGCAAGCGCTCGGCGAACACCTTGGAGTCCCCGTCCCGGCCCGAAGCGCCTGAGTAGGCGATGAAGGTCGGCGGGTGCTTGTGGCAGTCTACATAACTGGCCGGCGACAACGCCGCCCATTGCGCGGGATCGGGGAAGGCCCGCGCATAGGCCCCCGCCATGCCGCCATTCCTGGAAAGCGCGGTGAGGTCATAGGCCCTGGTGTCGTCGAGAAGCAGCGCGGCGACACCCGGTAGACCGCCACGCATGCCGGTCAGCGCAACGAGGTGGCAACCGGCCGAATGGCCCATGGCCACGATCCGCCTGGCATCGCCGCCATGCCGGGCAATGTTGGCGCGGACATAGGCATAGGCCTTTTCGACATCGTCGGCCTGGGTGGCGACCTCCGCTTCGGGCAGCATGCGATAGTCGATGGAGACCAGGCAAAACCCGTTGGCGAGCAGGAAGGCCGGCTTCGCGTTGACCTGCGAGCGCTTGCCGGAGCGCCAGGCGCCGCCATGGACGAAGAAGACGACCGGCAATCCGCGTGCGCCATCCGGCGCATAGATATCGAGCTTGGCCGGCCCGTAATCGAAGGTTGTCGGCACGGGTTGGCGCTGGCCCCATGCGACCGATGTGCCCAATGGCAACATCGCCGCCGCGGAGACCAGAATAAGGCTTCGTCGATCGATCATCGCAATCTCCCGATCATTGGGCCCGATATGTAGACGAGGAATGCCCGCACGCACCACGAGCATCCCGTTAGACTTGGGAGTGCTCAACGATCTGATTCAACACCGTACCAGCCGCATCAATGCACTCGCTTTGCCGTTCGGTTCACGAAATCGATATTTGCCCTTGACGGTCTCCTCTGGCCATCACCACCTGAGATATCAGACGAGCATTGTAACTGTGTGCTGTCCAAGTTCGATGCAGATACACGCTCTCTCTCCAATGTGGAGGGAACCACAATGCATCCCGGTAGTTGAATGAGATGAGCCGGGCGGCAGCCAGAATGGCTCTGAGGGCAACCATCATGGGTGAGAACCAGTCCGACGTCTTCGATCTGTTTTCGGAGATTTATGCAAACGCGGGCCAGGAGGAAATAAGCCTCCAGCAGTATCTCCTTGCCTGCCGGGAAGACAAGTCAATGTATGCCTCGGCGCCGGAACGGATGGTCGAGGCAATCGGCGAGCCGAACCTGGTCGACACCAGCAAGGACGAGCGGCTCGGCCGCATTTTCTCCAACCGCACGGTCAAGGTGTATCCCACCTTCTCCGATTTCTACGGAATGGAGGATACGATCGAACGCATCGCCGGCTATTTCCGCTATGCGTCGCAGGGGCTCGAGGAGCGCAAGCAGATCCTCTATCTCCTCGGCCCTGTCGGCGGCGGCAAGTCCTCCCTGGCCGAACGGCTGAAGAAACTGATGGAGGAACGCCCGATCTACACGCTCAAGGCCGGCAATCAGATCAGTCCGATTTTCGAATCGCCGCTCGGCCTGTTCCATCCCGATCGCATGGGCGACCTGCTGGAGGACAAATACGGCATAGCCCGGCGTCGCCTCAACGGCATTATCTCGCCCTGGGCGGCCAAGCGGCTTGATGAATTGTCTGGCGACATTTCCAAATTCAGCGTGGTGAAGTTGATGCCCTCGCGGCTGCGCCAGATCGCTATAGCCAAGACTGAGCCTGGCGACGAGAACAATCAGGATGTCTCGGCTCTGGTTGGCAAGGTCGACATCAGGCAATTGGAGGATTTCAGCCAGTCCGATCCGGACGCTTATTCCTACAGCGGCGGGCTGAACCGGACCACGCAAGGCCTGCTCGAATTCGTCGAGATGTTCAAGGCGCCCATCAAGGTCCTGCATCCGCTGCTGACGGCGACCCAGGAAGGCAGCTACAACGGCACCGAGAATTTCGGCGCATTCCCCTATCAGGGCATCATCGTCGCCCATTCCAACGAATCGGAATGGCAACAGTTCAAGAACAACAAGAACAACGAGGCCTTTCTCGACCGCATCCTCGTGGTCAAGGTGCCGTATTGCCTTCGGATCACCGAGGAGAGGCATATTTACGAGAAACTGTTGCGCGAGAGCGAGCTGGCCGGCAGCCCCTGCGCACCTGAAGTGCTGGATATTCTCAGCCGGTTCACGGTCTCGACCCGTCTTGCCGAGCACGACAATTCGCCGCTCTACACCAAGATGCGCGCCTATGACGGCGAAAACCTCAAGGAGGTCGACCCCCGGGCCAAGTCGGTTCAGGAATATCGCGACGCCGCCGGCGTCGACGAGGGCATGACCGGCGTAAGCACGCGCTTCGCCTTCAAGATCCTGTCGCAGACATTCAACTACGACACCAACGAGGTCGCGGCGGATCCCGTGCACCTGATGTACATCCTGGAAGAGGCGATCAAGCGCGAGCAGTTCCCAAAGGAGACGGAAGCGAGCTATCTCGAATTCATCAAGTCGGAACTGGCGACGCGCTATGCCGAGTTCATCGGCCACGAGATCCAGAAGGCCTATCTGGAATCATACAGCGAGTATGGCCAGAACCTATTCGACCGCTACATCGCCTATGCCGATGCCTGGATCGAAGATCAGGACTACAAGGATCCCGATACGGGCCAGATCCTCAATCGCGAGATATTGGACAAGGAGTTGTCGCAGGTCGAAAAACCGGCCGGCATCGCCAACCCCAAGGATTTCCGCAACGAAGTGGTCAAGTTCACGCTGCGTGCCCGGGCACGCAACCACGGCCGCAACCCGTCATGGACAAGCTACGAAAAGCTGCGCGAGGTCATCGAGAAGCGCATGTTCGGCCAGGTCGAAGATCTTCTGCCGGTGATCAGTTTCGGCTCCAAGCAGGACAGCGTCACGGAAAAGCGGCACAATGAATTCGTGCAGCGCATGGTGCAACGCGGCTACACCGAGCGGCAGGTACGGCGGCTGGTCGACTGGTACATGCGCGTGAACAAGGCGGGCTGAGAAAAGCCCGGATGGTTCCATGCCGATCTTCATCGACCGCCGCCTCAATCCGAAGGACAAGAACCTGGGCAATCGCCAGCGCTTTCTCAGGCGCGCGCGGGAAGAACTCAAGCGGAGCATCCGTGACCAGATAAGGACGGGCCGGATCGCCGATGTGGACAGCGGGCATGCCGTGCCCATGCCTCACAGAGGCACCAGCGAACCGACCTTCAGCGATGCCAGGGACAGTGGCCGGCGCCAGCACATCCTGCCAGGAAACAGGACGTTCATTCCCGGTGACCTGGTGCCCAAACCCGGGCAGGGCGGCGCAGGTTCCTCGTCGCCGGGAAACACGGCATCCGAGGACGACTTTCGCTTCGTGCTTTCGCGCGAGGAAGTTCTCGACCTCTTTTTCGAGGATCTCGAACTGCCGGATCTGGTCAAGCTCAATCTCAAGCAGATACTCGCATTCAAGCCAAGGCGGGCAGGTTTCGCGGCAACAGGATCACCGACCAACATTAATGTCGGGCGCACGATGCGAAACAGCCACGCCCGCCGTATCGCGCTTGGGCGCCCCAAGCAGCCGGAGCTGGATGCGATCCTCCGGCAGCTCGCCAAACTGGAATCGAAGCCGCCAAACGCCGCGACCCGCGAACGCATCTTGACTTTGCGGGAGGAACTCGAGCGGCTGGAGCGCCGCCGAAAGCGTATTGCCTTTGTCGATCCCGTCGACATCCGCTTCAATCGCTTCGACCCGCAGCCGGTGCCGAATGCCAGCGCCGTCATGTTCTGCCTGATGGACGTCTCCGGGTCGATGGGCGAGCGCGAGAAGGATTTGGCCAAGCGCTTCTTCGTTCTGCTGCACCTGTTCCTGACCCGACGCTATGAGCGCACGGAGATCGTCTTCATCCGCCACACGCACGAGGCCCAGGAGGTGGACGAAGAGACATTCTTCTACTGCACGCAAAGCGGAGGCACGGTCGTTTCCACCGCGCTGGAGGAAATGCAACGCATCATAGAACAACGCTATCCGGCCACGGAGTGGAACATCTATGCCGCCCAGGCTTCGGACGGTGACAATTTCGCCACCGACTCGCAGCGCTGCATAGAACTGCTCCATGGCAAGCTCATGCGCCTGTGCCAGTATTTCGCCTATGTGGAGATCATCGACGAACGCGAAAGTCATATTTTCGGCTCGACCGAAAATGGCACCTCGCTCTGGCGCGCCTATAGCGCCGTCGAGCAAAAATGGCCGAACTTCCAGATGAGGCGCATCGCCGCTCCGGCCGATATCTACCCGGTATTTCGCCAGCTTTTCGCCAGGCAGCCGGCTATGGCCAAGAGCGCGTAAGGGGTGCCGGATGGCTGGCCAGGCCAACAAATCGGGGTTGCTTTTCTCCGGATCCGACTGGGATTTCAAAAAGCTGTCGCGGGTCTATGAGGAGATCGAGGCGATTGCGGTCGACCAGCTTCATCTCGACACCTATCCGGTGCAGATGGAGGTCATCTCTTCCGAGCAGATGCTCGACGCCTACTCGTCGGTCGGCATGCCGCTGATGTACCGGCATTGGTCGTTCGGCAAGCATTTCCTTTACAACGAGCTTCTCTATCGCAAAGGCGGTCGCGGGCTGGCCTATGAATTGGTCATCAATTCCAATCCCTGCATCGTCTACCTGATGGAGGAAAACACCATGGCGCTGCAGGCCTTGGTGACCGCTCATGCAGCACTTGGACACAATCACTTCTTCAAGAAGAATTACCTTTTCCGCCAATGGACGGATGCCGGAGGAATCCTGAGCTATCTGGACTTTGCCAAGGGCTACATCGCCCGGTGCGAGGAGCGGCACGGCCTGGCCGCCGTGGAAGCCATTCTCGATTCCGCTCACGCGCTGATGGAGCAAGGCGTGTTCCGGTATCACCGGCCGCCGAAACTGTCGTCGGAGCAGCAGCGCGAGGGACTTCGCGAGCGCCTCGAATACGAGGAGCGTTCCTACAATGACTTATGGCGCACCCTGCCGCCCGCGCAGGACGCCGACAACTCCGAAGCGGGCGATGAAGGCGTGTCGGAGCGGAAGAAATCGCTCAATCTGCCCGAGGAAAACCTGCTCTATTTCCTTGAGAAGAACAGCCTTGTCCTCGAACCCTGGCAGCGCGAGATCCTCAGGATCGTCCGCGTCATTGCGCAGTATTTTTACCCGCAGCGGCAAACCCAGGTGATGAACGAAGGGTGCGCCACTTTCGTGCACTACACGCTCATGAACATGCTGTTCGACCGTGGCCGGATCACCGAAGGCGCGATGCTCGAAATCCTGCGCAACCACTCGAACGTGATCTTCCAGCCATCCTTCGACGACCAGCGGTTTTCCGGCATCAACCCCTACGCGCTCGGGCTTGACATGATGCAGGACATTCAGCGCATCTCGACCGAGCCGACAGCCGAAGATCGCGACTGGTTCCCGGACATAGCCGGCCGTGGCGACTGGCTTGAGACGCTGCTCGACGCCTGGGCCAACCACCGCGACGAATCCTTCATTCGCCAGTATCTCAGCCCGACCTTGATACGAAAATGGCGGCTCTTCGTCCTGGCCGATGGAGCCGACCAACCGCACTACGAAGTCGCATCGATCCACAACGAGCGGGGCTACAACAACATACGCGCCGCGCTGGCCCACAGCTATGATGTGGGCGCGAGCCGGCCCGACATCCAGGTTGTGGACGTGGACCTGCTCGGCGACCGGCATTTGCGGCTACAGCACAAGGTGAAGAATGGGGTCGTGCTGGAGAATGACAGCCGCGACGCGACCCTTCGCCACATCCGGCATCTCTGGGGCTATGAAGTCAGCCTGGCGGCCGTCGACGCCGACACCGACGCAATGGTCGGCGAACGCTCGACCAAGGACTGTTGAGCATCAGGGATGACGCGGTTGTGCGTGTCTGCGACACGATGGACCGTTCAGCTGTCGCCTGCCGGCCTGATCCTGAGCCTGGCGACGCGGTTCTTGTCGCGTTTCATGACGATGAAACGCTTGCCGTGGAAGGTGAAGGCCTGCTTCTCCTCGGGGATCGACTGCGTCTCATGGATGACCAGGCCGGCGATGGTGGTTGCCTCCTCGTCCGGCAGGTCCCAGTCGAGCGCCCGGTTCAGGTCGCGGATCGGCACGGTTCCGTCGACGACGACGGAACCGTCCGCCTCCTGCTTGACGCCCTGTATGTCGACATCGTGCTCGTCGGCGATCTCGCCGACAATCTCCTCGATGATGTCCTCCAGCGTCACCAGCCCCTCGACCTCGCCATACTCGTCGACGACGACGGCGAAATGCGCCTTGCGGCGCAGGAAGGCGTTGAGCTGTTCCTGCAATGTCGTCGTATCGGGCACGAACCAGGGCTTTGACGCGATCTTCATCACATCGATCCTGGAGAAGTCGTTGCCGACATCGTTGAGCGCGCGCAGCAGGTCCTTGGCGTGCAGCACGCCGACAATGTTGTCGAGCGACCCCTTCCACAAAGGCATGCGGGTGTGCGGGCTCTGCAGGATCTCGCGCACCACGGCTTCCGGCGCATTGTCGGCGTTGACCGAGCGCATATTGGTGCGGTGGACCATGACGTCGGAGACTTCGAGCTCCTCGAGGTCGAACAACCCGCCGATGCGATCGCGCTCCTCGCGCACCACCTGGCCGTCACGGCGGAAATCGTCGACGGCGCCGCGCAGCTCGTCCCCGCTCGAACGCTGCGGCTCGATGCGCGACAGTTCATAGCCGAAAGCGGCAAGCAGGCGCGTGCGCATGGCGACGGCCAACACGATGAGGACGGCAAGGACAGCGATGACGATCCAGCCGGCCCCATTCATTTCGGACGGCTTCCTTGCCTGTCCGGACGGCTCTCTTGCCTATCCCGGCGGCTTCCTTGCCGGCCTTCCGTCGCGCTCGGGTGGTTCTCCCTGAGGAACGACAGCACCTCCGAGGCCGGCACGTCCTTCGCGATGAAAGCCTCTCCGATGCCGCGCGTCAGGATGAAGGTCAGCGCGCCGCGCGACACTTTCTTGTCCTGGGTGATGAAGCCAAGCAGTGCATCGGCGTCGGGCAGTTCGCCGGGAATGTCAGCCATCCGCCACGGCAGTCCCACCGTGTTGAGATGCGCCTCGACTCGCGCCGCATCGTCTGGACTGGCCAGGTTGAGTCGTGACGAGAAGCGATGCGCCAGCGCCATGCCGATGGCGACCCCCTCGCCATGGACGAGGCGGGCGCCGTCATATCGGGTGGCGGCCTCCAGCGCATGGCCGAAAGTGTGGCCGAGATTGAGGAGCGCGCGGTCGCCGGTCTCGAACTCGTCGCGGGCAACGACATCCGCCTTGGCGCGGCAGGCCTCGGCGATGGCCTCCACCCTCTCCGGTCCGCCGGCGAACACGCTGGCCCAGTTTTTCTCCAGCCAGGCGAAGAATTCGGGCCGGTCGATCAGCCCGTATTTGGCGAGTTCGGCGTAGCCGGCGCGAAATTCGCGGATCGGCAGCGTATCGAGCACTCCGGTATCGGCCAGCACCAGCTTCGGCTGATGGAAGACGCCGACCAGGTTCTTGCCGCGCGCGCTGTTGATGCCGGTCTTGCCCCCGACCGAGGAATCGACCTGCGCCAGGAGCGAGGTCGGGATCTGCACGAAGTTCATGCCGCGGCGCACGATGCCGGCGGCAAAGCCGGCCAGGTCGCCGATGACGCCGCCGCCGAGGGCGATGACGACGTCGCCGCGTTCCAGCTTCGCGGCCAGGACGCCGTCCACCACCTCTTCGAGATGCGCGAAACTCTTGGTTTTCTCGCCGGGCGGCAGCGTGATCACGGCGGGCTCGATGCCGCTCTCGAGCAGACCGGCCTTCAGCGTATGGAGATGCGCCGCCGCGACGTTTTCGTCGGTCACGACCGCGGCGCGTCGGCCCGGCAGGCGGCGCGACATCTCGGCGCCGGCGTGCGACAAAAGCCCCGGCCCGATCAGGATGTCGTAAGCCCGCTCGCCAAGTCCGACCTCGACGGCAACGGCTGCATTGGCGTTCACGGTTCGACCTCGCCCGCGGGAGTGGTCTGGGCGATATCGAAATGCCGGCACAGCGCCCCCACCACCTCGGCCGCGATGACTTCCTTGCGGTCGTCGCGGGTCGGCACGGTGACGTCCGATGTCGCATAGACCGGATAGCGTTCACTCATCAGCCGCTCGAGCACGCCACGCGGATCGGGGCTCTTCAGCAGCGGCCGGTTCTGTTTCTTGGAGACCCGGTCCATCAAAAGGTCGAGTTCGGCCTTCAGCCATACCGACACGCCATGTGCCGCTATCGCCTCGCGCGTCTGTGCGTTCATGAAGGCGCCGCCGCCGGTCGACAGCACCTGCGGGCCGTTTTCCAGCACGCGCAGGATGACGCGCTGCTCCAGCGCCCGGAACTCCGTTTCGCCATAGCGTTCGAACAGTTCCGGAACGGTCATGCGCGAGACGCTTTCGATCTCCTGGTCGCTGTCGATGAAAGGCAGCGCCAGCACGCTGGCGACCTTGCGGCCGATCGCGGTCTTGCCGGCGCCCATCAGGCCGACAAAGACGATGGAGCGGCCGCCGAGCCTGCCCAGCAGCGCGGCATGGCTCCCGCCCGGAGGATTTGCTGGTAGCGCGTTCATCAGCCTCGAAGCCCTCTTTGCCGGCGTATCGACATGAAAAGCCCGGTTGCGTCAAGCGCACTGAGGCAGGCTGGCCTCCCGCGAGCGAGGAACCGGCTGCATTGGAAGTTGCCGGCGCGCTTCAGCTTCTCGCTTGAATTGGCCGGATTGGCGTCCCATAAGGGCACAGGGTTTGGAAACGCAGAACAAGAAGACGGGCGAAGATTGATGCCGACACTGTTTCGCCTCGTCGTGATAACAGCGATTCTGGCGGGCATCGCCTATGGTACGATGTTCGCGTTGGTGATGTTCGTCGAGCCGAAAAAGGCGGAAATGAGCGTGCGCATCCCTGCGGAAAAGCTAAACCCAAAGAAAAACTGAGCCCGAAGAAAAACTTCAGGAAATGAACAGCGCCGCCCGCATCGAAGCCTTTCTGGAGATGATGAGCGCCGAGCGGGGTGCCGCCGAAAACACGCTTTCCTCCTATCGCCGCGACCTCGATGACGCTTCGCAGGAAATCCCTGGCGGTCTTGCCGGCGCCGGCGCCGCGGACATCCGCGCCTATCTCGACGACATCGCCGCACGCGGCTTCGCACCGACATCGCAGGCACGCAAATTGTCGGCGATCCGCCAGTTCTTCAAATTCCTCTACGCCGAGGGCCTGCGCCGCGACGACCCGACCGGCACGCTGGACAGCCCGAAAAAAGGCCGCCCGCTGCCGAAGACCATGAGCGAGGCCGACACCGGCCGGCTGATCGACCGCGCCGCGCAGGAGGCCGGCGATGCCGGGCTCGGCGACAGCGACAGGCTGGCGGCGCTGCGTCTGCACGCGCTGGTCGAAGTGCTTTATGCGACAGGCCTGCGCGTTTCGGAACTGGTCGGCTTGCCGGTGACGGTGGCGCAGCGCGACGACCGTTTCTTCATGGTGCGCGGCAAGGGCGACAAGGAGCGCATGGTGCCGCTGTCGGCCAAGGCGCGCGCGGCGATGCGAGCCTGGCTCGCCGCCCGGGCCAAGGTGCCCGCTTTCGCTGACAGCCCGTTCCTGTTTCCTGCCGCGTCGGACAGCGGCTACCTCTCGCGCCAGGTCTTCGCTCGCGACCTCAAGGGGCTGGCGGCCCGGGCCGGCATCGCCTCGGCCAAGGTCTCGCCACATGTGCTTCGCCATGCTTTCGCCAGCCATCTCTTGCAGAACGGGGCTGATCTCAGGGCCGTCCAGCAACTGCTTGGCCATGCCGACATATCGACGACACAGATCTATACCCATGTGCTGGAGGAGCGATTGGTGCGGCTGGTCAACGATCATCACCCGCTTGCCGACTAGACCTCATATCGCTATGTGAGGGCGACGTTCCATCGCCCGGAGCCCCGGATTTCAGGGTCCCGCCAGTCTTTGCTTCCGACGTATCGGTCCGCCCAAGCATGTACAACTACCTCGATTTCGAAAAGCCGGTGCAGGATCTGGAACTCAAGATCCTGGAACTGAAGAAGCTTGCCGAGAACGGCGAGGCGGTCGATGTCGCCGACGAGATCAGCAGGCTCGAGAAGCGGTCGCGCGATGCCCTGCGCGATCTCTACAAGGCACTGACGCCATGGCAGAAGGTGCAGGTGGCGCGCCACTCCGACAGGCCGCACTGCGTCGACTACATCAAGGGCCTGTTCAGCGATTTCACGCCGCTCGCCGGCGACCGCAATTTCGGCGAGGACCAGGCGATCGTCGGCGGCTTTGCCCGGTTCCGCGGCGAACCGGTAGCGATCCTCGGCCAGGAGAAGGGCTCCGACACGGCGAGCCGGCTGAAGCACAATTTCGGCTCGGTGCGCCCCGAAGGCTATCGCAAGGCCGTGCGGCTTATGGAGCTTGCCGACCGCTTCAAGATCCCGCTGCTGACATTGGTCGACACGGCCGGCGCCTATCCCGGCGTCGGCGCCGAGGAGCGCGGCCAGGCCGAAGCCATTGCCCGTTCGACCTCGGCCTGCCTTGCGCTCAAGGTGCCGTCGATTTCGGTTGTCATCGGTGAAGGCGGTTCGGGCGGCGCCATTGCCATCGCCACCGCCAACCGCGTCTACATGCTGGAACATGCCATCTATTCGGTGATCTCGCCCGAGGGCGCGGCCTCCATCCTGTGGCGCGACACGACGCGCTCCAAGGACGCGGCGACCAACATGAAGATCACCGCCCAGGACCTTCTGGAACTGAAGATCATCGACGCCATCATTCCCGAACCGATCGGCGGCGCCCAGCGCGCACCCGAAACGGTGATTGCCGCGACGGGCGATCTCATCGCCAAGACGATGAAGGATTTTGCCGGCGCCAACATGGATTTTCGCGAGCAGCGCCGCGAGAAGTATCTGGCAATGGGCCGCAGCCTCTGACCACGATTTGGCGGCTCAACCGGGCCGCCGCAAGCCGCCTCCACGGCAACGCTCCACGGCAATGTGGCGGCGATGAGCAATTTCGCCACAAAAATGCCGCCGGATTCGGTTCAATGGAATTGCCGTGAGGGGTGGCCGAGGCTTGCGGTAAGGAATTTTCAAGGTTAACGGGCGTACGGTCCGTCTGTGTTCAGCATGCGGGCTCGGCCGTTTCGAAGCCATTGGCCCGAAAGAGAAGACGTAGCCTTATCCATGTTTGCCAAGCTTGCCCGCACCGGAATTCTCATCACCGCGATAGCCGTTGCCGGCTGCAATGATTCGTCGATGAAGGATTTTGCCCCGGAGGCCAACAAGCCCCTGCCCGACAAGATCCTGGCCGACATGAGGGCCAAGGGCATGGTGCGCACCTCCTCGGTGATGGCGCGCATCTTCAAGGAAGAGGGCAAGCTCGAAATCTGGAAGGCCAAGACCAACGGCCGCTACGACATGGTCGCCAGCTACGATATCTGCAAATGGTCGGGCAAGCTCGGGCCGAAATACACCGAGGGCGACCGCCAGGCGCCGGAAGGTTTTTATACCGTGCGTCCGGCGCAGATGAACCCGCGCTCGAACTACCATCTGTCCTTCAACATCGGCTATCCCAACGCCTATGACCGCGCCAACGGCCGCACCGGCTCCAACCTGATGGTGCACGGCGCCTGCTCGTCTTCGGGCTGCTATTCGATGACCGATGCCCAGATCGAGCAGATCTATGCGTTCGGCCGCGATGCCTTCCAGGGCGGCCAGACCGAGTTCCAGATCCAGGCCTTCCCGTTCCGCATGACCGCCGCCAACATGGCGCGCTACCGCAACGACCCGAATTACGAATTCTGGAAGATGCTGAAGGTCGGCTACGACAATTTCGAGATCACCAAGGTACCGCCGAAAGTCGACGTTTGCGAGAAGCGCTACGTCTTCAACCAGGTGGCTCCCGAAGGCACCACATTCAATCCGACCGGCCCCTGCCCTGCGTCCACGCAGCCGGATTCGCTGAAAAGCGCCTACAGTGCTTATCAGAGCACGTATGAGGCTGCGTTCAACGGCGCCCTCAAGGCAAGCACGCCGGCGCCCAAGCCCACCATCGCCGGCATCAAGGAAGCCAGCATCGTCTCCGACTGGTCCAAGCGCCGTGCGCGCGGCGAGCGCGTGCCGATCGACCCGCCATCGCTCAACTCGGACGGCTCGGTCACCGAGACGGCGCGCATGGGCCGCATCGATTCGCCCGCCGGCCGCAAGATGGCCGCGCTCGATGCCGAAAAGGCCGCGAAGCAAAAAGCCGAGGAGCAGCGGCTGGCCGCGATAGAAGCTGCCAAGCAGGCCAAGGCGCAAGCGCTGGCCGAAAAGGAAGCCGCCAAGGCGCAGGCGCTGGCCGAAAAGGAAGCGGCCAAGACCGCCAAGGAAGCCCCTGTCGCCACCGCGACGATCGAAGCGCCGGCCGAGCCCGCACCGCCGGCCGAAACGCAGGCCGCAAGTGCCGACGAGAGCCGCGTGACGAGGCTGAAGAACAAGCTGCTCGGCATGTTCGGCGGCTGACATTTTTCGCCGTGACCGACGTCACCGTCTACGATCTGAAGGGGCTGAACTGCCCTTTGCCGGTGCTGAAGGCGAAGAAGCGGCTGGCCGGGATGCGCCCCGGCAGCCGGCTCTGGCTGGAAACGACCGATCCGCTCGCCGTTATCGACATTCCGGCGTTCTGCGCCGACTCTGGTCATCATCTCGTAGAGACATCCGCCATATCAGGCGGTCACCGCTTCCTGGTCGAGCGCGGCGAATAGCTGTCGTAAAGGTCAGCGTCCCGCGATCGCCAGGGGATTGTTCTCCAGCGCCGCGCGGTCGGGCGTGTCGATCGAGGGCCGGTTGGTGAAGGCGGCAAACAGTCGCCTTACATAGTCTTCGGGCATGTCGAGCGTGATCAGCACCAGCCGGGTGCCGCGCTGGCCGTCCGGCCAGGACGGCAATCGAGCCGGCGGATGCAGGATTTTCTGCACGCCATGCACCACCAGCGGCCGCGACGGATCTTCCTCGAGTTCGATGACGCCCTTCATGCGCAGCAGGCGCTCGCCATGCGTGGAGCGCAAAAGATCGAGGAACATCTCGATGGCCGAGAACGGCACCGGGCCGTCATGCACCAGGGAGTGGGTGCGAATGCGCTGATCATGCCGGTGCCCGTGGTCGTGGCCGTGCCCGTGGTCATGCCCGTGGTCATGCCCGTCATGATCATGATGATCATGGTTATGCATCGCTTCTTCGCCGAGCCAGCGCCGCACATCGGCGGATTTGGTCGCCGGGTTATAGAGGCCGCAGTCGAACAGCGCCGCGACGCTCGTTTTCGCATCGTCGACAGCCAGCAGTTCGGCGCCCGGATTGATCTGCCGCAGCCGCGTCCGCAGCGCTTCCAGTCCATCCGGACCAGCGACCAGGTCGGTTTTGGAGAGCACGATGCGGTCGGCGACGGCGACCTGCTTGACCGCCTCGACATGGGCATCGAGCGTGGCATCGCCGTTGGCCGCGTCGACCAAGGTGATGACGCCGTCGAGCCGGAAAGCCTGGACCAGGGCCGGATGCGCCATGATCGATTGCAGCACCGGCGCCGGATCGGCAAGGCCGGTGGTCTCGACGATGACGCGGGCAAGGCGGGCTATGCGGCCGGTCTGCAGCCGGTCGACCAGATCGGCCAGCGTGTCGACCAGTTCGCCGCGTACCGTGCAGCAAAGGCAGCCGTCCGAAAGCTGGATGATGCCGTCGGACGCCTGTTCCACCAGCAGGTGATCGATCGCCACTTCGCCATATTCGTTGATGATGACGGCCGTGTCGGCCAGCGCCGGGTCCTTCAGGAGCCGGTTGAGCAGCGTCGTCTTGCCGGCACCGAGAAAACCGGTCAGCACGGAAACAGGGATGGGAAAACCGCTCATTGCCTAGTTCGCAACCTTGACCGGCTGGTCGCCCTGCGCAGCCGAGCCCGCCACCGTCGGGCCGGCGCCGGGCGCCGGTCTGTCCGGACGCCAGGTCGGAATGGGCACGTCGGCATATTCCTGGCTGCCCTGGGCGAGCATGGCCATCGGCGTCGGGCCGGTCGCGCCGCCAAGCCCCACGGCAACCAGTGTCGGCACGTGGTCGAGCTTTTCCTGGTAGGGCGATTTCGGCACGTTCTTGGCGACGACGGGCGGTGCCTCGGACTGCTCCGCCGGCGCCTTCTTCTTGCAGATCTCGTCACGCATGTCGTTGGGCGAGATGGTGTCGCCGTAGGGCGCCAGCGTGGCAATGGTGGCCGAGCCGGCGGCAGGCGTATCGAAACCCTGGTCGAGCAGTTTGGCCGCGGCCTCGGCACGGGTGATCGCCGATTTCTCGCCGAGCACCACCGCCACCAGCGTGCGGCCGTTGCGGGTCGCCGAACCGATCATGTTGAAGCCGGAGGGGCAGACGAAGCCCGTCTTCATGCCGTCGGCCCCCGGATAGCGGCCGATCAACAGGTTGTAGTTGGGAATCGCCCTCTTGCCGACCGCAAGCCCCTCGATCGAGAACCACGGCGCATATTGCGGAAACTCGCGGCGGATCGCCGTCACCAGCACGGCCAGGTCGCGCGCTGTGGTGTACTGATCCGGCGAATAAAGCCCGTTCGGATTGACGAAATGCGTTCCATTCATGCCGAGCCGGACCGCCTCGGCGTTCATGCGCTCGGCAAAGGCTGCCTGCGATCCCCCGACATTCTCGCCGACGGCCATGGCGATGTCGTTTGCCGACTTGACCAGCATCATCTTCAGCGCATTGTCGAGCCGCATCACCGAGCCTGGCTTGAAGCCCATCTTGCTCGGCGGCTCGGCGGCGGAATGTTTCGTTACCTTGATCGGCGAATCGAGCCGGACCTCGCCGGCCGCGATCGCCCGGAAGGTCACATAGGCCGTCATCAGCTTGCTCAGCGATGCCGGGTACCAGCGCTTGAACGCGTCCTGATGCTGGAGGATCTTGCCGCTGTTCAGGTCGAACAGCACGACCGGATTGGCCAGCGCCGGCCCGGCCAGCGCCGAGAACGCCACGGCGCCCGCGCAGAATAGTTTGAGGAAATGCCTGTGCCGCATGATCGAATCCGAAATCGCCTCTTGCCGTAGTCGCCCCTGGCTCCGTAATATTTACGCGATCGCCAGCAAAATGAGTCCGCCCTCAAAAACGGACCGCATTGTTGCGGTGCTATTTACTCTATGTGACGTCAACATGGCAAAGTGCCTGACGATCGCAATTGCAAGGCAGCGGACCTGCCCCAACAGCGAGATGGAACCATCATGCCAATCCTGAACCGTGCCGCCGAAATGCAGGACGAGGTTGCCGGCTGGCGACGACATCTGCACCAGACCCCGGAACTGAATTTCGACGTCTTCAAAACAGCCGCCTTCGTCACCGAGAAGCTGAAGGCCTTCGGCTGCGACGATGTGGTGACGGGGCTGGGCAAGACCGGCGTCGTGGGCATCATTCGCGGCCGCCAGGGCGAAGGCGCCACCATCGGCCTGCGCGCCGACATGGACGCGCTGCCGCTTAACGAGATCACCGGCAAGCCCTATGCCTCGACCGTTCCCGGCAAGATGCATGCCTGCGGCCATGACGGCCATACGGCGATGCTTTTGGGTGCGGCGAAATATCTCGCCGAGACGCGCAATTTCGCCGGTTCGGTGGCGGTCATCTTCCAGCCGGCCGAAGAAGGCGGCGGTGGCGGCAACGAGATGGTCAAGGACGGCATGATGGAGCGTTTCGACATCGCGAAAGTGTTCGGCATGCACAACATGCCGGGCCTGCCGGTCGGCCAGTTCGCCATCCGGCCGGGCCCGATCATGGCGGCGACCGCGGAATTCACCATCACCGTGAAGGGCCGCGGCGGCCATGCGGCGATGCCGCACGGCACGATCGACCCGATCGTCATCACCAGCCAGTTGGTCGGCGCCCTGCAGACGATCGCCTCGCGCAGCACCGACCCGGTTGAAGCGGTGGTGGTGTCGGTGACCAAATTCCATGCCGGCGACGCCTACAACATCATCCCGGAATCGGCGGAGATCGCAGGCACGGTGCGCACCTTGCGCAAGGAAATCGCCAAGAAGTCGGAAGAGCGCATTCGTGCCATCTGCGACGGATTGGCCACGGCCTTCGGCGCGAAGATCGAGGTCGATTACCAGGCGAACTACCCCGTAACCTTCAACCATGCGGAAGAGACGGTTTTTGCCAGCGACGTCGCGGCAAACGTCGCCGGCGACGCTCATGTCCACCGCGGCATCCAGCCGGTGATGGGCGGCGAGGACTTCTCCTACATGCTGGAAGCCAGGCCCGGCGCCTTCATTTTCATTGGCAATGGCGACACCGCCGGCCTTCACAACCCGGCCTATGACTTCAACGACGAGGCCATCCCGCACGGCATGAGCTACTGGGTGAAGCTGGCCGAAACCGCGCTCGCCGCCTGAGGCCTGGCGGCGGCAGGGGCGGGCCGATTGTGTTCGGCCCGCCCCTTGGCGAAACGATCGGAAGCGGCTATGTGTCGGGCCGCGTGGTCCCGTAGCTCAGTAGGATAGAGCGGCAGATTCCTAATCTGTAGGTCACAGGTTCGATTCCTGTCGGGATCACCACGTTTTGCTGCTTAAGCCGGATACTGTCGGACCTGAATCGGACTGAAACCAGAGCCGATCACTGGGGTCGCATCGGTCATCTGTACGGAACCTGCATGCGGATTTCTACCGTTCGAATAACGTCAGAAAAGCGCTTGCAGACGTTCCGACAAATCGGAAATTGGTTGATTGGTTGGAGCCCGGTCGACGGACCGCAGCGGTCCCGTCCGGGATGAGGTTCAGAGCCGTTCCAGCGTCAGCATGCCCGGATCGCCCTTCCAGGCTTTGGAAAGTTCGTCCGCGGCTTTCGTTGCGGCGGCAGTATCGCCTTGGGCTTCCGCCGCCTGCTGCAGCCCGAACAGTGCCCAGGCGCTGCTGCGTGCGCGGTGGAGCGCCGCCACAAACTCCTTCGCCGCGTCCGCCGGCTGACCGTTCTTGAGGAGGGCGGCACCGAGGGACTGCCGCACGGGATAATACCAGTACGGAGGCTCCATGTAGGGGATCGTGTCCTCCGTTTCGACCGCTTTCTTCCAGAAGGCTATCGAGCCGCCGACGTCATTCTCGGCCTGCGCAGCGCGGGCACGTACGACATCTTCGGCCACTTGCAGGACCGACAATGCCGGGATTCCCCAGGCATCGTGCACCGACCAGTCGGTTTCCTGAGCGATCTTGTGGATGGCGTCCGCCTCGACTCGCGCGCCCGAGGCGTCCTTCTTCTCGGCCAGGGCGACGCCGCGCGCATAGTGCCACATCGATGTGATGTAAGGCGGCGCGCCGGCCGGCTCGGCCTTAGCCAGGATCGCATCGGGTTCGGCATATTGCGCCCAGGCGAAATACGGAGCTGCCTTCACCGGCTGCACGATCGGTATTGCCGTGGCCACCTCGTTAGTCAGAAACTTGTCCAGCTTCTCAGCCTCTGCAAGCACCGTCTTCGAGTCACCGAGGAGCTGGGCCGAAACCAATACGAAGTGCACGTTGTGGGAATAGTAGCCGAGCGGATAGACACCGGTAGCGCCGGTTTCGGCGAGATAGGTCTCGTCCACTTTCGAGGCAGCTTCGTTGGACTTCAGCGAATCCGTGTAGCGGCCGACGCGATAGTAGATGTGGCTCGGCATATGGACGATGTGTCCGGCCCCCGGCATCAGCGCTGCTAGCCGGTCCGCGTAGGGCTCGGCGCGCTCCGGACGATCCGAGGCTTCAACAAGATGAATGTAGAGGTGAATCGCCATCGGATTGTCGGGCTTCCTGGCGAGAACGCCTTCCAGCCGCCTCTGGATGTCGGCGGTGCGGCCCTTGGGTTCCTTGCCGCCCGGCTGCCAATAGTCCCAAGGCTGCGTGTCCATGCCGGCCTCTGCGGCCAGCACAGCGAGCTCGAGATCGTCAGGATATTTGTCGGAAAGCGCCGCAGTTGCATCGGCGAAGGCGGCGTTCAGGGTGTTTCGATCGGCCTTGGGATCTTCGGAATACCGCGTGGCGACCGCCTCGATCAGTCCCCGCTCCTTCTCGGTGGCACCGGATGAAAGCGCCTGCGCCTTTCGAAGAGCAGTGATCGCTGGTGCATTTGCGGTGGGATCCATCGGCACGTTGATGTTCGGGCCCAGGACCAGTGCCTCGCCGAGGAAGCACATCGCACAGTCGGGATCGAGGCTTTGTGCCTTGCGGAAGGCGCGTCGCGCCTCCGCGTGATTGAAGTTGGTGGCGAACCGCAGCCCCTGGTCAAAGTATTTTTGGGCATCGGCGCTCTTTGTGCTGATCGGATAGCTCAGGGAGCCCAGGTCATCCCACAATGGCGGCTGGGCCTCCTCGTAGGCCTTCAAGTCTTGCGGGGCCAGTGATTGGCCGGCAGGGGCCAGAGCGACGCAGTGTGTGATGTCGAGTTCCCCCGGCAACGATACTCTTGGCGCCGCAAGCTGCGACTGCAACGGACTGTCCGCGGCGTAAGCAATGGCAGCACCTGTGCCGAAACTCATTAAGGCAATAGCTGTCCATCCTGCACTTGGCAGGCAAGCACGCAGTTTCATCTGAACCTCCTGGCGTTCGGTACGATCGGCAAGCTCCGATCAGCCCTGTCTTTCCAATTCTCGATCGGAGGTGCGGGCGTTGATGATCCGCCTCGCGCCGCCGTTTGGCAATATATTTCCTACTGCTAATGTAATAGCGGACGCGATGTTTTCTGCTCACCTCTTCGGCCCGAAGGCACTAGTCGGACACCAGAGGGATTCAGGCACGCGCCGTTGCAAAAACCAAATATCGTCTGACCGCCCGCCCCGCTTGAGACGTATCGGATCGAGACCGGCGCCTGTTGTTGTGAAGTGCCACGGCCCCGATTCAGCGCAGAGTGCAACCCTTGGACCGTCAGGGCTTCACCCGAACGGGTGACACCGCGACTTCAATGCGTGGAGGACCCTTGGTATCGGGACAAGAGCTTCGCGAGTTCCGCCTGACTTCCGGTGCTTGTTTTCGAGAATATTGCACGGAGCTGGGTTCTGGCGGTTTCACGGCCAATTCCCAGGGCAGAGCTTGCCGCGCCTATACCTCGGCCATCGGCAAGGCGGCAGGCCAGCCGCGTTTCGGCTGCTGTTAGTTGAAAGGCGCGCCTTATCAGTTGCTTGGGTAGCGCCGGTTCGGCCACAAGATCGGTAAAATAGAGGAGCGCGTCTCCGCCGTTAAAGAGGTCATGGACGAACGAGGTCATCGGAATGGCTTCAGCAAGAAGCCATGGCGAACCCTCGCGAGCAATCAAAACGGGCTCCCCGTCGCTCAAGTCGCCGCATTGGCTGACCACGCCTGCGATCAATTTCTGCAAGCGTGAATCACTGGGCCGATCTGCCGCCCGCAGACGACCACCGTGGATAACGAGGCCAGTACCAAGCAGAGCTTCCGCGTGTTTATTGTAGCGGGTGACGCGGCCTCGGCAATTCAGCAACAGCGCTGCGCTTCCCATCCGATCCAGAATGGCCAGGTTCGGTTCGACTGCCGTTTCCCAAACCTTTTCCGCAGCACTGATGATGCGAACCATCGACGGAACGATCGCCAAGAAATCCTCGGCTTCATTCCGGTAGAATGGCCCCTTATGAGCGTCACGAAACATCGAGAGCATCCACCTTCGATCCTTCACCATGAAGTCTATTGCAGCCCACCATTCCCGGTCGCCTGGACGCGCGATTTCTTGGTAATAAGGGAGAACCTCGCGCTCATCACGAGTGGTGATCTCATCCTCGACAACGAAGCTGTCTGTCAGTTTTGCCAACCTCTTGCGCGGTCTACGTTCATGCGGATCGGGAGCACCTTCGATTCTTTCGATCCAAAGGGCGGCGAATTCGGCATGTTCGGTCGAATCGGGTCTGAGCGCGGTCGGCGATCGCTGATCGCTACGAAACGGGTGAGTTGGATCGCAGGTGCGGATAACGCAACTTGTGGCTCCCAGGGAGTGGGCCAGCATTTGAAGCGCTGCGGGCCACTGCCTAAACTCGAACGCGGCGTCGTAGCAAGCCTCGATCGCAGCGGCAATGTTCCGATTGTCGGACATAGGATTTGCGTCGCGATCCCGGTTTCTCGCCCTTTTTCTCCTCATGGCCCGTTGACGGCCCTCCAGCTACAGGCCCCGCAACCGGCTCGGGCCAGGGATGTTTATTTCCCGCGGCCATGCTCGACAGACGGTCAGCTGAGGACCTATCGTCAGACTGACGCATCGAATGAGAGATAGCTACATTAGCATAATAGCCACGCAACTTCACCGATGCTTCTCGACGAAATCTCTGCACGCAGGTGAAAGCCGTTCGATCTGGCTTTCAAGGTCGCATTTACCCATCGGTTTCGTCGGGCAAAACCGTGCGTAGTCGCGGCGACATCCCTTGCCTTCGAAAATTTTGAAAGATCTTACCTGCGTAGGGTTTGTTGCGTTGACTGAACTGGGTATCAGCCCGGTTTCGATCTCCATCGCACCGTCACGACTTGACCCCTTGCTTCCACCCTTGCCCCCACCCTTGCCGC